>JBDSLU010000143.1:0-10705 GCA_039916225.1 Vicinamibacteraceae bacterium
GGTCACGATCGAGTAGTGGTTCGGAAACGTCTTGCTCGGGAATCCGGGGATGAGCCCCTCGGCGCGCACACCGGTGTCGATCAGCCGGCGTATGGCCGGCAACGTCGCCTGGGTGTGGTAGTCCCACCGCCAGCCGTCGAGCGACAGCAGGATCACCGTCGGCGGGCCCGGTGGCCCGGCCGGCCGCGCCGGCGGCGCGGTTCGGCACGCCGCGAGCCAGCCGAGCGCGATGAGAACCGGGATGGCCAGCAGCCGCGTCCGGCGGCCGGTCATCGTCCCGCTGGCCCGACGCGGCATCAGCGCGGCGGCGCCGGCGGGGTGGGCACCGCCGGAGGCGGGGGCGTGGATGCCGGCGTCGTTGATGTCGGCGCGGTCCCTGGTGGCGGCGTCGGCGGTGTCCACGGTCCCTTGGCGCGACGATCGGCGACCTCGGCGACGCTGACGCCCTGTTCGAGGTTGCCGAAGTTCTGCCGGATGTAGGTCAGGATCTGCGAGATCTGAGCGTCGCTCAGGAACCCGTTCGCCGGCATGACGTCGTTGTAACCCTTGCCGTCGACCTGGATCTCGCCGGACAGCCCGAACAGCACCACTGAGATCAGCCGCTGCTTGTTGCCCGGGACCCAGCTCCGAGCGCTCAGCGGCGGAAAGCGCGCGCCGTCGCCCTTGCCGTCGCCCTGATGGCAGGCGCCGCAGTAGGTCTGATACAGCCGTCCGCCCGCCGCGTAGACCTCGCCGCCGAGGACATCCTTCTGCTCGTCCGGCTGCCGGATGTGCATCTGCGTCGCCTTGCGCGTCGCCATCGCCGCCAGCTGCTTCGTTCCGAACCCGTCGCGCTTGCCGCGATAGGTCACCTTCCAGATTCGGCCCTTGACGCTCTCACTGACGTAGAGCGACCCGTCGGGACCCTCGGCCAGGCCCATCGGGCGGCCGGCGGCGTCGCCGGTGTTTGGAATCGCATCGATGCCGGAGAAGCCGTCGGCGAACACTTCCCATTCGCCCGCGGCCTTGCCGTCGCGCATCGGCACGAAGGCGACGATGTAGCCGCCCTGCGAATAAGGCATGCGGATCGTCGAGCCGTGGAAGGCGATGAAGGCGCCATGGCGGTAGCGCTCGGGGAACTGCGTGCCCTGATAGAAGAGCAGATCGTTCGGCGCGAAGTGGCCGGGGAAGCCGACGATCGGCGGCGTCAGCTTGGCGCCGTCGCCTTCCTTCTTGCCGTCGCCGCCGTACTCCGGGTTGAGCAGCTTCTTCCCCTGCATCCAGTCGAAGTAGTAGTACGGCCAGCCGCCGTCGAAGCCGTCGGTGACCCGGAAGAATTCCTCGGACGGCAGGATCGCGCTCTGCCAGCGCGAGTAATACTGCGGCCACGAGCGATAGAGATCGTCGCGGCCGTGCTGCACGGCGTAGAGTTCGTGCGCTTCGGGATTCCAGGTCATCGCCACCAGGCTGCGGACGCCGGTCGCGTAGCGGCGGCCGTCCTTCTCGGTCTGATCGAGCTTGCGGGCGTCGAACTGCCAGACGCCGCTGTGCCATTCCAGCTGGCCGCAGGGCATGGCGCCCGGGGCCCCGGGCTGGCGGTTGCGATCCTGGCAGGCGTCGCCGGGCGCGCCGAAGGGCACGTAGAGATGCCCCTTGTCGTCGAAGGTGATCGGCTTGGCGATGTGCTCGTACGACCGCACCTGCTGCCGGTAGCCGTGCTTCAGCACGAGTTCGACCGGTGCCGTCGGCACGAGCTGACCGGGCGTCAGCTTCTGCCGGTACACCTCGCCGGCGGTGGTGAAGTAGATCTGGCCCTCGTAGATCCGCATCCCCGTGCCGTAGTCGCCGACGTCCTCGTAGGCGCCGAAGTACTCGACGTCGTCGGCGCGTCCGTCCCCGGTGGTGTCGCGGAGCGCGACGACGCCCTTGAACCCGGCCGGGGGCTGGCCCTGGACCTGCCCGCGGAGCTTCACGTAGACGATGCCGTCACTGGTCACTGCCAGGTGGCGGGCGCGGCCGACACCGTCGTGGAAGACGGTCGACTCGAATCCGCCCGGCAGGGCCAGGCGATCGTTGGTCGGGGCTGTCGTGGCCTGGGCCGCAGGCGAGGTCGTGCTCTGGGTCGCTGGCGGCATCGTGGGCTGCGTCGCGGGCGGTGCGGCCGGCCGGCAGCTGGCGGCGAGGACGACGAGTGCAAGGGGGAACAGGCGTCGCATGTCGTGGTGACTTCTATACGAACGCCACCCAGGTGTCGAGGACTTGACCGCAGGCCGCGGAACGGCCGCGGGATCGCGTGCCAGCGCGAGCCGCGGCGTTCAGGTAAGCTGCCACGCAACTCGCCACTGCTGACGCCGGATCACGACCTGCCGACACCATTCCGTTTGGAGCCCAGGATGCGTCATCTTCTCGCCGCCCTGCTGGTCACCCCGCTGCTCGTCGGTGGTGTTTCGCCCCTCGCCCAGGTGGCTGCCCCGGTCACACCCGTCGCAGCGGCCGGTGCCGAGGGCCGAGCGCTGAAAGCCCTCTTCCACGAGAGCGACGAGGCCTTTCTGACGCGCAATCCCCTCGACGCTCTGTATCGGGGCGACCCGCGACATGCCGACCGGCTGGGCGACTTCCTGTCGGACGCCTACCTGGCCGCTGAGCGCGCCGCCGCCGAGAGCGATCTCCGTCGGCTGGCGGCCATCGATCGGGCCAGGCTCATCCCCGTCGACCGGATCGCCTACGACGTATTCAAAAACCAGGCCGCGATTGCGCTCCGCGGCCGGTCGCCGGAGATCATCGCGGCGACCGTGGTGCGGCCGATCGATCACTTCTACACCCTCCCGGTCTTCTATCCCGACATCGCGTCGGGCCAGAGCGTCGCCCCCTTCCGTACGCTCGTCGACTACGAGAACAACCTGAAGCGCCATCGCGAGTACGCCATCTACCTGGACGCCGCCATCGTGCGCTTTCGCGAGGGCATGAGATCCGGCGTGGTCCAGCCGACGCTCGTGGTTCGTAACACCATTGGGCAGTTCGACGGCGTCATCGCCCAAGGCGTCGAGGGCTCGACGTTCTACGGCCCGGTGAAGGCGTTCCCGAAGGGAATATCGCCGGCCGACCAGAAACGATTGAAGGCCACGTATGCCGCAATCATTCGCGACGTCCTCCTGCCGGCCGAGACCCGCGTGCGCGATTTCCTGGCCAAGGAGTACCTGCCAGTGGCCCGAGAGAGCGTCGGGCTATCGGCCATGCCTGGCGGGGCGAAGCTCTACGCCTATCTGATCGAGAGCCACACCACCCTGCCGCTCGCGGCCGAGGACATCCACACGCTCGGTCTGTCCGAGGTCGCGCGGATTCTCGGTGAGATGGACGCCCAGAAGCGGGCCGTCGGCTTCGCCGGCACGTTGCCCGAGTTTTTCCCCACCCTGCGCACCGACAAGCGGTTCCAGCCGACATCGTCCGCGCAGCTTCGCGATGGCTACCTGGCCATCGACAAGCGCGTGCGCGCCCGCATCGGCGAGCAGTTCTCGCTTCTTCCGAAGACGCCGCTTGACATCCGACCGACGCCGGCCTACATGGAGAAGAGCGCCGCAGGTGGGGACTACGTGCCTGGTACGCCCGACGGAGCGCGCCACGGGGTATTCCACTACAACACCTACGACCTCGCCTCCCGCTACACGTGGGGCATGGAAACGCTGTTCCTGCACGAAGGAAGCCCCGGCCACCATTTCCAGTTCAGCATCGCTCAGGAGAACGCGGCCCTGCCGGCGTTCATGCGGTTCGGCGGCAACACGGCGTTCATCGAAGGCTGGGCGCTGTACGCGGAGAGCCTCTGGAAGGAACTGGCAGTGGGCGTCGATCCCTACCAGCGTATGGGAGGGCTCAGCGACGAGATGCTCAGAGCCATGCGGCTCGTGGTCGACACCGGCATCCACGCCAAGGGGTGGACCCGTGAGCAGGGCATCGACTACATGCTGGCCAATTCCCCGATGAGTCGAACGGACGTGACCATCGAGGTCGAGCGCTACATCGCCACTCCAGGCCAGGCGCTGGCCTACAAGATCGGGCAGTTGACGATCGCGCGACTGAAAGCCAAGGCGCAAACGCAGCTCGGGGCCCGGTTCGATCCGCGCGCGTTCCATACGCAGGTGCTCGACACCGGGTCGCTGCCGATGCCGGTGCTCGAGCAGAAGATCGACGAGTGGATCACCGCCGCGCGCTAAGTACGGCTGGCCGCTTGAGCCTTCGAAAGGCCGGGCCAACGTCTGCGGCGCCTCGCCGCGCATTATCATGCCGGTGGTGGCGAACCGCGTGTTTGCGCTCCTCGTGGGGGTCAACGACTACGGCCCGGACATCGAGTCGCTCGATGGCTGCCTCAACGACGTCGACCTGTTGCACGACTACCTGCGCCGCCAGGTCGACCCGGCCGCTCTCGCCGTCGAGGTCTTGAAGAACGGCGATGCCACCCGGGCCAGCGTCATCGCCAGCTTCCGGTCGCACCTCGGTCAGGCTCGCGCCGGTGACGTCGCGCTCTTCCAGTTCTGCGGCCACGGGGCCCACTGGGCCTCGAACGCGGCCTTCCGCGAATCTTTTCCGGACGGCCTGGACGAGGGGCTGGTGTGCTCGGACAGCCGTCGCCCGGGCGGGTTCGACCTGGCCGACAAGGAGTTGGCCATCCTGATCGCGGAGGTGGCCAGGAACGACGCCCACACGGTGGTGCTGTTCGACTGTTGCCACTCGGGCTCCGGCACCCGCGCGGTCGAAGCTGTTCGGGGCCTCACGCCACGCCTGACGACCGCGGTCACGACCGAGCGCCCGCTCGAGAGCTACGTGGACGGCCACTACGCTCGGCTCCGCGACACCGGACAGCCGCTGTTCGTGCCGACCGCCCGGCACATTCTGCTGGCCGCCTGCGAACGCGGGCAACTGGCGCAGGAAGCGACCGGGCACGGCCTGTTCACCCGCACGCTGGTCGACGTCCTCGAGTCGTCGGGCGGGGTGATCAGCTACGCCGATCTGTTCGTCCGCTGCCGCGCCGCGGTCCGATCGCGCGCCTTCGACCAGGATCCGCAGTTCGAGGCCTTCGACCGGTTCGACGCCGGTGCCGGGTTCCTCGGTCGGTCCCTGACGGGAGCCGGGCGCGGCCGGTATCTGGCCTACTGCGATCAGGGCGCCTGGACGGTGGAATGCGGCGCTCTTGCCGGCGTGCCCGACCAGCCGGAGGCCGCCGTCTCCCTGGTGCTGTATCCGGAACACGATCCGTCGACCGCCGCTGGCACCGCCCGCGCCGTCCAGGTCGGGCCGCGGACGAGCGAAATCGAGCTCGACTTCGACAGCAGCGAATCGGCGCGCTACGTCGCCGAGGTCACCAGCTTGCCGGCGGCGCCGATGCCCATCGCGTTCGCCGGGGACGACGCGACGCGTGCGGTGCTGCAGGCCGCCCTCGGGCAACGCGGTGTCCACGTCAGTGTGATCGCCGGCCCCGAGGGGGCGCGCTACGCTCTGACCGCCCGCGACGGACGCCTGGTGCTGACGGCCGCGGGGCGGGAGCAGGCGATCGGGTTCGCCAGGCTCGCCGGCGGCGACGCCCTCGCCGCGGCCGCGGCCGCGTTGGCGCCGGCCGTGCGGCAGGTGTTGCAGTGGGAGCGCTGCCTCGCGCTGCAGAACCGCCGGACGGCGATGGACCGAACGAAAGTGGACATCGTCTTCGTCGAGCGTCTCGCCGACGGCTCCGAGCGCACCCACGAGGGGACCGACACCACCCTGACCTTCGCCCAGGACGCCGGTCGATGGCGGAGAATCCGGGGCCGCCTGCGGGTGCGCAATCGGACCGGGCAGCCGCTCTTCGTGGTGCTGATCTACTTCACGGACGCCTATGGCATCTACATTTTGCCCAACGATGGAATCGTGCCCGTCGACACCTGGCTGACGGTGTGGGGCGACGGGCCGACCGACGACTTCTACCTCGAGGACGGCGTCGACCAGTCGGTCGAGCCCTTCACGCTGGTCATCGCCACCGAGAAAGTCGACGACTTCATGCTGGCGCAGCCGTCGCTGACGCTGGGGGAGGAGTACGGCGATACGAGGATGACCGAGAGCCTCGATCCGCCCCGCAAGGTGGTCCACACCAACGAGTGGTTCACCGAGCACATCAAGGTCCGCGTGGTACGACGACATGAGTGACACGCCGCCGCGCCAGGATCACCAGGCGCTGCCATTCGCGCGTCACCATGCCTTCATCGTCGGCATCGACGCCTACCAGCAGGTCTCGCCGCTCAAGACCGCGGTCAGCGACGCGCGCCGGCTGGCCCAGGTGCTGGCCGAGCAGCAGCACTTCGACGTCCAGGCACCCTTGTTGAACCCGACGGGCGCGGCGCTGCGCACGCTGCTCGGCGAGACGATGGCCCGGCTGGTGCAGGCCGACGATCGGGTGGTGTTCTACTTCGCCGGACACGGCATCGCCGCCGATGGCGACGACGGACCGGCCGGCTACCTGGTGCCCGCCGACGCCGACCCGGCCGACCGGAAGACGCTGATTCCGATGGCCGACCTGCAGCACGCGCTGCAGGCGTTGCCCTGCCGGCATCTGCTGCTGATCCTCGACTGCTGCTTCTCGGGCGCGTTCCAGTGGGCCAGCCGATCGCGGGCCATCGGCTCGCTGATGCCGAAGCGGATCTACAAGGAGCGGTTCGACCGGTTCGTGCTCGATCCGGCATGGCAGGTCATCACGTCCGCCGCCTACGACCAGAAGGCGATGGACGTGCTGCACGGCCGCGCCACCGGCGACCGGGGAGTTGCCGCGACCAGCGATGGCGAGGCGCATTCGCCCTTCGCGCTCGCCCTGTTCGACGCGTTGACCGGCGCCGCCGACTTCCGCACGGGCCGCGACGGCGATGGCGTGATCACCGCCACCGAGGTCTACGCCTACGTCCGCGATCGCGTCGAGCCGGAGACGCTGGAGGCCGGCCAGGGCAAGCGCCAGACGCCCGGCTTCTTCCCCTTGCGCAAGCACGACAAGGGCGAGTTCGTCTTCCTGCACCCGACGCATCGCCTGAACCTGCCGCCGATTCCCTCGCGCAGCCCGTACAAGGGTCTGCAGTCGTTCGACGAGGCCGACAAGACCCTGTTCTACGGGCGCGACCGGGCCATCCGCGAGCTGCAGGCGCGCTGCGACGCGGTGCGGTTCCTGGTGGTCAGCGGCGCGTCGGGCACCGGCAAGTCGTCGGTCGTCAAGGCCGGCCTGCTGCCGCTGCTGCGCGAGGCCGGCCATCGCATTTTGCCGGTCATGCGGCCGGGGCTCCATCCAGTGGCGGCCTTGGAGCAGGCCCTGGCCGAAGTCGGCCCGGCCGGGGCGCCGAAGGCCGTCCTGCTGATCGACCAGTTCGAGGAGCTGATTACGCGGTGCGCCGATCCGGCCGAGCGGACGGCGTTCCTGGCGCGTCTCCGCCAGGTGGTCGACGACGAAGCCCGCATCCACCGTGTCATCGTCACGGTCCGTTCGGACTTCGAGCCGCAGGTGAGCGGCGGCGAGCTCAAAGCCGCCTGGGACGCTGGCCGCTGCACGGTGCCGCCGTTCAGCCTCGAGGAGCTGAAGGAGATCATCCTGATGCCGACCATGCAGGAGGTCCTGATCTTCGACCCGCCCGAGCTGGTCGACGAGATCGTCGGCGACGTGGTGCAGTCGCCCGGCGCGCTGCCGCTGCTCGCCTACGCGCTGAGCGAGCTCTACGAGGCGTATCGGGCCTCCGGCCGCCAGGATCGCGCGCTCACGAAGAGCGATTACGAGCGGCTGGGCGGGGTGATGGGGGCCCTGCGCAGCAAGGCCGACGAGCTGTATCAGGCCCTCGATCCGGCGCAGCAGGCGACGATGCGGAAGATCATGCTGCGCATGGTCTCGGTCGAGGGCGACCTGGCCGGCCGGCGCGTGCCGATCGCCGACCTCGATTACTCGCCCGACGAGAACCCGCGCGCCCAACTCGTCGTCGAGCGCCTCGTCGACGCCCGCCTGATCGTCAAGGGCGAGGACTACATCGAGCCGGCCCACGACGCGCTCGTCCGGGCCTGGAAGACGCTGCACGAGTGGATCCACGCGACCGGCCGCGACGCCCTGCTACTCGGCCAGCGGCTCGGTCCGGACGCCGACCAGTTCGCGCAGACCCGCGACACGCAGTTGCTGTGGAACAAGAACCCCAATCTCGCCGTCGCGAAGCGGGCGCTGAAGGACCCGCAGCACGCCTTCAACGCCAGGGAGGTCGCCTTCGTCCGCCGGAGCGTCAGACGCAACCGCCGGCGGAAGCTGGTGGCGTGGGGCATCGCGTGCGCGACGGTGGTCTCCCTGCTGGTGCTGTCGGTCTGGGCGCTGCTCGAACGGGCCACCGCCGACGAAGAGAAGGAGCGCGCCCTCCTCAGCCTGTTCGAGGGCCTCAGCCTGAACATGAACCAGGGGCAGCCGGGCAGCCTGTGCGTGCTCGGGCTGTGCGACAAGGCGCCGATCGGCGATGGGAACGACGAGTGGCGCTCGCTCGGGCGGCTGCCGGAGGCGATGGCGACGTTCGACGGCCGGCCCCAGTCTCGCGTCTTCGCCGCCTCGCGCAAGTACGGATCGGGCAGTGTCGTCGTGTACGCCCAGGATGCGCTGACGCTCGACGAAGAGGTCACCGAGGGCAGCGACAACCTGCTCTTCGCGCAGAACGCCCTGGCCTGGCTGACGCCGCTCGAGGCGCAGCCTGGTTGCGCCAAGCCGGTGACGATCCTGGCGTGGGAGGGCACGTTCGCCAAGGTCGAGCGGATGCAGCGGGTCCGCGCGTTCATCGCACGCCGCGGCTGGGTCCTGAAGAAGGCCGACCCCGACGACCTGGAGGCGGACCTGGCCTGCGCCGCGGTGCTGTGGTACTTGAGCGACTGGGAGCCGCCGCAGGCCTTCGCCCAGTGGCACGTCCCGCTCATTGAAGAGTTCGTGCAGAACGGGGGCGGGCTCCTGGTCGGAGGGCTCGGCTGGTCCTACGCTCAGCAGGGCGGGCCGGGCGGAACGGCCGCGACTGCCCCTTACGCCGCCGATCTGCTCGGCCAGCCGTTCGGCTTCGCGTTCACCCGCGATGCCTTCGAGTCACCCGGTAATACCCCGATCACTTTGCAGTCCGGGCAGTAACGAGCCGGGAGCAGGAGGCAGCCGCGATGGACGTTGGACCCGGCGCGAGAAAACCGTGGGCCGTGCTGGCCTATACCGTCGCCGATGACAAGGGCAGCGGCGATTCACTCGATGTCGCCGCCAAGGAGGAGCTCCGCTCGCTCTGCAACGCCGCCGACTTCGGCCAGATGAGCGTCGCCGCACAGGTCGACTTCAAGCACACGCGCGGCGTGTTCCGCGGCGTGCTGACCGAGGCGCCGCCCAAGAAACGGGGCTTCGAAGCGATCCCGGCCGACTCTCATCCACTGTGGCGCGGCATCAAGGCCCGGCTCGATCGCTCGAAGCTGCGGGTCCTCAAGGACATCGCCGACCTGAACGCCTCACGGGCCAACGTGCTGACCAGTTTCCTGCGCTTCGGCCAGCGGGAATGCCCGGCCGATCGCTACGTGATCTTCTTCTATGGTCACGGCTACGGGCCGCTCGGGCTCTTCTTCGACGCCGAGGCCGACGACGCCGCGGTCACGAGCACGATGCCGCTGACGACCCTGTCGGCGTCGCTCGAGGCCGTCGGCGATCGGGCCGCCGTCATCGTCTTCCGCGCCTGCCTGGCCAACACCCTCGAAACCGCCTACCAGCTGCGGGACGCGGGGGAGTTCATGATCGCGTCGCAGTCGATCGTGCCGATCGCCGGCATCTGGCCATGGGGATCGTTCCTCGCGTCGTTGATGCCCGGCGCCACATCTGGCGACGTGGCGCGCGCCATCGCCCAGCAGCTGGCGCTCTTCCTCGACACGCCTGCCAACCGGGCTCCGTTCGCCGACGTCCCGTATTCACTGCTCGATCTGGGCGCCGCGCGGGCCATCGCCGAACCGCTGACGGCGATCGTCCAAGCCCTCGAGTCGGCGCGGGTGGACTCGGCCCGCATGGCCGCCTGCGCAGCCGCGCTCGAAGGGGCCCGGGTGGGCTTTCCCGACGATTTCGCCACGCCTGGCGACCCGGCGCTCCTCGACGTGCCGACGATGTGCGAGAACCTGGCGAGGCTGACGCGCGACCCGGTCGCGGCGCCGGCGCGGGGCCTTGGCGACGTCGTGGAACGCCGGCTGGTGACGTGGCACCACTCGCAGAAGGCGCATCACCGCGGCATCGGTTTGTTCTACAAACCGGCCCGCGCGGCGCACGTCACGCGATCACATCTGTACGAGGAAGGGACGGCCGAGGGGGATGCGAAGAACTACCGGCAACTGGCCCTGAGCCAGGCCACGGGGTGGGACCGGATCGCGCTCAATCCGCTCGGCTGAGAGTACACGAGGCAGGCGCGGACGCTGCCCCGTGCGTCGAGACGCTAGCGCTTCTTCGCCGGCGCCTTCTTCACAGCCGTCTTCACGGCTGCTTTCGTCACGGCCGTCTTCTTGGCGACCGTCTTCTTCGCCGCCGTCTTGGTCGCCGCCTTGGGTGCGACAGCTTTCGACGCCGCTGCCTTCGACGCCGTCGCCTTCGGTGCTGCCGTCTTGACCACGGCTGTCTTCGCTTCGGTCGTCGCCGCTGCCGTCTTCGCCGGCTTCACGGACTTGCTTCGCGTTCCGGTCATTCCGCCTGGTTTCATCTAACGCTCCT
>JBDSLU010000144.1:0-4676 GCA_039916225.1 Vicinamibacteraceae bacterium
CGCGCCGCCCGCGAAGCCGCCACCCTGATGGAGGCCGAACGCCAGGCGCGTGCCGCCGCCGAACAGGCCGCGCGCGATGCCTCCGGCCGTGAAGCGGCCGAACGAGCGGCCCGCGAGGCCGCCGAACTGGCGGTGGGCAGCGAGCCGCGCCGTCGTCGGCGCAAGAAGGGCCTCGGCGGCCGGACGCCCGAAGAGGCGAGTGCCGTCCAGCCCCTGCCGTCCGAGACCGAGGGCCCCGCGCCGGCTCCGGCGACGTTCAGCGCCGGCTCTGAGACCCCCGCCGCGCCGATGGTCCAGTGGCAGGCCGGGCAGTCGGTCGACGTCCTGCCGGCGTGGGCCCGTGGCGCGGGGACCGACGCGCCGTCGACGACGCCGTCATCCGCGCCGACAGAACCCGAGGCGGTCTCCTACTCGCCGCCGCCGAGCGCCGGCATCAGCGACGTCTACGCGCCGCCGGTCGCCGAACCGTCCGCCTCGATCCTCCCGTTCAAGCCGCAGCCGGACGCGTGGATGCAGCGGGCGCCGCAGCCGGCCGAGCACGCGTCCGAGGTCGAGTCGCGCGCCGTGCCGCCCGGGACGACCGTCGCGCCGCGCCGCTCGTTCCGCATCAATTGGGCGCGGACGCTGGCGGCGTCGCTGCTGGTCGCGCTCCTCGAAGGCGTCGCGTTCGCCGCCGCGTGGTGGCTCGTGACACCCGAGCAGCAGGGCTGGCTCATCGTCCACACCAAGCCGGCCGGCATCCAGATCTCGGTCGACGGCATGGTGGTCGGCAAGACGCCGTTCGCCCAGGCGCTGTCACCGGGCCGTCACACCATCGAACTGCGCTACGGCACCGGCACGCGCGTCGTGCCGGTCGAGATCTCGGCCGGGGTCCAGACCGAGCAGCGGCTGTCCTGGGGCAACGGCTTCACCAGCGGTCAGGCGTCGATCTCGTCGTCCACCGCCGGCGCCAAGGTTCTCATCGACGGGCGCATGATGGGCAAGACGCCGCTGACCGTCAGCGACTTGCTGCCGGGCAAGCACGAGGTGACCGTTGAAGGCGAGAAGGGAACCGTCAGCACGATGCTGATGGTCGAAGCCGGCCAGACGACCGAGCTCGATGTGCCGGTTTACGCCGGTTGGGCGTCGGTGCTGTCGCCGGTGCAGCTCGACATTCTGCTCGAGGGCAAGCTGGTCGGCTCGACGGAGATCGAGAAGCTGATGCTGCGGCCTGGCAAGCACACGCTGGAACTGGTCAACGAGTCGCTCGGCTACCGCGGCTCGGTCGAAATCCGGGTCCGGCCCGGCGCGACGACGTCGGTGTCGGTGGTGCCGAAGACGCCGGTGACCGTCGAGGCGCCCGCGGGCACCGAACTGTCGATCAACGGCGAGAACATGGGCACGCTGCCGAACGCGGCGCTGCAGGTCCCGCTGGGGACGGCGGAGTTCGTGATGCGCTACAAGGACGAAGAGCGCCGGCAGGTGGTGCCGGTGACGATGTCCGCACCGGTGACGGTCAAGTTCGAGCTCGCCAGCGTCGTCGAACGCGACTCGAGCCGCTGAGCCTCCGCTCCCGGAGGAGTTCCCGAAGCGCCTTCCGGACGGCATTCGGGAGCGTCTCCGGGACGCTGTCCCGGAGACCTTCCCAAAACCTCTAGACGACGACGCAGAATCTGCGAACTAGGCGCCCTTCTTGGCGGTCTTCTTGCGCGGAGCCGCGGCCTTGGCGACCGGCTTCTTGGGCGCGGCCTTCTTGGCGGCCGGCTTCTTGGCGACCGCTTTCCGCCTGGACGCCTTCGCTGCCGGCGCGTCGACGTCGGCCTGCGCCGCACGGGCTTCGACCGGCGCCGCGTCGTAGACCGGCTCGCTGACATCGGCGTCGAGCGGCTCATCGTTCTGCGCCGATGCCGAAGCTGATGCCGAGACCGGCTGCTCGCGGTGCGCCGGCGAGACGTCGACGCCCGAGACGCCGCCTTCCGCGCGCTGCAGCAGCTGACCGGGATACACGCGCAGGACGCCCTGCCGATCGCGATCCAGCCGGAACAGGCCTTCGCGCTGGCCGAAGCGCAGCGCCTCGACGAGGCCGGCGAAGCCGTACTTCCGCTCGTCGAACCCTTCGTCGCCGGCGCGGAGCACCGCCTTGGCCTGGCGCAGATACAGCGGCCAGCGCGTCACCGCGCCGGGCTTCAAGAACACGCGCTCCATGGCCTTGTAGCCGTCGCCCTGCAGCGCCGGATCCGACGGCGGGGGCGGCGGGCCGGCTTGGCCGCGGCGGCCGTCGCGATTCTCGCGGCCATCGCGGTTCTCCCGGCCGTCACGATTCTCCCGCCCGTCGCGGGCCTCGCGTCCGTCGCGTCCACCCTCGCGGCCATCGCGTCGCGGTCGGCTCGGCGGCGGCATGCCGTGCGCCGCGGCGTAGGCCGCCGCGTCCAGGGCATCGAGGTCCGGCTCTCCGGCGAGCATCGGACGCGGCAACACGGCGAGCTGGCTGTCCGGCTCGTGCTCTTCGTAACGTGACTGCGGCGGCGTGGGCGCCGGCGCCGACACCGGGGCAGGGGCTGGCGCTGACGCCACCGGAGCGTCACTGGCGGCCTGTTCGGTGGCACGCTCGGGCATCGCCTCGGGAGCCGCGGCGATACCGGCTGCCGGTTCGTTCTCGCGGACCGACGAAACGCCTTCGGACCCTTCGCGCAGCTCGACGTAGAGGTTGCGGTCGGTGCCCTTCAGGATGACGTAGCCGGCGCGATCGAGACGCTGGACCAGGTCGCGGAACGTGCTCGCGCCGTACTCGCGCTCCGAGAAGGTCGGATCGAGCTGGAGCAGCGTGCTCTTGAGGACGCCCAGCTGCGGCGACACCTCGCGATCCGTCAGCACCTTCAAGGCGCGGCGGACCAGCGTGACGGCGCCGGTGAGCGGCGTGTCCTGCTGCGGCCGGCCGCGCGGCCCGGTGCGGCGACCGACGAGGTTCTCGTAGGCGATGAACTCGTGGCAGTTCTTCTGGAGGATCTGGCTGGTGAAGGCGCGGCCGCCGACCACCAGAACCTTACGGTCGTACTGCTTCAGCTTCTCGACCAGCGCCATGAAGTCGCTGTCGCCGCTGACGATGACGAAGGTGTTGATGTGGCTGTGGGTGAACGCCATCTCGAGCGCGTCGAGGGCGAGGTTGATATCGGCGCCGTTCTTGTCACCGCCGGGGGTGAGGTTGCGCTGCACCATGTGGATCGCGTGCTGGGTCAGCGACCGGCTGTAGTCGCCAGCACGCGTCCAGTCGCCGTAGGCGATCTTGGTGACGACGTCGCCGCGTTCCTTGATGGCTTCGAGCACGGCACCGGCGTCGAAGTGCGAGCCGAGGGTGGTCTTCACGCCGATTTCGATGTTGTCGAAGTCGATGAAGACCGCAATCTTCAGTTTGGTTTCGGCCAAGTAGGTCTCTCACACGGGGCGTCAACGCCCCGGAAACGCGAACCCTGCGAGCAGCGCCGGCGGCGCGATCGCGCCACCTGACCTGCAGCCGCCACTCGGAGGGCCGCCGCGGCAGTGCATGAGGGGCACCGCCGCCATTAAGCCTTGAGTGTAGTAGCGAACGGCCGGCCGGCACAAGCGCGTCGGCTGCAACTGCAAGTCTCGATTGTGCTTGCAGCCCGTTCCAGCAGACCCCATAATCGTCGCGCGGCTCCGGCTGAGCCGTCTCCGCGCCTGAATGGCCGACCGCACCACGTCCTCCGCCCGGCGGACTCCGCGAGCCCCGGCAGGTGAAGTCTCACTCGCCGAGCACGACCAACTTCGTCACACCATCGAAGAGTACGAAAAGGAAGTCGCCGGCCTCCGCGGCCAGCTGCGCGAGATTGTTCGGCAGAGCGACGAGCGGCTGGCGTTCTTCGGACGCGCCACCCACGAAGCGGTCTGGGACTGGGATTTCACCACCGACACGGTCTGGTGGAACGACGGCCTGCGCACCCAGTTCGGCCACCCGATCAACGCCGACACGTCACGGGTCGAATGGTGGCGGCAGACCATCCACCCCGACGACCAGGCCCGGATCTGGCGGACCCTCGACGATCGGCTGCGTCAGGAGCTGTGGTCGGACGAGTACCGCTTCCGCCGTGGCGACGGCACCTTCGCCCACGTCTACGCCCGCGGCTACGTCGTTCGCGGCCCCGAAGGCCGGCCCCGCCGGATGATCGGAGCGATGCTCGACATCACGGCGCGCAAGGAGTCGGAACAGGCCCTGCGCGACAGTGAGGAGCGGCTCCGGATGGCCCTCGACGGCGGCCAGATCGGGACCTGGGACTGGGACCTCAGGAACGATGCCGTGCGCTGGGCCGGTCACGCCGCCCGGGTATTCAACATCGTGCAGGGCAGCGCTCCACTGCGCTTCGATGCGTTCCTCGAACTGGTACACCCCGAGGACCGCTCCGGCCTCAACGACGGCGTCCGCCATGCCATCGCCCAGGGCCTGCCGCTCGATATCGAGTTCCGGGTCCCCGGCGAGGGCGCCGCCGCCAACCCCCATACCAGCCATCACGAGACGCGCTGGGTGGCGGCCCAGGGGCAGGCCTACACCGACGACCACGGCGAGCCGGTCCGCATGCTCGGCGTGATGCAGGACATCACCGAGCGCAAGCGCCTCGAGTCGCAGTTCCTGCAGGCGCAGAAGATGGAAGGCATCGGCCGCCTCGCCGGCGGCGTCGCCCACG
>JBDSLU010000145.1:0-3149 GCA_039916225.1 Vicinamibacteraceae bacterium
CTAGAACACGAAGCGGAAGCCGATCTGGAGCTGCCGCTGCTCGTAGCCGGCCGACGGCAGCAGCTGATCGCCGCTGGTCGGCACAGTCCCTGTGGGTAGGCCCGTCGCCGCCGTCACGGCGAGAGCCGCGTTCGAGACCGCCGACCACTGGACCGCGTTGAACAGGTTCTTGATCTCGACCAGCACTTCGGCCTTCCGGCCTCCGCCGAGCCCGACCTGACGCGACAGGCGGAGGTCGACGTTGTAGCGAGCGGGCAAGTTGATCGAGTTGCGTGGCACCCCCGACGGGCGGTCGCTATTGACGCCATCGTTGTTGATCTCGCCCGGGTTGGCGCGCAGGTTGATGGGCACGCCGCTGGCGAACTGCATCGCCACGCCGACGATGGTGCCGTTGACGAGACCGCGGGTGAGCGCGTTGCCGTCGGCGATGGACGGCCGCGCCACGATGCTGCCGGTGAAGGTGTGGCGCTGATCGAGCACGTTGGGGCCCAGGTCATAGTCCAGGCTCTCGGGGTTGGTGCGGCCGGCATCTCCCTGCAGCGACAGCGCCCCGGGCATCGGGGCGTTGTCCGCACTCTTGCCGAGCGTGTAGGCGAAGTCGAACTGCGTGCCCCACAGGTTGCGGCCGGTGACCTGGGCCGTCAGGTTCTTGTAGGTCGACGTCCCGATCGACTCGAACATGTTGATGACGTTGTAGCGCGGGTCGAGCCGCGTCGTCGCGTTCTGCGCCGTGCTGTAGACCGGCCGCCCGTCCGCGAGGCGGCCGATCGGGTTGATGACGTTGATGTTGCTGAGGACCGGCAGGTTGCTGCCCCGGGCGTAGGACCCGCCGACCGCGACGGCGATGCGGTCGCCGAACTGGCGCTCGACCTGCACGTTGTTCTGCCAGTTGCGGGACACCGAGAACTCCGGCGAGACCGTGGTGAGCGTGTTGGGCGTGACGCCGGCGCCGGCCGACAGCACGGTGGGGAAGGCGGGAGCGCCGGGCGACGTCGGCTGGAAGCTGGCGGCGGCCCGGGTGTTGGTGCCGTCGTTGATGAGCGCCTGCTCGTAGCTGGCGAGGATCGCCTGGTCGTACATCAGGCCGGTATTGACGCGCACCACGGTGCGGCGATCGGCGCCAGCCGTCCACACCACGCCCAGGCGCGGGGCGACGTTGTTCGTGTCGACCCGGAAGTCACGCGACGCGGCGAAGGGCGCATCGGCCAGCGGCGCCGGCACGTCGTAGAGGTCGTAGCGCAGGCCGTAGACCAGCTTCAGCGAGTCGCCCAGCCGCCAGTCGTCCTGCAGGAAGATCCCGTAGAGATTCGACGAGAAGTCGAGGTCCGGCTCGCCGAAGTACTGCGCGAACGTGTTGTAGCCGAACGGATTGGCGCCGCTCCTGGCGGCGAGGTAGGCGGCGGTGTTGGCGAAGGTGTAGAGCTGGAACTGGGTGCTGGTGCGCGTGTCGGACACGTGCTGGGCGTCGAACCCGGCCTTGAAGGCATGGTCGCCGCGCAGCCACGTCAGGCTGTCGCTGATCTGGCCGACGTCCTGCGTGAAGCCGAAGCCGGCATCGGTCAACGCGCCGATGGCGCCGCCGAAGTTGGCGACGTTGGTGATCGTCACCGCCGGGCCGCTGCCGGCACGGTCACCGGCCGTGCGGGCCTGGGCCCTCGTGGCGTACTGCACGCGCAGCTCGTTCAGCAGTGTCGGACGGATCGTCGAGACGAGCTGGGCCGAGGTCGAGTGCTGGCGATCGGTGAAATCGGTGCCGCGCTCGACCGAAGTGATGCCGCCGCCGACGTTGTTGGTGATGCCCTGGTCGAAGAACAGGTAGCGCACCGACAGGCGGTTGGCGCCGTTCAACTGGTGGTCGACCTTGCCGATGGCGAACTTGGCGTCGGCGACGCGGTCCATGTAGCGGGCGTCGGGAATCCCCAGCACCTGCGCCGTGGCCGACGGAATGGTGATGATGCTCTGGCCCGACAGATCGCGCTCGGTGCGTTCGAAGCCGGCAAAGAAATGGGTTCGATCCTTGACGACCGGTCCGCCGATGTCGACGGTCGAGACGTTCACCTTGGTGGGCGGCTTGGTGGCGTCGGTCCGCGGGCCGACGAAGAAGAACGGGAACGCGACCATCGACTGGCGCTGGAAGCGGTAACTGGCCTGGCCTTTGTACGTGTTGGTCCCGGACGGCGTGATGGCGTTGTAGATGATGCCCATGGTCTGGCCGAACTCGGGCGCGTAGCCCGTGGTCACGACTTTGACCTCCCGGATCATCACTTCCGACATCGGCATCTGGCGCAGGCCGGCGCGGTCCTTCTGCGTGTTGTTGCTGCCGTCGATCTGGTAGTTGACGCGGAGCAACGCGCCGTTCGACGTCAGGCGCGTGGCGCCGAACTCCGAGTTCTCGAAGCCGACCACGCCCGGCTGCAGCAAGGCGAAGTTGTAGGGATTCCGCGAGGTGAGCGGCAGCGTCTTGATCTCGGCCTCGCCCAGCGTCCGGCCCTGCTCGATCTTGCCGAGGTCGACGAGCGGCGCGTCGGCGGTGACCGAGATCGTCTCGCTGACGGCGCCCACCCCCAGCTTCAGGTTGATGACGGCGGTTTGGCCGGCCGATATATTGATGCCGGTCTGCTCCAGCTTCTTGAAGCCCTGCAGCTCGGCGTCCAGCTTGTACCTGCCGAGCGGCAGCAGCGGCGCGCGATACAAGCCGCTGTCATTGGTGGCGACGACGCGGCTGTCACCGGTGTCGAGGTTCGTGATCGTCACGACGACGCCGGGCAGGACGGCGCCGGAGTCTCCGCTGATGACGCCTTCGATCGACCCGTTGATGGCAGTGGACTGGGCGGCCGCCGGCAGCGCCGCTGCGGCGACGAAAAGGAGCGTGAGGATCAGGCGACGCATATGGAGATGGCTCCGACGCAACGTGGTGGAACAGCAGCCCTTCACATGAACGGGCTATGCCGTAGTCTGCCTTCATTCCCGAGGCGCTCGACCAGTATTCCTCCATGATGCCATTTACACGGTATCGGTCCGAGGCGACAGTGGAGACTTGACCGACGACCAACCTGATGCGTCGATGGCCTTCGCCGTGGCGACCGCCGCGGTGGCCATCCGCCGACTGGAGGAGGAGTGCGATGATCGTGAGGGAATGGCGAGGCGCG
>JBDSLU010000146.1:0-8506 GCA_039916225.1 Vicinamibacteraceae bacterium
GCCGGTTCCGCCTGGAACCGGCACGCCGCAAGGGGATGGTATGCGAAGGACTCAGCGACCGCAACCGCCGCCGGCTGCCCGCGGGCGGACCGGAGCGGTCCGTCCGCGGACCGACGCCGCGGGCTACGCCGCCGGCCGTTCGAGCGGGATGTAGGCCGGCTGGCCCTTTCGCTCGATCAGGAGCAGCGCCGGACGACCGGCGGGCACGCGGGACAGCGCCGCCTTCAGGTCGTCGCCATCGGCCACCTTGGTCCGATTCACCGAGACGATGACGTCGCCCGGCTCGATGCCCGCCTCACCGGCCGGCCCGGACGGATCGACCGCCGCCACCACGACGCCGCTGCGGCTGCGGCTCCGCAGCTGCCGCGCGAGTTCCGGCGTCAGCGGATCGACGTCGAGGCCGTAGCGGCCGGTCGGCTTGGCCGGAGCGGCGGACGGCGCCTCTTCGTCGTCGCCCTCACGCTCGGCGTTGGCCGGCCGCTCGTCGAGCGCCAGCGACAGCGAGCGCTTGGCGCCGTCGCGGACGATGTCGAGCGTCACCTTCGTGCCCGGCGCCAGCCGCCCCACCGCGTTGCGCAGGGCGTTGGACGAGTCGATCGGCTTGCCGTCGAGCGACAGGATGACGTCGCCCTGCTCCAGTCCGGCGCGCTCGGCGGCGCCGTCTTCGGTGACCTGGCTGACGATGGCGCCGCGCACCTCGGACAGGCCGAGGCTCTGCGCCAGGCTCGCGTTGACGCCCTGCACGACGACGCCGAGCAGGCCGCGGCGCACGGTGCCGCGCTCGAGCAGCTGCGTCATCACGTCGTGCGCCATCGTCGACGGGATGGCGAAGCCGATGCCGATGTTGCCGCCCGTCGGCGAGAGAATCTGCGAGTTGATGCCGACCAGCTCGCCGCGCAGGTTGACCAGCGCGCCGCCGGAGTTGCCGCGATTGATCGGCGCGTCCGTCTGCAGGAAGTCCTCGTAGCCGCCGCGCACCGCGCCGGTCGATCGATCCTTGGCGCTGATGATGCCCATGGTGACGGTCTGGCCGAGGCCGAGCGGGTGGCCGATGGCGAGCACGACGTCACCGACGCGGACCTGCGACGAATCGGCCAGCGGGATCGTCTTGAAGCCGGCGCCGGCGACCTTCAGCACGGCGAGGTCGCTCGGCGGATCGGTGCCGACGACCTTGGCCGAGAGGGTGCGTCCGTCGACGAACTCGACGGTGACCCGCTCGGCTCCGGCAACGACGTGGTTGTTGGTCAGGACATAGCCGTCCTGGGTGACCACGACGCCCGAGCCCAGCCCCGCTTCGCGGTGCGGGGCCTGACTGCCCTCCTCGCCGAAGAAGCGCCGCAACGGGTTGTCGCCGTTCATCGAGGTCTGCTGGACCATCCGCGACGACCGCACCGCGACGACCGCGGGCGAGACCGTCTGGACGAGATCGGCGTAGGACGTGGCCACCGGGCCGCTGGCGAGCAGCGCCGGGCTGGCGGCATGGATGGTGGGCGAAGCCTGGGCCATCGGCGCCGGCGCGGCGCCGAAGAACGCCGGCCACGCCGCCCCGCCGACGGTCATGGCCGCGGCGGCCACGGCCACGGCAATGCCCGTGCGGACGCGGCGGGCGGGGGCGGACGGCGGAACCTGGGGAATGGGCGAGTCGACCATGGGTATCTGTTCCTCTCCTTGCGAAGCTGTCGGGGCAGGCCACCCCTGCATGTAGGACGTCGGATCCGGGCGGCTGGTCGGCGTATGATGCCGGCCATGCCTCAACCGTTCGGTGCCCGGGACTCGTTCCGATGAGCGGGCCTCCGTCGGAAGACCACACCGTCCTGCCGCCCACGCTGCTGGACGATGCCGCCGACTCGGCGACCCGCCTGGACGCCCCGGCAGTTGCAGCCGCGCGCACCGGACCGGCCGGCACCGCTGAGTCCGAGGGCGCGACCATCCTCGGCACGATGCTGGTCGGGGCCGACGCGACGGTCTTCGTCGACGACCGGGTCGGCGCCTTCGAGGCCGACGACCGGGCCGCCACCGTCATGGACGCCGCCGACGCGGCGACGCTCCTCGACCCGAACGCGCCGTCTCGCCGCGCGCCGCGAGCCGTGCCGCCGACCGGCGAGGCCACCGCCGTACCGACCGGTCGGGCCGCTGCCAGTACGGACGCAACGGGCGCGGCCGCGGTTCCGCCGCCGAACGTCCGCTACGTGCTCGAGACGCTGGCCGGTCGCGGCGGCATGGGCACGGTCCACGTCGCGCGCGACGTCGAGCTGCTCCGCCGCGTCGCGCTGAAGGAGCTGTCGCTCGAGGTCGCGCACGACCGATCGGCCCGCTCGCGCTTCGTGCGTGAGGTGCAGGTGACCGCGCAGCTCGATCACCCGCACATCGTGCCGGTCTACAGCCTGGAAGTGGCTTCGGGCGGCCGCCCGGCCTACGCCATGAAGCTGGTCGACGGCCAGACGTTCGGGCAGCTGATCACGGATACCCGCGCCATCTACGACAAGCACGAGAAGCCGGACGACGACCACTCCCTGCCGGCGCGGCTCGAGCATTTCCTCAAGGTCTGCGACGCCATCGCCTACGCGCACGAGCGCGGCGTCGTCCACCGCGACCTCAAGCCGGCCAACCTGATGGTCGGCAAGCACAACGAGGTCTACGTGATGGACTGGGGCATCTGCCGGCTGATGACCCAGCCCGCCGAACCCGCCTCCGCGCCCACCGTCGAAGCCGTCACGGCGGCGACGGCGAATCCGGCACGCACGGGATCGATCGCCCGCACCGCCGTCAGCCTCGACGCCAGCCACGGCGAGACGGCGTATGGCGCCATCGTCGGCACGCCGCTCTACATGTCGCCGGAACAGGCGACCGGGCGTCACGACGAGCTCGACGCCAAGAGCGATCAGTGCGCGCTCGGGTTGATCCTGTTCGAAATGGTAACGCTCAAGCGGCCGCTCAGCGGGAAGACGCTGGCCGAGGTGCTGACGCAGGCCAGCGCCGGCACGCGCGAGCCGCTCGTCCACGCGTTCGGCGAAGCGGTTCCCGGCGAGCTCGGCGCCATCGTCACCAAGGCGTCCGCCGGCAAGCCGGCGGATCGTTATGCGTCGGTCGCCGATCTTGCGGACGACCTGCGACGATTCATGCGCGGCGACGCCGTGCGGGCGCGTCCCGATTCCGCCTGGCAGCGCGGAGTCCGCTGGCTTGGCCGGCACCGTCAGGCCGCCGCGCTGACGCTCCTCGGCCTGGTCGTCGCCATCCTCGCCGGCGGAGCGGCACTGCTCTATCGGCAGGAACGCGCCCTCGAGGCCCAGGAGCGCCGCGAGCATCAGATCGAGCGCCTGGTCGCCGACGTCGGCGAGCAGGGCGACCGTCTGCAGCTCAGCCTGCTCGAGTTGCACGACGCGCTCGACATGGCGGTGTCGGCGATCGGTCACGCCTACGAGTACGGCCAGCCGTCGACCGGGCCGCTGCTGTGGGACGGCGCCTCGCACGACATGACCATCGGCTTCGACGCCGCGCCCGGGGTGCCCCGCGCCCAGGTCGAGGCCGAAGCGCGCCGCGTCGTCACGGTCGGCGCCTCGGTCAAGCGCGTGATCGAAGCGGTCCGCGAGCACCTCGGCCGAGGCAGTGCGAACGGGCATCAGCAGTTGGATGCCGCCGCGAGTGGCCTGCACGAGCTCCGGGCCGGTTTCGAGACCGGCCTGAAGTTCACGGTGCCGGCGGCGGCGCTGGAGCGCACGCAGCCCGACGTCCGGCAGGCGGCGTGGTACAAGGCCGTGTCTGGCGCCGACGAATTCCACTGGTCGCTGGTGCAACACGATAGCGACGATGATCCGGAGCTGGCCCTGAGCGCGCCGATCATCGGCGACAGCGGCCGGCGGATCGGCGCCGCCGGCCTGGTCGTCGCGCTCGATCACGCGCTCGCCAACCTGATCGCGGCGCGTCCGGTCGAGCACGCCAAGATCACCCTGCTGCTCGATCACACTGGCACGCTGCTGGCCTCGCACACGACCTCGGGCGGCGTCGGCGGCGGCGCCAGGTTGCTCAAGCTGATCCCCGCGGCCGACCTCGCGGCGATCATCAAGAACGACATCGGCTTCGTCGAGACCGACCGGCTCGGCGAACCGCACATCCTGGCCTTCGACACGATTCAGCCGCTCAAGTGGACGCTCGTGACCATCGCCGAGACGTCCGCCGTCGTCGGCCGGCGCTGAGCCTCGGCCTGGACCGTCGCACGTCGCTCGCCGCCCTCAGCGTCCTCACCACGCACGCCCTGTTTCCGCGGCTGCTCGCGGCCTGGTCGCAGACGCAGACTGCTGGGACACCGGCCGGAGCCGGGCCGGCAACGGCCGCCGACGGGTGGCGGCCCCGGGCGCTCGACGCCGCCGGCGGCGCGCAACTCGCGGCCGTCGTCGATGCGATCCTGCCCGACACGGACACGCCGGGGGCGCGTGCCGCGGGCGTCCACGTGTTCATCGATCTGGCCGTCGCCGAGTGCCTGTCCGTCGGTGACCAGGACGCCTTTCGGACCGGTCTGGCGTCGCTCGATGCGTCGTGCCGGCGCGCCCACGGCGCCGGGCTCGACACGGTCGCGCCCGCGGCGCTGTCCGCGCTGCTCCGCGAAGCCGAGGCCGCGGGCACACCGTTCGTGAAGACCGTGAAGGGCCTGACCGTGCTCGGCTACGGCACCTCACGGATCGGCGCCACGCAGGCCCTCGCCGACGATCCGTCGCCCGGCCGCTATCGCGGCTGCATCGACTTGGCGCCAGGGCAGCGCACCTGGGCCGAGCGATGACGCCCACCGCGCAAGCCAGCCACACCTACGACGCGATCGTCGTCGGTTCCGGCATCAGCGGCGGCTGGGCGGCCAAGGTGCTGACCGAAGGCGGACTTCGCACGCTCGTCCTCGAGCGCGGGCGCCCGGTCGAACACGTCAAGGACTACCCCACCGCCAACCTCTCGCCGTGGGAGCTGCCGCACGGCAACCGCGCCACCGCGCAGGACGTCGCCGACTCGCCGATCCAGAGCCAGCTGTATCTCTACGGCCAGGACTCGAAGCACTTCCTGGTCAAGGACGTCGAGCATCCCTACAACCAGGTCAAGCCGTTCCAGTGGTTCCGCGGCTACCACGTCGGCGGTCGCTCCCTGCTGTGGGCCCGGCACTGCTTCCGCTGGAGCGACCTCGACTTCACCGCCAACGCCCGCGAAGGCGTCGGCATCGACTGGCCGATTCGCTACGCCGACATCGCGCCGTGGTACGACGTCGTCGAACGCTTCATCGGCGTGAGCGGCGAGAACGCCGGCCTGCCGCAGTTGCCCGACGGCCAGCTCCTGCCGCCGTTCGAGATGAACTGCGTCGAGGCGAACCTCAAGGCGCGACTGCCGCAGGTCTTCGGCGATCGCGTGCTCATCGCCAGCCGCTGCGCCGTCCTCAGCCAGCCGCACAACGGCCGCGGCTCGTGCCAGGCGCGCAATCGCTGCCAGCGCGGCTGTCCGCACGGCGCCTACTTCTCGAGCAACAGCTCGACACTGCCGGCCGCCGCCGCCACCGGACGGCTGACGCTGCGCCCGTTCTCGATCGTCCACAGCGTCATCTGCGATCCGAACACCGGCCGTGCCGCCGGCGTCCGCGTCATCGACACCGAGACGAAGGCGACGACCGACTACTTCGCCAAGGTCGTGTTCCTGAACGCCTCGGCGCTGGCCACGACCGGCATCCTGCTCAACTCGACCTGCCCGCAGCACCCGAACGGCTTCGGCAACAGCAGCGGCGTGCTCGGCCACTACCTGATGGATCACCACGCCGCGGTCGGCGCGCAGGGCGTCCATCCAGGCTACGCGGACAAGTACTATGCGGGACGGCGCAGCACCAGCGTCTACGTGCCGCGCTTCCGCAATGTCTCGACCCGTCACGACGGCTTCACGCGCGGCTACGCCTACGAGGTCTACACCGTCCGCGGTGGCTGGAAGGATCGCGGCAACGGCCCTGGCATCGGCGCCGACTTCAAGGCGTCGCTGTCGAAGCCGGGCCCGTGGACGCTGTGGATGGAAGGCTACGGCGAGACGCTGCCGCGCCACGAGAATCGCGTGTCCCTGAACCGGGAGACGCGCGACCAGTGGGGTTTGCCGACGCTCGACATCGACATGACCTACGGCCCGAACGAGACGGCCATGCGGCTCGACATGGCCGAACAAGCGGCGGCGATCACGCGGGCCGGCGGCTTCGAGAACGTCTCGACGTTCAACGACACGCCGATCCCCGGCGCGGTGATCCACGAGATGGGGACAGCGCGCATGGGCGGCGACCCGAAGCAGTCGGTGGTCAACCGCTTCAACCAGCTGCACGACGCGCCGAACGTCTTCGTGACGGACGGCGCGTGCATGGCGTCGACGGCGTGCCAGAACCCGTCGCTGACCTACATGGCGCTGACCTCGCGCGCCGCCACCTTCGCGATCGACGCCCTGAAACGCGGCGACCTGTAGGCCGCGCTGGCGCCTCACGCCGAGCCGACGATCACCGCACGAACTCGAAGCTGACCGGCTTGCCGACCGAGATCGTGTGGCCGGTCGCCGTCAGCGTGCCCTTGGCGGCGTCGATCTTGAAGACACCGACCGTGTCGCTGTTCTGGTTGCCGGCGACGAGGAACGCTCCGGTCGGATCGATGTTGAAAGCGCGCGGCGCCTTGCCCCCGGTCGGCACGTGCTGCAGCAGCGTCAGCTTGCCGGTCGAGGCGTCGACGCCGTAGACCACCAGGCTGTCGTGGCCGCGGTTCGAGCCGTAGAGGAAGCGGCCGGACGGGTGCAGGATCAACTCGGCGGTGCTGTAGCCAGGCGCGACCGCCTCGCCCGCCGGCAGCGTGCTGATCGTCTGGGTCTGCGTCAGCGCGCCCGTCGACGTATTCCGGTCGTAGCCGACGACGGTGCACAGCATCTCGGTGATCACGTAGGCGTGTTTGCCGTCACGGCTGATGGCGATGTGGCGCGGGCCGGAGCCGGCCGGCGTAACCGTCGCGAACGGCGGCGTCGCCGGCGCGATGGTGCCGGCTGCGGCGTCGATGCGGTAGATCAGCACCTGGTCGAGGCCGAGGTCCGGCGCATAGAGGAACGTGCCCGACGGATCGGGCGTCACGGCGTGCGCGTGCGGCCCGGCCTGGCGAGCCTTGTTGGCGCTGGAGCCCTTGTGCTGGACGAAGGTCCCGGCCGGCTTCAGCCTGCCGTCGGCGTCCGTCGCATAGGCGGCGACGCTGCCGCCGCCGTAGTTGGCCGCGAAGACCATCCGCCCGGCGACGCTGACATGGGCCGGTCCGCCGCCGACCGTCGACTGGGCGTTCAGCAGCTTCAACGTCCCCGCCGCCTTGTCGATGGCATAGCCGGTCACGGCCCCGCCGGGCTTGCCGTCGACGGCGTCGACCTCGTTGATGGCGTAGAGGAAGCGGCCGTCGGCGCTGGCGGCCAGGAAGCTCGGGTTGCGGCCTTCCGCCGCCAGCACCGGTGCCGACAGCGCGCCCGTCGACGGATCCAGGCGCGACACGTAGATGCCCTTGCTCGCCGGGCTCGTGTAGGTGCCGATGAAGACCAGCGTGCCGGGGCCAGCTGCGCCTGATTGCGCGACGACCGGCACGACGAGGGCGACGACGCTCAGCAGCGCGGCCACGCCAAGGAGGAGGGTACGGCTTCGATAGGTACAGCGCATGGGGATCTCGACTTGGGGGTCAGTACTTTTTCGCGTCCAGGTCCTGGTAGACCTTTTCGATGTTCGCCCCGACCGATCCGGCGAACTCGCCGTTCATGCCGGCATCGTATTTCGGTTTCAGCACGGCCGTGACCGAGGCCGTCGCCTGCGGCAGCGTCTCACCGCGGCCGCGGGCCGTCCGGACCGCCGCCACCAGATCTACGAGGTAGTCGCGGAAGAAGCGGAGGTGGGCCCGCGGCTTGACGGTACCGTGGCCGCCGATGATGTGATCGAACGCCAGCCTGTCGAGGGCATCGAGCGTCGCTACCCATTCCGGCGGATACGAGTCGGCCATGTACGGCATCCACCCGTGCAGCAGGTCGCCGGTGGCCACGACGCGCTCCTTGGGCAGCCAGGCGACGACGTCACCGCTGGTGTGACCGCGGCCCAGGAACAGCAGGACGACGCGCCGATCGCCGCGGTGGATGATCAGCGACTTGTCGAAGGTGAGATCGGGCAGCGTCAGCTCCAGGCTCTTGATCTCCTGGAGATAGTCTTTCTGCTGCGCGATCTCGTCCGTCAGCCGCGTCCTGGTCGGAGCGTCGGTCGCCTTGGCGAGTTCCGCTTCGAGCGCGGCGATCTGCCCGGGCGTGCTGGCGAGCTGGTCTTTGAGTCGTTGCCCGCCCAGCGTTTTCAGGTTCTCGCGCGTCGCCTCCGAGGCGACGATGGCCACCTGTTTCGGGAACGCGACCGGGTAGGCGTGGTTGCCCTGGGCGTGATCCCAGTGGAAATGCGTGTTGACCGCGAAGCGGACCGGCTGGTCGGTGATCGCCCGGATCTGCGCGATCAGCGCCG
>JBDSLU010000147.1:0-4027 GCA_039916225.1 Vicinamibacteraceae bacterium
CCCCGTTGGCGCTGTGCGCGATACCCTCACCGATGCCAGGGTCGCCGGGGAACACCAGGCCGCGTGGCGCATCCGGCCGCACCTGCGACTGGACACCGGGGATGAAGCCGGTGAGCTGATGGTCGACCTCGGTGATCGGGTTGAGCCGCTCGTAGCGGAGCCCGTAGTTCACCGTCAGGCGGCGGCTGACGCGCCATTCGTCCTGCACGTAGGCGCCGGCGTTCCAGATGCGCAAGCCACGACTGAAGTCGCCGAGGCCCTGATAGAACGTCACGGGCGAGCCGAGCAACAGGTTGGCGATGGCGTTGTTGGTCGGGAACGTCGAGGCGAAGACGAAGAACGCGTTCGGCGCGATCGCCTGGAACATGTCGATGCTGTGGCGCCGATATTCGCCGCCGACCTTGATCAGGTGAGCGCCGCGCGTCCAGGTGACGGCGTCCTGCAGCTCGAAGGTCGTCTGCGTCGACTCGCGCGGCCCGGTAATGGCGCCGCCGATCGGCGCGTAGCCGGCGATGTTGAAGAACGGCGGCCCCTGGCCTTCGGCGTTCGACGACTCGTAGCCGAAGCCGAGCTCGCTCGGCGGCGTCTGGTTCAGCCGCTGGTCGAAGAAGAACTTGTGCCGGAGGATCTGGGCGCGGACGGCGTGCGTCATCGTCGGCGACAGCACCCGCGTCGCCGACGCCAGCACGGAGTGCGTCGCCAGATCATCGCGGGTGGGGTAGCCGGGCAGGTCGGTGCCGCGCACCGACACCGGGTTCAGGTTGTGCCCGCCGGAGTAGGAGTAGCGGGCGAAGATCTGGTCGTTCGACGACGCCGCGAAGTCGACCCGGGCGCCGGCCTGATCGAGCTTGTTCTCGCCGACCAGGGTCTCGCGGTAGATCGACGGGGAGACGTTGCCGAGCGGGTACAGATTGACGACGTTGAGCGCGACCGGATTGATGGCCGCGGCGGGCAGCCGATCGCCGGGGAACTGGGTGCCGCCGGCGGCCAGGTTCAGCAGCGGCCGGCCCAGGCCGGAGAAATCGCCCTGGCGTTCCGCGGGCGTCGGCACGGTGGCGGTCGTCGTGAAGCCCTGCTCGTTGCGGAAGCCTTCGTAGTAGCCGAAGAAGAACAGGCGGTTCGACTGGATCGGGCCACCCAGGGTGCCGCCGAACTGGTGCTGATCGAGCGGCTCGACCTCGCGCGAGAAGAAGTTGCGGGCGTCGAAGGCGTCGTTGCGCAGGAACTCGTAGAGGCTGCCGTGGTGCTGGTTGCCGCCCGAGCGCGTGACGACCGCGGTGGTGGCCCCGCCGGTGCCGCCATATTCCGGCGGCGCACTCTGCGTCAGGATGCGGAACTCGACGATGGCGTCGACCGGCAGCTTCAGGGCGTAGCCGCCATCCATGCGGTTGATGTTCTGGGCGCCGTCGACCAGGTACATGTTCTGCTCGGGCCGCATGCCGTTGACGGCGTAGGCCTGGCCCTGGCGGAGCGTGCCGCCGGCGGTGGCGACGCCGGCCGGGAGCGGGGCGACCCCCGTCTGAAGCAGCCCGAGCTGGGTGAAGTTGCGACCGTTGAGCGGCAGGTCGACGATTTCGCGACCGGTGACGACGCGGCCGAGCACGTTGGTCGACGTGTCGACCAGCTGACCGGTGCCGCTCACCGTGACCGATTCCTTCACCGACGAGAGTGCCAGTTGGGGGTTGACCCGCAGCGTCTGGCCGACGTTCACCTGCACCGGCTCCTGGATCAGCGAGGCGAAACCGGCGGCGTCGACGGTGACACGGTAGGCGCCGACCGGCAGCAGGAGCAGCCGGTAGAACCCGTCGGGGCCAGCGACGGCTTCGCGCGTCAGGCCGGTGTCGAGGTGCGTAGCGGTGACGCGCGACCTGGACACCGCGGCGCTGCTCGCATCGGAGACGGTGCCTTCGATCGTGCCGGTCGGGTCCTGGGCCGTGGCCGGTGCAGCGACGGCCAGGAGCGCGGCCATCACGGCAGCGGAGAGGAGGGATCGCAGCGCGCTTGTCATCGTCCAGCCCCCTGCGTCCCGGTCGCAACCCGCGGCTGGGCCACGGTGCTGGCGGTATAGCCGTGCTCGGCGATCATCTTCGCGCGCGTCCGGTAGAAGTCGGGATCGTCGGGCATCCAGGTGGCGAGGCCGTCGACGTAGCGGTTGCACATGCAAAACACGGCGGCGATGAGCACGGCGTCGTGAATCTCGAGGTCGGTGGCGCCGGCGGCGCGGGCGGCGGCGATGTCATCCGTCGTGACGTCGCGCCCGCTGCGGGCGGTGTGGGCGGCGATGGTCAGGAGCGCCTTCAGCTTGTCGGAGATCGGCGCGTGCTCGCGATCGACCTTCACCAGGCGCACCAAGGCTTCGTTGCCGTCCAGGTGATGGGCGGCGATGGCGCCATGGATCGTCTGGCAATAACGACAGTCGTTCTCGGCGGAGACGACGGTGGCGATCAGCTCGCGCTCTCCCGGAGTGAGCGAATGGGGACCGCGGAGCAGGATGTCGACGATCTCGTTGAGCGGCGTGGCCGTTTCCGGCCGGAAGGCCATCGGCCCCCGGATCCCGGGCAGGCCTTCAGGCAGGGCGATGTGCGGCATGCGTCTGTCCTACGACGTGACGGCGGGAGCCGGCGGCATCTGGTAGCCCTGCGCCGCCATGACCGGCACCCGCTCGCGGAAGTAATCCAGCGATTCGGGCATCTCGGTCGCAAGGCCGTCGACGTACCGGTTGCAGAGGCAGAAGAGCGCCGCAATCAGCACGGTGTCGTGGATCTCGATATCGGTGGATCCCTCGGCGCGTGCCCGCGCGATGTCGTCGGCGGTCACGTCGCGACCGCTGCGGGCCACCTTGCCGGCGATGTTCAGCAGCGCCTTGAGCTTCGGCGAGAGGTTGGCCGCCTCGGGATCGACCTTCGCCTGGAGCACGAGCGCTTCGTCGCCGAGAAAGTGCGCCGCGTAGGCGCCGTGAATGGTCTGGCAGAACAGGCACTCGTTGGCGCACGACACATGGGTGGCGATCAGCTCGCGCTCCCCGCGCGACAGGCTGTTCGGCTCGAACAGCAGGATGTTGGCCAGCTCGTTGATCGGCTTGGCGGTCTCCGGACGGAAGGCCATCGGCCCCCGGATGCCCGGCAGTCCGGAGGGAAGTGGAATGTGTGGCATGGCGGTCGCGGTCTCAGTCTTTGTCGCGGACGTAGCCGCGGGCGAGGTTCTTGCCCTGGAGGCGGTGCGCTTCCGGCGACATCTCGGGGACGCCGGTGGCACTGATCCACCGGTTGTAGAAGTTGAACAGCGCGCAGACGCTGACGGCGAAGTAGATCGCTTCGTCGTCCCAACCGTGGGCCTGCAGCGCCGCGACGTCGTCGCGCCAGACGCCGGGCAGGTCGCGCGTCACCTTGCCCACGAAGCGGAGGAGCGCCTTGTGCTTGTCGTCGAGGGCGCAGTGCTCGAGATCGCGCAGCGCCGTCCAGACCAGGGTTTCGTTCCCGAGCAGTTCACTCGCCGCCGCGGCGTGGGCCATCGTGCAGAAGCGGCAGGCGTTCTGGTGCGACGTGTAGGCGGCGATCAGCTCGCGCATGCCTTCGCTGATGCTGGCCGGCTGCCGCATGATGCCCTGCGTGAGATGCGACAGGTGGTGCATCGTGTCCGGCGCGAAGGCGAACAGATCCCAGATCTTCGAATATTCGCGCCCGTCGCGCTTGGCCGCGTCGATCAGGTCGGCGTAGGCGCCGGGCTTGGCGCCGGCCTCGACGCCTGGCAGGTAGCTGCTCATTTCCGCACGTACCCTTCGTGCGCCATGCGCTGTCCCATCGGGTCGTAGGCGGCGTCGTCCATTGGCGTGAACGTCGCGAGCCCGTCCACGTAGCGGTTGAACATCGAGAAAGCCGCCGCGATCAGCACGGCATCGTGGAGCTCGGTGTCGGTGGCGCCTTCGGCGCGGGCGGCGGCCACGTCGGCCTCGGTCACGCGACGACCGCCGATCTGGACCTGGCCGGCGATGGTGAGGAGCGCCTTCAGCTTGGCGGAGATCGGCGCC
>JBDSLU010000148.1:0-17947 GCA_039916225.1 Vicinamibacteraceae bacterium
GCTTCTCGCACGCGACGGGCGTGATGCTCGTGGGCGTCATCGTCATCGCGATCGTCACCACGGCGGGCATGGTCTCCACGACGTGGGTGCAGTTCATCAAGGGGTCGCTGCTCGTCATCTTCTGCGCGATCCTGGAACCGCGTGTAGGGCTTGCCGGCCCAGCCGCCCACCTTGGGCAGTACCTCGATGCCGGGCCGCGCGAGGATTTCGGAGGCTGGTTTCGCCGCGAACGGCGATTCGGCCGCGCCACCGTCGACGACCAGCCCGCGGCGCAGGATGAGAATCGTCAGGACGGCACAGAACAGGACCAGCAGCGAGCCCTTGATGAACTGGACCCACGTCGTCGACACCATGCCGGCGGTGACGACGATGGTCGTGACGACCACGCCGACCAGCAGGACGCCGGCGATGTGCGGCAGTCCGAGCAGCGGCGTAATCAGTGCGCCGGCGCCGACCATCTGCGGGATCAGGTAGAAGATGCTGACCACCAGCGTGCTGATCGCCGCCGTCAGCTTGATGCTTCTCGAGTGGTAGCGGCTGTCCAAGGCGTCGGCGAAGGTGAAGCGGCCCATCCGCTTGAGCGGCTCGGCGACGACGAACAGGGCGACGATCCAGCCGGCCAGATAGCCGATCGAGTAGAGGAACCCGTCGTACCCGTAGAAGGCGATCATCCCGCAGATGCCGAGGAAGGACGCCGCCGACAGGTAGTCGCCGGCGAAGGCGATGCCGTTGACGAACCAGTGAATCTGGCCGTGCGCGGCGTAGTAGCCGGACGCCGACGTGGCGCGGCGTCCGAGCCAGGCGGACAGGCCGACGACGAGCAGGATGAAGCCGACGAAGACGCCGATCGCGATCGGGGACGGCGCGTAGATCATCGCCCCGCCTTTGCGGTGCCGGGGGCGGCGTCGGCTCGGGTGTCCCGGCACAGCCACCAGTAGAGGAGGGCCAGGGCCAGCGCCGCGCCGATCAGGCCGAAGCCGCTCAGGACGGCCAGGTTGGCGCCACCGAAGGGCGCCGACGCCATCAACGGACGATCGAACGCCGTCAGGATGGTGAAGGCCAGGTAGCCGGCGAGATAGAGGCCGAACAGCCAGAAGCGCAGCGCGCCACCGGCCCGGCGCGACGGATGCGCAGCAGGCATGGCCGGTATCTTAACGCGCTGTCTGTCGGAGCCGCGGCCCGGCCGCCTGGCCGGCGGCTATACTTCGGCATGGCACGCCGACCTGCACCCACCGAATACGCCGGCTGGTTCGACCGCTACATCCGCCTCGTCGAGGACGTCGACGACCTCGGCGAGACCATGGCCCGCCAGGTCGACGAGACGATGGCCTGGTACCGCGGCCTAACCGACGCGCAAGCCGAGTCGCGCTACGCGCCCGACAAGTGGACGATCAAGGAAGTGATTGGCCACATGGCCGACACCGAGCGCGTCATGCAGTACCGCGCCCTCGGCGTGGCCCGTGGCGACGCCGCCTCGTTCCCGCCCTTCGAGCAGGACGACTACGCGAAGACCGCCGGCCACGCCAGCCGGACGTGGGGCAGTCTGCTCGACGAGCTGAAATGCGTCCGCCAGTCGTCGATCCACCTGTTCCGGCATCTCGACGAGGCCTCGCTCGATCGCCTGGGCTCGGTGAACGGCAATCCGACCACCGCCCGCGCCGTCGGCTACGTCATCCTCGGGCACGAGCGTCACCACCTGGCCATCCTCAAAGACAAGTACGTGCCGGCCACCGCCTGAGGGTGGCGCCGGCCAGGCGCTTCCAGGCGCCGTTCGCGTGGATACAGACGCCAAACCTGCGTCGACAGATGATCGCCGCGAGCGCGCCGCTGAGCGACATGGGTATTCCGTCCGCGATCCGGGACGGCCTGCGCCGGTCGCGCGCGCTCCCGGCCGCTGTGTGCGTGACGAGCAACGGTCGACTTCCGTCGACCGTGACGATGTGCGCCTCCCGAGCGCGTGTCGCTCGCTGACTCGCACGTCCCGCGCTCGCTAACTCGTCGAGTCGGCTGGCCTCACGGATCGCTCCAAGAACACCCATGCCGCCCGTCGCCGACGGCGCCCGCGCTCGTGCCAAGGCAGGAGCCAGCGCAGAGCACCGGCGTCGGAACTCTCCGCGATGACAGCTCACGCGGAACGCTGCAGGCCGCGAAGGCTGGCCTGGCCGACGAACTGAACGCCGGACACGACAATCGTTGGCTCAGGACGCCGCTCTCGAGCACGGGCTGGGTGTTCCTGCCGCGCGCCGTGAGGCAAGCCGACTCGTCGAGCCTGCGAGCGCCCCGTCGGCGCGAGGCCGCGAGTCGCAACCGCGCACGGGAGGCTCACAGACACGACGCCGCACGGAGGTGCGGCGTTGATTGGCGGAATAGTCAGCGGCCGGGAGTGCACGGTTGCCGGCGCAGGCCGTCCCGGCGCGCGGCAGGAATACCCAGACCGACCTGGCGGCGTCGCGCCCCGCCAGTGCCAAGCCCCCGCCGTCCCGCCCCGATGCCAGGCCCGGCGATCCGCCCGGTGGCCAGGCCCGGCGTTCGGCCCGCGCCGCACGGTCCCGCCCGTGCGGCTTGAGGCCTACCGTGCCGCCATCACGGCTACGCGAAGTTCTGACGCTCCGGACGCCACGACAGCCCGGTCGTCAGGATCTTCTGCAGCAGGGCCTCGTAGCTGACGCCGGCGTGGTGTGCCGACTCGGCGAAATCCTCCCCGTAGGCCAGCTGCGGGTTCGGGTTCGCTTCGAGCACGTAGACGCGACCCTCGGCGTCGAGCCGGAGGTCGATGCGGGCGTAGCCGGACAGATCGAGCGTCCGATAGACGCGCCGGCAGATCTGGCCGACGCGGCTGGCCAGTTCCTCGGGGAGGTCTCCGGCCGCCACCGTGACGATGCCGTGCTTTTGCTGGTAGGCATCGTTCCACTTCACCCGTTCGGTGGCGATGCGGTAGCTGTGTTCCGGCATCTTGTCGAACTTCATCTCCCAGACCGGGAAGACCTGCAGCTTGAGGTTGCCGATCACGCCGACGTAGAGCTCGCGTCCCTCGACATAGCGCTCGGCGATGGCGTCGGTGCCGACCTTGCGGTGGATGAAGCGGACGCGCTCGAGCAGCTTGGCCTCGTCCTCGACCACCGAGGCCTGCGAGATGCCGATCGACGATTCCTGCGTCAGCGACTTCACGATCAGCGGGAACCGCAGGCGCTTCGGCCGCTGCACGGCGCGGCCGACCCGGAACACGGTGAACTCGGGCGCCGGCAGACGATGGTAGGCGAGCAGCGTCTTCGACAGCGCCTTGTCGCGCGCCAGCATCAGCCCGCGCGGGTTGCAGCCGGTGTACGGCACGCGAAGCAGTTCGAGGTGGCTGACGACGTTCTGGTCGAACATCGCGATGCCCTCGAAGTTCTCCATCAGGTTGAAGACGATGTGCGGATCCCAGGTCTTGACCGCCTCGGTGATCACACCGAGGTCGCCGCCGAGGCCGAGCGCGCGGACGTCGTGGCCCATCACCTCGAGGGTGTGGGTGACGTCGTATTCCATCTTCCACTTGGCGGTGCTCAGGTCGATGCCGGCCACGTCCTTCGGCGGGACGAGATAGTCGTGCATGAGCGCGAGGACGCGAAGCTTCCTCATAGCGCCACCCTGTGCCTGCCGCTGTGCAGGTAGTTCATGGTCTGGACGGTCAGGAGAATCGTGAACTCCAATCTGGCTTCGTCTTCGGGCTTGGCGAGCCTCAGGTTGAGCTCGCGGCAGCGCCGGATCATGTCCTCGAAGACACGATCGATGGTGTAACGGTACTCGCCGGTCCAGCGCGACACGCGGCGGCACACATCCTTGCGGATCTTGCCGAGGAAGCGCGTGGCCGGCGGGCTGCCTTTCGGCGCGACCGCGGACTCGGCGAACATGCGCCGGAGATCGCGGTCGTAGAAGTTCGGGTATTCGTAGCCGTAGTGCGCCCGTTTGCGATCGTAATGCTGGCGCAGCGTCCGCTTGATGCTGGGCAGCGGCGCCAGCTTGCGGCGCGAGACGTGGCGGGGCGGATGCCCGGCCAGCTCCCGCATCACCTCGTCGATGTACTCGAGCTTTTTCAGCGCCGGCCAGTCGGCGTAGCGCTCGCGCCACTGCGAGCCGGGCTTCAGCCAGACGGCGAAGGTCTCGGCGAAGTCCTCGTCCGGATGGCTCTGCGAGTACCAGGAGTCGAGGTGCAGGACGAAGCTCTTGCTGTACGGCTTGGGCGTGTAGTACTCGGGATACTCCGCCGTCGACGGGCCGAACAGCTTCAGGCGCTTGCGCCGCCGCTGCAGGTTGTAGGCGTTGTCGATGGCGTGCCCGTACTCGTGCCGGAGAATCTTCACGCACCAGTCGTGGGTGCCACCCTCCACCTCGAGCATCTGCCGCTCCTCGAGCTGCTCGAGCCGGGGGTGCGCCAGGTAGAACGGAATGGCGATGCCGCCGACGCCGTCAGGCGTGAACCACTCGTCCGACAACCAGTAGTGAGGCTTGAAGGCGAGGTTGCGGGCATCGGCTTCGGCGTGCAGCTCGGCAATCGCCGCTTCCAGCTTGCTGCCCTCGATGCTCACGTTCAGATCGCACATGCGGACGTCGAGCAACTGGTCGTCGCTCAGCGTCACCCACCAGTCGCGCGGACGGCTGGGCGGCGCGGGGGCCTCGGTCGGCGCGGGAGCGGACGGCGGGGCCGGCGGGGATACCGCCGGCTTGCTGGCTGTCGGCTTCGACTCGGACTCCACTCGACCGCCTCGTCTGGTAATCGACGCGCCCTCACGCACGTCGGGGCCGCCCCGGGGGCGCGCCGGCTGCCATTCGCCGCGCACGGCGCGCGGCGGCGCCGGCACGCAGGGCGGGTGGCCGAAAAACCTGCGGTAGTGTAGCGGAACTGTGGCAGTCCAGGCGGTGGTGTCGGCGTCGGCGCGGGTGCGGATCGATGCCGCGACGGCGTTCGTCGCGGGTTGGCCGGCGGCTACCGAGCTGGTCGTGGTGGCGGCGAGCCGCGACGCGGCCGATGACGTGTGCCGGGCGCTGGCCGTCTCCCGCGGTGCCACCTTCGGCCTCCACCGCTTCACGCTGGGCCAGCTCGCCTCGCGGATCGCCACCGCCACCTTGGCCGCGGCCGGGGTGACACCGGCGACGGCCCTGGCCACCGATGCGCTGGCCACCCGAGCCCTGTTCGAGCTGGCGCGCGACGGTCAGCTCGGCTACCTGGCGCCCATCGCCGACAGCCCGGGCCTGCCGCGGGCCCTGTCGGACACCCTCGGCGAATTGCGCGAGGCGGACGTGGCGCCGTCGCGTCTGGCCGCCCTCGGTGCGGCGGGACCCGACCTCGGCCGACTCGCGGAGCGCTACGCCGCGCTCCTCGCCGCCGGCGGCCTGGCCGATCGGGCGTCGCTGCTCGGGACGGCGACCGCGCGCCTGCGCGCCGGCGACGCCGGTGGCCTGCCGCCGGCGCCGATCGTGTTCGTCGACGTGCCGATCGCCACGGTTGCCGAGCAGGCGTTCGTCGCCGCCCTGATGGCCCGGGCGCCGGCCACCCTCGCCACCCTCCCGGCCGGCGATGCGCGGACGCTCTCCCTGCTGCCGCCGCCATTGGCCGCGGCGGTCGAGGTCCGCGACGACGGCGGGACCGATGCGATCGCGCAAGTCCGCCGCCATCTGTTTGCCGGCGACGCTTTGACCGGCGTCGACGACGACAGCGTCCGCTTCTTCTCGGCGCCGGGCGAGGCCCGGGAGGCGGTCGAAGTGGCGCGCCGGATCCTCGACGAAGCCGGTCGCGGCGTGCCGTTCGACGAGATGGCCATCGTCGTGCGCGCGCCCGAGAGTTACTGGGGACCGATCGAGCAGGCGCTCGAGCGCGCTCGCGTGCCGGCCTGGTTCTCCCGGGGCACGCGCCGGCCCGATCCGACCGGCCGGGCCTTCCTCGCGCTGCTGGCCTGCGCCGCCGACGATCTGTCGGCGCGCAGCTTTGCCGAGTACCTGTCGCTCGGACAGGTGCCACGGCGCGATCCGCAGACGAAGCGGGTCCTGCCCGTGCCTCTCCCGCTCGTGGCGTCGCTCGACGAGGCCGCGTCCCCGGGCCAGCTGTCGCTGTTCGACATGCTCGAACAAGCAGGCGCGACGCCAGAGGCGCCGTCCGCCTCGGACGAGGCTCCGCCCATCGAGCGCACCGACGTGCGAGCGCCCTGGCGCTGGGAATCGCTCCTGGGGGACGCCGCCGTGGCGTCCGAGGTCGGGCCGACGGGCCGCGCCGCGCGCTGGCATCGCCGTCTGGGTGGGTTACGGGCCGAACTGGAGCTGCGGCTCCGTGACCTGCAGACCGACGAACCGGACAGCGGCGCCGTCGCCGCCATAGAGCGCGACCTCGACGCGCTCGACGATCTGAGCCGTTTCGCCCTGCCGCTGGTCGACGAGCTGGCGGCGCTGCCGGCGCAGGCGCGTTGGGGCGAGTGGCTGGATCGCCTGACGGGGCTGGCCCCGCGCGCGCTCCGGCATCCCGTCCGCGTGCTCGAGCTCCTGGCGGATTTGCGGCCGATGACAGCGGTCGGCCCGGTCACGCTCGCCGAGGTCCGCCGCGTGCTGCTGCCGCGACTGGCCCAGCTCGATCGCGAGCCGCCCAAGCACCGGTTCGGCCGCGTCTTCGTCGCCACGCCGGACGCGTTGCGCGGCCGGACGTTCCGCGTCGTCTTCGTGGTCGGCCTGGCCGAGCGCGTGTTCCCGCAGCGCAGCCGCGAGGATCCGCTGCTGCTCGACACGATGCGCGCGGCTCTCGGCGCCCCGCTCGCGGTCGAAGAGCAGCGCGTCGCCGGCGAGCGCCTGCGCCTGCGCCTCGCCGTCGGTGCCGCGTCGGAGCGCTGCTGGCTGTCGTATCCGCGGCTCGACGTTGGCCAGGGCCGGGCCCGGGTGCCGTCGTTCTATGCGCTCGATGTCGTGCGCGCCTCGACCGGCGCCGTGCCCGATTACGTCCGCTTCGAGCGCGACACGGCGATCGCCACCGGCGCCTGGCTGGCGTGGCCGGCTCCCGACGAGCCGGCAACCGCGATCGATGTCTGGGAGCACGATCTCGCCGTGCTGGGCCGCCTGCTGCGGCCGGCTGCGGATCCGCCGGCCCGCGGCGCCGCCCACTATCTCCTCGAGCTGAACCCGGCCCTGGCCCGTTCACTGCGGACGCGTTGGTCGCGCTGGAAGCGCACGTGGTCGGCGTGGGACGGGCTCGTCGGCAGCCACGCCGAGGTCCAGAGGCTGCTGGCCGATCAACGGCTGACCGCACGGCCGTACTCCGTGTCGGCGCTGCAGCGCTTCGCGGCATGCCCCTACCAGTTCCTGCTGGGGGCGATCTATCGCTTCCAGCCGATCGAGCAATCCGAGGCGATCGTCCAGCTCGATCCACTGACGCGCGGCGCGATCTTCCACGAGATTCAGCGTGACGTGTTGCGGGCGCTGCGCTCGCGCGGCCTGCTGCCGGTACCGGTCGATCGTCGCGGCGAGGTGCACGACATCCTGCGCGACGTCGCGACAGCGGTCTTCGCGACCCACCACGACCGGCTGGCGCCGGCCATCGAGCGGGTCTGGGAGGACGAAATCACGCTGATGCACGGCGACCTGCGGCTTTGGCTGACCGGGGTGGCAGCGTCGAGCGCGGAGTGGGTGCCGCGTTGGTTCGAGCTGAGTTTCGGGCTGCCGATCGACGACGCACACGACGAGGCCAGCGTCCCCGATCCGATCGTCATCGACGATCGCTTCCCGATCCGCGGCGCCATCGACCTCGTCGAGATGCACGGCACGCTGGGCTCGCTGCGCGTCACCGATCACAAGACCGGCCGCAACCGCACGACGCGTGGGCTCGTCGTCGGCGGCGGTGGTACGCTGCAGCCGATCGTCTACACGCTGGTGGCTGAGCGCCTGCTGGGACGCCCGGTGTCCTACGCGCGCCTCTCCTACGCGACCACGGCCGGCGGGTTCACCGAGCACCCCGTCTCGGTGCGCGACGACCATCGGCGGGCCGGCATCGAGGTGCTCGAGATCATCGATCGCGCCGTCGAGGCCGGGGCGCTGCCGCAGGCGCCGCGCAAGGGCGCCTGCCAATGGTGCGACTTCCGCGCGGTGTGCGGCCCACTCGAGGAGCAACGCGCCGCCCGCAAGAACACCCGGCTCGGCGTGCTGGACGACCTGTCGTCGCTGCGAGGCATGCCGTGAGCGCGCTGGCTGACGCCGCCGAGCGCGAGCGCATCCGGACCGGCCTCGACGAGACGTTCGCGGTCGAAGCCGCGGCCGGGACCGGCAAGACCACGGTCCTCGTCGATCGCATCGTCAACGTCCTGGCGTCGGGCCGGACGACGGTGGAGCGGATCGCCGCGGTGACGTTCTCGGAGAAAGCGGCTGGCGAGCTGAAGCTCCGCCTGCGCGCCGAGCTCGAGACGCGGCGGCAGGCGGCCACCAGGGCGGGGGCCACGGCGTCTGCGGCGGCGTTGGCGGCCGCGCTCGCCAACCTGGAGCAGGCGCACGTCAGCACCATCCATACCTTCTGCGCCGACCTGCTGCGCGAGCGGCCGGTCGAGGCCCGCATCGATCCGCGCTTCACGATGTCCACCGAGCCGCAGGCCCGCGCGCTGTTCGGAGCGGTCTTCAATGACTGGCTGCGGGCGCGGCTCGAGGCGCCGCCGCCCGGCGTGCGTCGCGCGCTCCGCCGCCGCAGCTTCGGCGACGACGGTCCGATCGGCCGGCTCGAACGCGCCGCGTGGACCCTCACCGAGTGGCGCGACTTCACCAGCGCGTGGGATCCGGGCGCGTTCGATCAGGTCGCCCGCGTCGACGCGCTGGCCGACGACGTGTTCGCGTTCGCACGCCTGGCCGATGAACCAGCCGACCATCAGGACGCGCTCTTCCTGGACACCGAAGCGGCGCGTCGTGTCGCTGGCGAGGTCACGGTCTCCGAGCAGGTGCGGCCGCGCGACTACGACGGACTCGAGGCACAACTGGTCGCGCTCGACTCCTACAAGTTCAAGCGGCCGCGGACTGGGCGCAAGACGAATCCCTACGCGCGCGGCGTGTCGCGACAGCAGGTGCTGGACAGCCACGCGTCGCTGGTGACGCGGATCGAGGCATTCCGCTGCGATGCGGACGCCGATCTGGCGGCGCGGTTGCGCGACGAGCTGGCGACGGCGATCGATGCCTACGAAGCGGCCAAGGCGCGCATCGGCGCGCTCGATTTCCTCGACCTGCTGGTGCGGGCGCGCGACCTGGTCCGCGACAGCGCCGACGTGCGGGCGGCGTTCCAGCGACGGTTCACGCACCTGTTCGTCGACGAGTTCCAGGACACCGATCCGCTGCAGGCCGAGATCCTGTTGCTGCTGGCCGCCGACGACGCCAGCGAGACACAGTGGCGGGCGGTGCGTCCGGTCGCCGGCAAGCTGTTCGTGGTCGGCGATCCCAAGCAGTCGATCTATCGCTTCCGCCGCGCCGACGTCGGCATCTACGAATCGGTGCGCGAGCAGCTGCGGGGGCATGGAGCCGCCTGCGTCGCGCTGCGCAGCAGCTTTCGCGCCGTGCCCGACATCCAGCGCGCCGTCAACGCCGCCTTCGCGCCACGGATGACCGGCGACGCGACGGCGGTGCAGGCGTCCTATGTGCCGCTCGCCCCAGTGCGGTCGGCGCCGGCCGGCCAGCCGGCCATCGTCGCGCTGCCGGTGCCTCGCGTCCGCATGTGGAACGGCAGCCCGACCAAGGCCTCGCTGACCGAGGGCCAGCCGCACGCCGTTGCGGCGTTCGTCGACTGGCTGGTCAGGCACAGCGGCTGGACGGTGACCGACCGCGAGCGGCCGCGCGAGCGCGCCCCGATCCAGGCGCGCGACGTCTGCCTGCTGTTCCGGCGCTTCGACACGCGGAGCTTCGACGGGCCGACCATCGACGTGACGCGGCCGTACGTCCAGGCGCTGGAGGCGCGCGGCCTGCCGCACCTCCTCGTCGGCGGGAAGAGCTTCCACGAGCGGGAGGAAGTCGAGACGCTGCGCGCCGCGCTGGCGGCGATCGAGTGGCCGGACGACGAACTGTCGGTGTTCGGGACGCTTCGCGGTGCCCTGTTCGCCTTCGGCGACGACGTCCTGCTGGCCTACCGCGCCCGCGCCCGACACTTTCGACCGTTCGGCGCGCTCGACGCACCCGCCGAGGGCGAGACGGAACTGCCGGCACGCTTGCGCGAGGTCAGCGATGCGCTGCGGCTGTTGCGGGATCTGCACCTCCGCCGGAATCAGCGCCCCGTCGCCGCGACCATCGCGGCGTTGCTGGGCGCCTCGCGGGCGCATGCGATCTTCGCGCTGCGGCCGTCAGGTGAGCAGGCACTCGCCAACGTCCAGTACGTCGGCGAGCTGGCGCGGCAGTACGAAGCGGGAGGCGGCTTGTCGTTCCGCGGCTTCGTCGAGCGCCTGCGCGACGAGGCCGAAGAGACGCGCGCCGCTGAAGCGCCGATCCTCGAGGAGGGCAGCGACGGGGTCCGGCTGATGACCGTGCACAAGGCCAAGGGCCTCGAGTTTCCGGTCGTCGTGCTGGTCGACATCGGCGCCGAGCTGTCCCGTAGCACCGCATCTCGGTGGGTGGACAGCCAGGGCGCCCGATGCGCGGTCAGCCTGGCCGGCTGGGCACCGGCGGAACTGCGCGCGCACGCACCGGTCGAAGTGGCCCGCGACGAGGCCGAGGGCGTCCGCGTCGCCTACGTCGCGGCCACGCGGGCCCGCGATCTGCTCGTGGTGTGCGCCGCCGGCGACGGACCGGTCGGCGGGTGGGTGAGCCCGCTGAACGCGGCGATCTATCCGGCCATGGATCGGCGGCGCGAGGCGATCCGCGAGGGCTGGGCCGAGCAGTTCGGGCCCGACTCCACCATCGACCGCGAGGACACCGTCCCGCTGACGAGCGTCCGGCCGGGCATCCACGCGTTCGACGGCGACGAGCCCTACGCGGTGACCTGGTGGGATCCGGGCGTCCTCGAGCTCGATCGGCAGCCAACGTTCGGCCTGCGGCGCGAAGAGCTGATCGCCAAGGACGCCGAACCCGGTGTCGTCGACGCCGGGCTCGAGGCGTTCGCCCAGTGGCGGGTCGCGCGCGAAGGGGCGGTGGAGCAGGGGAGCCGCCCGACGCACCGCGTCGTGACCGCCCGCGCCCGCGCCGCCCAGCTCGCAGAATCGGCCACGTTTGTCGACGCTCCCGGAGACGCTCCGGGACCCACTCCGGGACGGGCTCCGGGAGACGGTTCGGGAGGAATCGCCGTCGCCGTGGAGGCGATTCCGCGGCCGGACGGGATCGCGGCGGCGGGGGCGCGGTTCGGCGCGCTGGTTCACGCCGTGCTGGCGCTGGTGCCGCTGGACGCCCTTCCGGCGGCGGTCACTGCGATGGCCGCACAGCAGGCGCGCGTCCTGGCCGCGGACGCGGCGGAGACGGATGGCGCGGCCCGGATCGTCGCGGCGGCGCTGGCCCACGCCGCCTTCACGCCGCTGCGCGACGCGGCGGCCCGGGGAGCACTCCGCCGCGAGGTGCCGGTCGCGCTGGCCGAGCCGACCGGCGCCATCGTCGAGGGCGTCGTGGACGCCGCCTTCGAGACCGAGGCGGGCTGGGTGGTCGTCGATTTCAAGACCGACGCCGACCCGGGTGAGGCCCTCGAGGCCTATCTCGGCCAGGTTCGGGTCTACGCCCGCGCCATCGCCACCGCGACCGGGCGTCCGGCGCGGGGCCTGCTGCTGCGCCTCTAGCAGCCCGTGGTGGAAGTGACGCGTGGCACCGAGACGGGCGAGGCGCCCGCCGATCCAGGCGCGAGGAGGAAGCATATCGGTGATATTCGACCGACGAGCAACGCCGAGCGGCGGGATGCATCGCCCGTCGAATGCAGCGGCATTTCCACCACGGGCTGCTAGCAGCCTCCGGCCGGTTTGCTCCGTCTAACCGCCTTCAGAGCCTCCGGGGGAGGCCCGGCACCCCGCCGTGCACCCCTGGACGGGCGCGTTTGCGTATTAAGCAGGCAGATGGCGACTTTGACCCTGGCCCGTTCGGCCGCCGCGACGTCCGCGGCCGCCCGCGATGCCATGCCGGCCCGCGAGGCCATGCCGGCCCGCGAGGCCATGCCGGCCCGCGACGCCGGGCCGTCGCGTGATTCCCGGCCGGAGCCTGGCGCCGACGCCCGGGATCGTCGTCTGGCCCGCGCTCGAGGCGGCGACCTGGACGCGTTCGCCGAGCTGGTCCGGCACCATCAGCGGCTGGTGTTCGGGATCGCCTGCCGGATGCTCGACGATCGCGCCGCCGCCGAGGACCTGGCCCAGGACGTGTTCGTCCAGCTGCACCGGCACCTCGCGACCATCGAATCGGACGCGCACCTGGGCAGCTGGCTGCGGCGCGTCGTGACCCACCGCGCCATCGACGCCGTGCGCGAGCGCAAGCGCCGGCCGGTGACGCCGCTCGATGCGGTCGCCGAGCCGGTGACCCCGACGGTCGCCCATCGCGATCCGCTGCTGGTGTCGTCGCTCCGCGCGGAGGTCGCGGCGCTGCCCGCCGCGGCCCGCGCCGTGGTGGTGCTTCGCTACCAGCGCGAGCTCGGCCCGGTCGAGATCGCCGAAGCGCTCGACATGCCGCTCAACACGGTGAAGAGCCACCTGAAACGATCGCTGTTGGTCCTGCGCGCGCGCTGCGCCCGGCTGCGGCTGGGATAGACGGCACGACGACGATGTGCGGCTGGTGAGTGAGATGGTCGACGAGACGAGAGAAGACGTCATGGACATCGAACGCGCGCTCGAGCGCGCCATGGACGCGGACGATCCGGGTCCGGCTTTCGCCGGCCGCGTCATCGCCGCGATCAAGGGAGAGGCGTCGGCACGCCCGGCCGCGACGCCAGCCCGGTCGACCCGGACGAGCGGCTCGGTCGTGTGGCGCGCCCTGCTGCCGCTGGCGGCGACCGTCGCGCTGACCTTCGCGGGCGTGCGGTGGCAGGCGACTCGGGCCGAGGAGGCCCGCGCCGAGGCGGAGGGCGTCCGCGCCCGTGCCGCGCACACCCAGCTGATGCAGGCGCTGCGCCTCACCGGCGAAAAGTTGAACGCGGTGCACCGCGCCATCGAGCGGTCCCAGCAGTGAGGGCAGGAGTTGGAGTCATGAGGATCAAAGGATTTGGCACTGTGGCGCTCACGCTGTGGCTGGTGCCAGTCATGTCGAGCGTGCTCAGCGGCGGGCTCGCTGCGCAGACGTCGGGACCGCGCATGCCCTTCGCTGGCCTCGAGAAGCTGGCCGCGGCGGCGTCGGAAACCGTCGACGTGTCGCTCGACACCAGCCTGCTCGCCCTCGCCGCCCGTTTCATGGACGACACGGGCGACGAGGATCAGGCCAAGGTCAAGGCGATGCTGACCGGTCTCAAGGGCGTCTACGTGCGCAGCTACGAGTTCGGTGCCGACGGCGCCTTCGGTCCGACGGAGGTCGAAGGCATCCGCCGACAGATGGCCGCGCCGGGCTGGTCGCGCATGGCCGGCATCCGCAGCAGGAAGGACAACGCCAACGTCGACGTCTACCTGTGGCTGGATGGCGAGAAGATCGGCGGGCTCGGCATCCTCGCGACCGAGCCCCGGCGCTTCACGGTCGTCAACATCGTCGGCTCCATCGATCTCGATCAGCTCCGCCGCCTCGAAGGCTTCGGCCTGCCCCGGCTCGATCTCGAGAGAGATCGAGACAGGGACAAAGCGAGCAGGGACAAGGCCAAAGGCGTGAAGGACAAGCGGAAGGGCGCCAAGGACGAGCCGGACGGCGAGAACGACGACAACTAGCTCGAGCGTCGCACGGCCCTCCGCGCCGCCGACAGACGAGATTCGTTCGACTTCGTTTGCTCCGGCCCTGTCACCGTGAAATCATGCGGAGACGGAGACGGATCGGAGATGCGAGGGACGGTCGATACGGGTGCGGCGGTGGCGCTGCATGAACGATCCCTGGGCACGATCGATCCGATCGCCTGGGACCTGTTCGTCGTCACCAGCGGCGGCTCCTTCCTCGGCTCATGGAAGGTCATCCGCGCCGAAGGCCTCCTCCGCACCGTCCGCGTCTTCGAACTGTTCAGCGCAGGCACCGCGCCGGTGAAGATCGGCCAATGCGCGATCGCGGTCAGCCGCCGTCGCGTTCGGTTCCTCGACCGCCTGCACCTGCTGCCCGAACACGCCGCCGTGTGGGCCGAGGCCGTGCAGATGGTCGTCGCCCGCTGCGGCGCCGCGACCTACGCCTACGGCTCGCCGTGGAATCACGAATGCCGCCGCGTGGCGACGCTCGCCGAGCACTCGTCGGATCGAGGCCTCGTGGACGCCGGCCTGCGTCTCGATTGCGTCGACTTCGCCGCCTGGCCCGATTTCGCCAGCTATCGGCGGGCGGTCAGCGAGAACATCCGCCGCGACTACAAGAAGGCCGCCGCCGCCGGACCGACGGTGGTGACCCGTCGCGGTGTCGCCGCCTACCGCGACGTTCCCGCCCTCGTCGGGTTGCGCAAGCAAGTCATGGAACGGAATGGCGAACCGTTCTCGAGCGTGCTCGACACGCCCAAGCACGCCCTCAAGCTGCTGTGCCTGCGCGACGACGCCTTCATCTCGACGGTGGAGGCGCGTGGCGAACGTCAGGGTGCCTTCTTCGGCGTCCGCTTCGGCGACCGGATCTATTTCCTCAGTGGCGGCACCCGCGATCGCTCGGAAGGCTTCGGGTCGTACTTGTTCCTCTCCCTGATCGAGGGCTGGTTCTCGCAGCATCCCGGCGGGAAGCTGTATCTCGGCATGACCGAGCCGGGCCTCGAGCCCGCGACCTACGACCGCGGCAACTTGCTGTATCGCCGGAAGCTGCGGGCGACATCGGTCCCGGGAACCGCGTTCACCCTCGACGTTCGCTGACCGCCGGCGCTGCCAACGCCCGACACGTCACGGTGCGTCCCAGCGGAGCAATACGGCGATCCGCGGGTCGGTCGTCGGTGGTGCGATGCCGCGGATCATCAGGAAGCGCCCGTCGGGGGCGACGTCGTAGTTGGCGTGAAACGACGGCCGCTGGTCGTACTCGCCGGCGAACAGCGCCACCGAGTCGGCCACGCGCGGCGTCGCCCCGCCGGTCACCCGCGTCGCCCACATCGTCTGCCCCTGGCGATAGAAGAGTTCGTCGCCGCGCGCCGACCACACCGGTTCGCGGCCGCCGCTGGTCGAAACCCGCAGCGCGGCGCCGCCCGCCGGATATCGGAGCAGGTAGACCTCCTCGCGACCGGTGACGTCCGAGACGTAGGCCAGCCGGCCGTCCGGCGAGAATGCGGGCGCGGTTTCGTTGGCTGGTCCCTTCACCAGGACCGTCGCCGGTGCGTCGGTCGCGTCCGCCGCCATGGTGAGGATGTCGAAACCGGTCGTCTGCGTGGGGTCGAGATACGCGATCGTGCGGCCATCGGGCGTCCAGGCCCCGGCGTATTGAGAATTGCCCACCCGCCGCAGGCGGTGCGCCTGGCCGCCATGCACGTCGGCGCTGTAGAGCGTCACCGGGTTGTCGGGCCCCGGCGCGTCGAAGATGAGGCGACGGCCGTCCGGACTCCACGCCGGCCGGCGCGCCGCCGCCCCGGTCACGATCCGCGTCAGGGCCCGCGACGCGACATCGTAGAGCCACACGTCGTAGTCGGGCATCCGCAGCCAGGTGAGCACCTGACGGCCATCGGCCGAGAGCTGCGGGTGCATGTACGACTTCGGCGCCGCCCCCGCGGACGTCGCCCGTCCCGATGGGTGGGGCCTGTCGGCGGCGGTCGGGCCGGTCATTGCATCGTTCTTCTGGTGCGGCTTCCTCAGCGGCTACGTGGCCTATGGGGCGGTGCACCATCTCGAGCACAGCATCCGCATCACCGCCCTGCCGTTCCGCTTCATGCAGCGGCGCTGGGCGGTCCACGCCGTCCATCATCGGTTCCAACTTCGGCGTCACGACGTCGTTCTGGGACCGCGTCTTCGGGACGTACTACCAGTCTGCGACGACGCAGGATCGCCGGGTGAAGCGATCCGCGCTCAGCGCCCCGACGCGGTCAGCGGCCCAGTGGGTTCTGCGTCAGCTTGCGGATCTGCGCGTGATACGTCCGACCGGTGGTCAGCTGGATTCCCGACAGCAGGCGGATCTCGTACTCGCCGTGGCCAGACGGCTCGAGGTCGCGGATCATGCGCGTCGCCACCACGATCGAGCGGTGCACGCGGATGAACTGGTTGGGGTCCAGCCAGCCGCAGAGGGTGGTCAGCGGCACGTGGACGAGATGCGTCACGCGGCCGACGTGCAGCTCGACGTAGTTCTCGGCGGCTTTCATCCACTCGACGGTGTCGACGTCGATGAGGGTGGTGCGGCCACCGTCGCGCGCGGCGAGGCGGGTGACGAACTGGTTCGGCGCGGCGACCGTCCGAAGGAGACTGGACAGCTGCGCGCTCTGCGCGTCCTGCGTCTGCAACCGGGCCTTGGCCCGGGCCATCGCTTCCGAGAAGCGGGACGCGGTCACTGGCTTCAGCAGGTAGTCGATCGCGTTGATCTCGAAGGCGCGGACGGCATAGCGATCGTGGGCCGTCACGAACACCACGCCCGGCATGGCCGCGGCGCCGACGGTGTCGACGACGTCGAAGCCGCTCATGCCGGGCATCTGCACGTCCAGCAGCACCAGATCGGGCCGGCGCGCCGCCATGGCGTCGATGGCGGCGCGGCCGCTGGCGGCTTCGCGGACGCTGGTGATGTCGTCGTCGTCCTCGAGCAGCAGGCGCAGGCCGGAGCGGGCGAACGGTTCATCGTCGACGACGAGCGCGTCGAGGGTGGCCCGGCTCACGGCACCGCCACCCTGCGATCGCCGGCCTCGGCGCGGGCCGGCGCAGCCGGCTCGTCGCACTCGCGGAAGGGCAGGGTCAGTGTGACGATAGCCCCGCCGTCGAGCGCGTTGGCCAGCGTCAGCGACGCGCGATCGCCGTAGAGTTCGACGAGACGCAGCCGGGTGTTGGCCAGGCCGATGCCGACCGGCTGTCGCATGTTGCGGAAGCCGGGACCGTCATCCTCGACCACGAGCTCGAGCATGACCCCGGCGCGTCGCGCGGCGATGACCAGTTCACCGGCCGAGGCGCTCGCTTCGATGCCGTGCCGGATCGCGTTCTCGACGATCGGCTGCAGGCACAGGTGCGGCACGGCGGCGTCCAGGGCATCCGGGGCGATCCGCAGGTCGATGTGCAGGCGATCCGAGAAGCGGACGCGCTCGACGGCCAGATACAGGCGGACGTATTCGAGCTCGCGCGCCAGCGGCACTTCCTGCTGCTCGGAGTCGTCGAGCACCCAGCGAAGGAGATCGCTGAGGTGGGCGAGCGTGTCCTCGGCTTCGCGCCCGCGCCCGGCCCGGACCAGCGACACCACGGCGTTGAGGGTATTGAACAGGAAGTGCGGCTGGAGCTGCATCTTCAGCGCGCCGAGCCGGGCCTGGACGACCTGCGTTTCGAGGGCCGAGGCCCGCGCCATCAGCTCGAGGGCGTCCCGTTCGTGCCTCCGCGCCGACTCGTAGAATCGCCACAGCGACTGCAGGCCGATGATCAGCCAGTAGCACAGCATGCTGCCGTGCAGCCCGAGGGCGATGAGGACGGGGAAGTAGGTGCGGACCGACTGGGCGACGGGGAATGAGACGACGCCGGTCCAGGCGGTGACGACGGCTTCGAGCCACAGCTGCGTGACCGCGAAGACGGCGCTGCCAACCAGATGGATGGCGAACGGCGCCGCCCAGCGTTCCCGGCCAAAGGGAAAACGTTCGCCGAGCCAGAGGATCGCCGGCGTCAGCGCGGCGGAGGCGTACGACCCGATCAGCCACGCCAGCAGGATGTCGAACCAGGGTGACGGATCCTGGCGCAGCATCCGTGCGGCGAGGTTCTTGGAGAACAGGAAGAGCGCGACCAGCGTCCAGCCGCCGACGATGAGCGCGGCCTTCCGCCAG
>JBDSLU010000149.1:0-24339 GCA_039916225.1 Vicinamibacteraceae bacterium
GACGAAGGATCCCGCCTATCTGGACGTCTTCGAGAAGACCTGGCGCTTCATCGATACCAGGCAGACCGACTGGACCCACGGCGAGTGGTTCGAATCGATCGCGCCGGACGGCACGCCGAGCCGTGGCAACAAGGCCACGCCCTGGAAGGGTGGCTACCACAACGGGCGAGCGCTGCTGCAGGTGCTGGATCGGCTGTCGCGGCTCGAGCCATAGCCTTCGCCAACGATGGCCGCTCAGTACTCGCGAAGCATCCGCTGGATGTCGCGCGGATCGGCGGCGCGGGCCAGCGCCAGCATCAGCAGGATGCGCGCCTTGATCGGCGTGAGGTCGTCGGCGGCGAGCGTGCCGGCCGTTGCCAGCACGCGTCCCGGCTCGCCGACGGGCACGACGCGGCCGAGGCCGGTCCGCGTGGCCGAGACGACGACGACCCGCCGGCCGATGGCGTAGCGAACCGCGTCGAGCTGGGTGCCGCTGGTGCCGCCGGCGGCGGTGGCGAGGACGATGCCGGCCGCGCCGTTGTCGACCGCCGCCCGGATCAGGTCGCCGGGCGCGCCCTGGTAGGTCAGCAGCACGTCGACGCGTGGCAGGGCCGGCAGGGTCTGGATATCGAATTCGCTCTGCGCGCCGCCGCGCTTCTCGGTCCGCCGCGCGTAGACCACGCGGTCGGCGTCGACGACGCCGAGCCGGCCGCCATGGGACTGGAACGCGTCGAGCCGCTGGGCGTCGGTCTTGGTGACGTCACGGGCGCCGTGGATCTCCTCGTTCATCACCACGAGGGTGCCGCGGCCCCGCGACTCGACCGCCGCCGCGACCCGCACGGCCGCGACGAGGTTGGCGGCGCCGTCGAAGACGACGGCGTCGGGGGGGCGCATCGAGCCGACGACGACGACCGGCTTGTCGCTGCGCACGGTGAGGTGCAGGAAGTAGGCCAGCTCCTCGAGGGTGTCGGTGCCCGAGGAGACGACGACACCGGCGCAGTCGGCCTCCTCGGCGAGGATCGTCGAGACGCGCTTGGCGAGCTGCAGCCACTGCTCGAGCGTCAGCTGGCCGCTCGAGACGTTGGCGAAGGCCTCGACGTCGACGCGCGCGTGGCGATCGATCGTCGGCGCCAGGCGCACGAGTTCGGCCGGTGTCAGGCGCGCCCCGGTGCGGTTGGCGATCGTGCCGCCGGTGGCGACGAGCCGGACGCGCGGCAGCGCCTGCGCCGCGGCGGGGACCGGCCCTGCGGTCAGAGCCAGGCCGTTCGTCAGTCCTGTAAAGAGGAGGAGCAGGAGGAGGCGACGCCCCGTCGCCCCGGTCATGGAACGCCGGTGCGGGCGGCTGGCTTCTCGGCCGGCTTCTCGGCCTGCTTGTGGGCCAGCGACAGCCAGTCGGTGAGCCGGGTCACGGCCAGATCAGGCGTGATGGCGTAGAACGGCATGAGGGCCGTCGGCCCGCCGTAGGCGTTGATCACGTGGGCCCGCCAGCGCTCGAAAGCGACTTGCGTCACCTCGACGCGATAGTCGCGGCCATGGATGCGTTGGATGAGTCGTTGGGCGGTAGTGGTCAAGGAGGTCGGACCCTGTGCTGGCGAAGCGGTATTCTAGCGATCGCACAGCGGCGATCAAGCGAACAAAGGATCGAAGTTCGTCCACAGCGCCGGAAGCGGCGGATCGACGGGCGCGGCGCTCCGATCTTTTCTTCCCGTCCGCCACGTCTCCACAGGTGTTCCACCAGTTGTCCACACGTTTTCAACAATCGCGGTTGGCGAGGGCTTTGAGAGGCCTCGGAACGGCCCTTCTGGTGGTGGGCGTCGCGGCGTCCAGCCGTGTCGTCGCCGCAGACGGGCCGGCCGCCGGCGCGCCGGCGGCCGCGCTGTATCGGCTGTTTCTGCGCGATGGATCGTCGGTCGCCACGATCGGCGAGTTCGCTCGCACCGGCGATCGCGTCGTCGTCACGATTGGTTTGGGCGATCGCCTGACCATGACCACGGTACCCGCCGCGCAGGTCGACTGGACGCGGACCGATCGCTACACCGAGTCGGTGCGGGCCGCCCACTACGCGGCGACGCGCGGGGACGCAGACTTCGCGGCGATGAGCGCCGTGGTGGCGCGGACGCTGAGCGACGTCGCCGTCACGCCGGGACGCGCGGCGCAGCTCGCCCTCGCCGAGCGGGCCCGCCGCCAGCTGGCCGACTGGCCGCGCGACCACTACAGCTTTCGCGCCGAAGAAGTGCGGCAGACGCTGACGCTGCTCGACGAGGTGATCGCCGGCCTGCGCGCCGCCAACGGGCAGACCAATTTCGACGTCGCCTTCGTCGCCCATGTCCTGCCGCCGCCGCCCGAGCCGGTCCTGCCGCCGCCGACCCTGCAGGACACGATCGAGCAGGCACTGCGGCTGTCGCAGCTCGCCGCACCTGGAGCCGAGCGCAGTGCGCTGGCCGCGGAGGCACGGACGGCGCTGGCCACGGCGCCCGCCGCGCCGTGGGTGGCCGACGCGCGCGCCAGGGTCGACGGCGTCATCGCGGCCGAAGGGCGCGTCGACGTCCGCTACGCGGCGCTGTCGCAGTCGACGATGCGCGCGCTCGATCGGCGGGGGCTCGGCCACGACGTCCGTCGGCTGCTGCGCGTCCGCGCCCGCGTCGTCGAGCGCGATGCCGCGCTCGGCTACGCCCGGCCCGAAGCGATTCAGGGGCTGCTCGCCCTGGTCGACGTCCGCCTCGACGCCGCCCGCCGGCTGCAGCTGGCCCGCGATCAATGGGCCAGCCGCGCCCCGGCCCTGCGTCGCTACCGCCGGGACGTCGCGCCGTGGCTCGAGCTGTTCACCGAACATCGCCGGACGCTCGAGGCGATCCGGATGCTGACGGGGCCGTCGATCGATCGGCTCACCGCCTTCAACCTGTCGCTGGCCCGGCTCGCGCCGCTCCTGAAGACCATCGACGTCCCCGTTGACGCCCGATCGGCGCACGCCGCGATGCTCGGCGCCATCGCGCTCGCCGAGACGGCGAGTCGGACCCGCGCCCGGGCCATCGAGTCGCAGAACCTGTCGGTGGCCTGGGAAGCCTCCGCCGCCGCGGCCGGCGCCCTGCAGATGGTCGAGCGCGCCGCCCGTGACGCGGCCGCGCTGGTGCGTCCGCCCGCCGAACCGTGAGCGTGATCGATCCCGGGCCGGCGCCGATCACGGCGCGCCGCACCCGCCTGGTGCGGGTGCCGGACCTCGCCCGCCTGCAGCAGGCCATCGCGCTGACGTCGGTCGGCGCATCGCCGTTCCAGGCCCGGCGGACGGCGGTGATCGTCCCGAGTACGGCGGCGGTGGACGTCCTGCGCCATACCCTCGAGGACCTGTGCCTCGTCGCCCGCTGGCTGCCCTCCGAGGCCGACTGCGCCGCGCTCGGCGCGCAGGACTGGCCGGTGCGCGGCGCCGACGCCGCACCGCTGGCCATCGCGCTCCCGAACATCGTGACGCGAGCCGGGCTGTATCGCCTCGGCGGCGAGGGGCTCGGCGCAGTGCCGCGAATCGATCCGATCGCGCGCGAAGTCCTGGCCGGCGCGGTCGCTCGCGACGTGGCCGCGGCAGGGCCGGCGCCGCCCTTCACGCTGCGGCCGGCGTTGATCGCGGCGATGCTCGAGCTCTACGACGCCATCCACCGCAACCGCCGGACCGTCGACGACTTCGAACGGCTCGTCGGCACCGCCCTCGAGAGCGGCGCCTCGTACGATCGCGGCGCCGCCCGCCTGCTCGAGGAAACGCGTTTCCTCGCCGCCGCCTTCCGCGCCTATGGTGTCGCGCTCGAGGCCGCCGGCCTGGTGGATGAGCACGGTCTCCGCGCCCGTCTTCTCGCGGCCGACGCGGTGGCGTGGCCGCTCACCAGCGTCGTCGTCGCCGTCCCCGATCTCGCAGCCGCCGCCGAGGGGCTGTGGCCGGCCGACTACGATTTGCTGACGCGCGTGGCCGGCCTCGAGTCGCTGACCGTCGTGGCCACCGAGGCCCTGCTGGGCACCGGCTACCTGACGCGGCTGCTCGACACGCTCCCTGACGTCGAGCTCGTCGCCTTCGCCGGCGATCCGCCGCCCGCGCCGACGCTCGTCACGGCCGGCGTCGAGCGGGATCGGATCGTCCTCGCCAGCCGCGACCGCGAGGAGGAAGTGGACGCGTTCGCCCGGCGCGTCCGCGCGGCGGCCGCGCCGGCTCCGGCCGACGGCGCGATTGCGCTCGTGCATCAGCGTCCCTTGCCCTACCTCTACCTCGCGCGGCAGGTGCTCGGCGCGCACGACGTGTCGTGGCAGGCGGTCGACGCCCTGCCGCTGGCCGCCGAGCCGTGGGCCGCCGCGGTCGACGTCGTGCTGACGTTCGCCGCCTCGGACGCGTCGCGGGCCGCCGGCGTCGCGTTGCTCTCGACGCCGCTGCTGTCCTTCGCCGCTGACACGACGGATGAGGACGGCGCTGGCCCGATGCGACCGCTGACGCGCGACGCGGTCGCCGCGGCGGATCGCGAACTGGCCGACGCGATGTTCGTCGGCGGACGCGAGCGGCTGATCGATCTGGCGGCGCGCTGGCGCGGCGAGATCGCGCACGGCCGCGGCCGTTCCCGCCGGCACCGCGCGCTCACTGCGGTCGAGGCGCTGTTGCGCGCCGCCGACGCCCTGGCGCCCCTCGCCGAGCCGCGGCCGGCGTCGGCGCAGCTCGAGACGCTGGCAACCGTGCTGACCGGGGCCGAGCGGCCGCCGATCGCCGGGATTGCACGCGAGCGGCACCTGCGCGCCCGTGGCGCGATCCGCGGGCTCCTGCAGCGCGCGCGCGAGGCCTATCTGCGCTTCGGCGATCCGCCGATGGCGGTCGACGAGCTGGCGCCGCTGCTGCGCCGGCTGATGGAAGCGCAGACGTTCAGCCCACGCATCGGCCCGGGCCTCGTCCACGTCGTCGACGCGCCGGCCGCGGCCTTCGGCCGCTTCGCCGACGTCACCCTAGCCGGCCTGGTGGAAGGGGAGTGGCCGACCGCGTCGGGCCGCAACGTCTTCCTGCCGGTCAGCCTGCTGAAGGATCTGGGCTGGCCGAGCGACGCCGACCGCCGCACCGCGGCCCGGGCGATGTTCGACGACCTGCTGCACCTGCCGCGTCGATCGCTGGCGCTGTCGGCGTTCATCCTTGAGGACGACGGCATCGTCCGTCCGTCGGCGTATCTCGAGGACCTCGATGCCCTGACCTTCGCGACCGCTCCGGCGGCGATGGGGACGGCCGCGCCGTTCGCCCTGGCGGTGGCGCCGCTGCCGGGCGACGCCGTCGGCCACGCTGGGCGTCCGGCGCGGTGGCCGCTGGCGGCGACGCCGGCCGGTCCCCTCGACGTCGGGCCGCGGGCGCCGATCGCCTACGCGGTCACCGCCCTCGATCGCTACCGGTCGTGTCCCTTCAAGTACTTCGCCCGCGACGTGCTGAGCCTCGAGGAAGAGGTCGCGGACGAAAGCGGGCTGTCGGCGCGCGCCCGGGGCACGCTGGTCCACGCGGTCTTCCAGACGTTCTTCGACGAGTGGACGGCGGCCGGGCACGGCGCCATCGATACGGCGGCGCTGCCCGATGCCCGCACGCTGTTCGCCACCGTCGTCGATCGGCTGCTCGAGACCATCCCGCCCTCGGAACGGGCCATCGAGCGGGCGGTGCTGCTCGGATCGGCCGTCGCCGCCGGCCTGGGCGAGCGCGCGTTCCGCTTCGAGGCGGCGCGGGCCCAGCCGCTCGTCGCGCGCGAGCTCGAGGTGCGGCTCGACGGCGAGTACGCGCTCGGCCCCGAGGCCCGCCCGATCCGGCTGCGCGGCACCGCCGACCGCATCGACCTGCTCGGCGACGGCACGCTGCGGCTGATCGACTACAAGACCGGCAAGGCGAGCAACGCCCGCGAGCTGCTGCAAGTGAAGATCTACGGCGCCATCGCCGAGGCCCACCTGCGCGGCCACCTCGGGCGGAACTGGACCGTCGCCGACGCCGGCTACCTGGCCTTCGGCCGCGGTGACGATCTGTTCGCCGCCGTGGTCACGCCCGAGACGCGCACCGAGGTGCTGGCCGAAGCGGGCGCGGACGCGATCGCCGTTGCCGACGCGGTCGAAGGCGGCGTCTTCCCGGTCGCGCCGGACGATCTGTTCACCTGCAACTTCTGTGGCTTCGCCGCGGTGTGCCGCAAGGACTACGTCGGTGACGAATAGACCGCAGCCGGGCCTGTTCGACTTCGACGACGAGGCGATCCTCCCACCGGGTCCGGCGCCAGGGCCGTTCGCCGCCGACGAGGCGGCGCGCATCTACGCCGTCGATCCTCGGCACAACGTGGTGCTGGAGGCCTCCGCCGGCACCGGCAAGACGACCGTCCTCGTCCAGCGCTACGTCAACCTGCTGGCGGTCGGCGTCGACCCGGCCAACATCCTCGCCATCACTTTTACGCGCAAGGCCGCGGCCGAGATGCGTGAGCGGATCATCGCGACGCTGAAGCGCGCCGCCGCCGAGAGCGACGACGGGCGGAAGCGCTGGCTGGCGTTGCGCGACCGCGTCGGCGACATCGCCATCAGCACCATCGACGCCTTCTGCTACGCGCTGCTGCGCGAGTTCCCGCTCGAGGCCGGCCTCGCCCCCGGCTTCACGGTGGCCGACGAAACGGAGTCGGCGCGCCTCGCCGAAGACGCCATCGATCGGGCGCTGGCCCGCTGCCGGGCCATCGCCAAGGCCGATCCGGCGATGTCGCTGGTCCTGACCCGCATCACGCCGCCGCGGCTGCGAATCGCCCTGGCCCACCTGGTCGATCGTCGCCTGGTGGCCCGCTCCGGCCTGAACCGCTACATCGGGCGCGAGCCGGCCGCGACGCTCGAGGCGTTGACCTCACGCGCCGTCGCCCGCTTCGGCGGCGCCCTGCAGGCGCTGCCCGGCGGCCTCGCCGCGTTTCTCGCCGAGGGGCCCGTCGCCCATCCGCGCTTCAGCCTCATCGCCGCCGACTTGCGGGCGATCGCCCGCGGCGGGATCGACGATCCGCCGATGCTCGCCGCCGTCGTCGAGACGCTGCAGTTCTACTTCCTCACCCAGAGCCGGCCCTTCAAGCCGCGGCAGCGCATGCCGACCGGCTACAAGAAGGATCAGGCGGTGTCGGAGGCCGGCTGGAAGCGGCACACCGAGGCGCTGAAAGTGGCCGCGCCGGCGGTGCACGCGGCGCTGCTGGCCTGGGCCCGCGACCTGAACGTGCTGCTGTCGCGCGGCGTCGAGCGGATCTTCGCGGTGACTCGCGAAGAGCATCGGCGGACGCTCGCCGAGCACGACGTCGTCGACTTCCCGGAGCTGCTCGAGCGGGCGGTGGAGCTGCTGCAGCAGATGGACGAGTTCTCGCAGAGCCGCTATCGCCTGGAGTCGCGCTACCACCACGTCCTGGTCGATGAGTTCCAGGACACCAGCCGGCTGCAGTGGCGCCTGGTCGACCTGCTGGTCCGGTCATGGGGCGAGGGCTTCGGCCTGGTCCACGAGGCGCCGGTCCTGCCGTCGCTGTTCATCGTCGGCGACCGCAAGCAGTCGATCTACCGGTTCCGCGATGCCGACGTGACGCTGCTCGATCAGGCGGCCTCGGCGATTCGCGGGCTGCGGCCGGATGGCGGCGGGCGGCGCGCGATCTCGCGCAGCTTCCGGGCCCGGCCGGCGCTGCTGGCGTTCGTCAACGACATCTGCGCCGAGATCGCCGGCGCCGGAGCCACGCGGCCCGACGCGTTCCGCTACGACGCGTCCGATCACTTTCCCCTCGAGGCCGGCGCCACGGTCGTGGCCGGCGACGAGCCGCCGCTCGGGCTGATCGTCGCCGAGGACAGCGAAGCCACGGCCGACGCGGTAGCGGGGGAGATCGCCCGGCTGATCGCGACCACGACGGTTCGCGATCGCACGACGGGACTGCCGCGGGCGGCGGCGCCCGGCGACATCGCCATCCTGTTCCGATCGCGCGACGCGCACCGCGAGTTCGAGCGGGCCCTGGAGGCGCGCCGCATCCCCGCCTACGTCTACAAAGGCCTCGGCTTCTTCGACGCCGACGAGATCAAGGATCTCGTCGCCCTGATCCGGTTCCTCGCCGCCCCGGCGTCCGATCTCCGGGCGGCGGCCTTCGCGCGCTCGCGGATGGTCGCGCTCTCGGATCACGCGCTGGCCCGGCTGGCCCCGTATCTGGCCGCCGCCTTCACCGCGCCGGCGCTGCCGGACGCCGCCGACGGGCTCGATCCGGGTGACGCGGCGCGGCTGGTGCAGGCCCGCGAGTGGCTGGCCGACTGGCTGGCGCTGGTCGATCGCGTGCCGCCGGCCGACCTGCTCGATCACGCCCTCGCCGTCTCGGGCTACGGCGACGTCCTCGCCGGCGCGCGGCTGGAGCAGGCGCGCGAGAACGTCAAGAAGCTCCGCGGCCTGGCCCGCCGCGTCAGCAACCGCGGCTACGCGACGATGGCCCGTCTCGCCGGGCACATCGACCGCCTGGCGACCGGCGACGAGGCCAACGCTGTCCGCGAGGCGGTGCACGCCGTCAACCTGATGACCGTTCACGCCTCGAAGGGCCTCGAGTTCCCGATCGTGTTCGTCGTCAACATCGGTCGCGGCGTCAATCGGCGGCGCTCGCCGGTCCGTGTGCATCTGTCCGGCGACGACGACGATCAGGGGGCGGCCTCGGTCTCGATCGAGAACTTCCTCTCGGAGCAGGACACGCTGGAGCCGGAGCTCGAACGCGAAGAGACCAAGCGGTTGCTCTACGTCGCGCTGACCCGCGCCCGCGATCGGCTGTATCTCTCGGCCGCGGCAAAGGAGGGTGCGGTGAAGATGGGACCGCACAGCCTGGGGCAGTCGCTGCCGCTCGGGCTGCAGCAGCTGATCGGCACCGTCCTCGCGACCGCCGACGGCGAGCTCTCGTGGACCGGACGCGTCAGCCGCCACGTGCTGCGCGTGGCGCGCATCGCGGCGGCGGACACCCCCGCCGCAACCGTGTCAGCTGGCGGTCCCGCTGACGCCGGCGACATCTCGTCCACGCTGGCCGATCCGGCGCCGGGGGCGTCGCGACCGACGTTGGCGCGGCTCGAGCCGGCGGTTCCGAGAGCGGCGGTCACCGGCTTGTCGTCGGATCCGGGCGTTGGCGATCGGCGGGGCGACGACATCGAGTCAGCGAACGACGAGCCGGCCGGCGGGCGGCTGGTCGGACGCCTGGTGCACCGGCTGCTGGCGCGCTTCCCGCCGGGCCCGCCCTTCGACGAGGCGGTCGTGCTGGCGACCGTCGAGGCGCTGGTCACCGACGAGGAACGGGCGCAGGTCCCCGAGCTCGGCGCCGCCGTCGCGCGGGCCGTGGCGCTGCACCGCCGGCTGGTCGCGCGCCAGGACGTCCGCGACCTGTTCGCGGACGGCACCGCGGCCTTCGAGGTGCCGGTGTCCCTGCTACAGGACGGCCGGGTGCTGCGGGGGACGATCGACTGCCTGATTCGGCGGCCGGACGGCGGCCTGGTGGTCGTCGAGGTCAAGACCGGCCCACCGCGGCCGGAGCACCAGCGCCAGCTCCAGGCCTACCTGGCGGCCATCCAGGCGCTCGGACCGGCGATCCGTGCAACCGGATGTCTCGTCCATCCGTAGGACCACGTACTGGGGCGTGCGTTCACGCTTCGGCGGGCGTTGATCCGAGCGAGCCTCAACGTCAGGGCCCCTGGCGCCGATTAGGTAGGTGAGCCAAAACCGAAGGCGCCATCCTGGTGTCAAACCAGGCAGGCGCGGTTTCAGGCGGGGCAGGAGACGGGGACAGGACGGACCGGGTCGAGCGGGGCGTATGTCGCGAGGCTGTGGACACAGTTTTGCAACATTCCGCGAGCGAGGGAGCCAAGGGCCATGATGCGAACCACCAGCAACACCATTCCGGCAAAGCGGTCGCGACCCGCGACCTTCGAGTTCGAAGCGCTCGAAGGGCTGCCGTGCGGGTGCGTCGCGGTGGCTTACCGGTCGCGGCTCTGGGACGTCACGCTGATTTCGCTCGATGCCAAGGGCCCGCATTGCGTCTTCGGCGGACACCGTGCCGGCCAGGTGATCCATTTCGGCGAGCCCGACGGGATGAACGAGGACGGCGACGAGTAGGCGGTCGGCGTCACTGCATCTCGAGCAGATCTTCCGCCTCGACGTCCTCGAAGTAGTCACATTCCGGGCAGATCCATTCCTTGTACTCGCGCTTGACGGTCTGCTGTGTGCCGGGAATCTTGTCGACCCGCTCGGCCATGCGTATCCGCATGAGCTCGTTGCACATCGGGCATTCTTTGTTCATGGTCGATCCGATCATCGGCTCGTCCGTGCCGCCGCTCCAGGCATTGCCGCTGCCTTGACAACCCGCGCGGGCGCTCCCTATCGTTAGCAGTCCGCACGGCCGGACTCAGCGGCTCATGCCATCGTCTCCCTTGCCTCGCGTCGATCGCCTCGCGGCCCATCCGGCCGATCCGGGCCGGGCCTGCTTTGCCGACGAGGCCGGCATCGATTTCCCGGCCCTGGCCGTGGCTGTCGAGCGGATGCGCCACGCCTTCGTCGGCGCCGAGGCCAGTCCGGTGCTCGACGTGCCGGTCGGCGTGCTGCGGAGCAGTGCCCTGCGCGGCGGCGATGTCTCGGTCCAGTTGCCCGTCCGGCGCACCTGCGAGCGCTGCGGCGGCCGCGGTGAGGCGTGGGACGAGCGCTGCGTCTCGTGCGCCGGCGCCGGGCACACCGAAGAGACCCGCGACATCACCATTGCCTTGCCGCGCGGCGTGTCCGACGGCGATCGGCTGCTCGTTCGCCTGGGCGGCCGCCACGTCGTGCCGACCGCCGTCACCCTGCACGTCACCATCACGTGATCGATCCTGCCCGCGCGACCTGGCTGGCGTTCCTGTCGGTAGCGTCGGCCTGGGCCGCGGGCGTCGCCGGCCTGGCTGTGCTGCCGCTTTCGGCCGCGGCATTCGCGGTCGGCGCCATCTCGGGCGCGCCTGCCGCGGCGACGCTGGCCGGCTGGCTGGGCGTCATCATCGGCCTCGGCGCCATCGGCTACGCCATCGCGGCATCGGCTGTGGCGCGGAGCCTCTGGCGGGGCGGACGCTGGGCCCGCGGTGGCGCGCTCGGCCTGGCCTTCGCCAATCTCTTCATTCCCCCGTTCGGTACCGCGCACGGCGTCTATGCGCTCTGGCTGTTGCTGGCGGCTCCCCGGCCCCACGATCACCTTTCCGAGGTCACCCATGAGCACGAATGAACGGTCGAGCACCGGTCTCGACGCCAACATCGCGGCGGCGCTGAGCTACTTCTTCGGCCTCCTGAGCGGGGCGATCTTCTTCGCCATCGAAACCGAGAGCCGTTTCGTCAAGTTCCACGCCATGCAGTCGATGCTGGTGTCGGTCGCCGCGATCGTCATCTACATCGCCTACACGGTCGTCTTCATGGTGCTGTGGCGCCTGCCGTTCGTCGGCTGGATCGCCGGCATCTTCGGCACGCTGGGCTGGGCATTGCTCGCGCTGGGCTTCCTCGGGCTGTGGTTGTTCTGCATGTTCAAGGCGTTTCAGGGGGAACGGTTCAAGCTGCCCTACCTCGGCGAGGTCGCCGAGAAGCAGGTATGGCCGTCCGAGCGCGTCTGATTCGCCCACGGCAGCCGTGGCGGACGCTCCCGAAGCGCGCCCGCCACGGTACAATGCCGGGATGTTCTCCCGTTCGTCTCCGGTGACGGAGGCCGGCGTCCTCGACGCCTTACGCGTCGTCCAGGATCCGGATCTCCACAAAGACATCGTCAGCCTCGGGTTCGTGAAGCGCGTCGCCATCGACGGTGGCGCGGTGGCGGTCACGATCGAGCTCACCACGCCGGCCTGTCCCGTCAAGGATCAGCTGCGCGACCAGGCCGCCGCGGCCATCCGAGCGATGGCCGGGGTCACCAGTGTGGACGTCGACATGACCGCCAGCGTCCGGTCCGCGGCGCTGCCAGACGGCGGCCGCGCGCCGATCCCGGGCATCCGCAACATCATCGCCGTCGGTGCCGGCAAGGGCGGCGTCGGCAAGACCACCGTCGCCGTCAACCTGGCGATTGCCCTCGCCCGGCTGGGCAGCCGCGTCGGCATCATCGACGGCGACATCTCCGGGCCGAACGTCCCGATCATGCTCGGCGTGCGGACGCAGTTGATGCACGACGGCCAGAAGATCATGCCGGCCGAGAAGTACGGCATCTCGGCGGTGTCGATGGGCTTCCTCACCAATGACGACGCTCCCGTCATCTGGCGCGGCCCGATGCTGCACGGCGTCGTCACCCAGTTCTTCCGTGACGTCCGCTGGCCGGAACTCGACTACCTGATCGTCGACATGCCGCCCGGCACGGGCGACGTCGCCCTCAGCCTGAGCCAGTCGGTCCCCGTGGCCGGCGCGGTCGTCGTGACCACGCCGCAGAAGGTGGCGCTGGCCGACACGCGGCGCGCGGTGAAGATGTACGAGAAGCTCAACGCGCCGGTCCTCGGGCTGATCGAGAACATGAGCCATTTCGTCTGCCCGGGCTGCGGTCGCGAGGCCGACCTGTTCGGCCGCGGCGGCGGTGAAGGCCTGGCCACCGAGCTCAACATCCCCTTCCTCGGCCGCGTGCCGCTCTACGAGCCGGTGCGCTCGGGCGGCGACAACGGCGTGCCGATCGTCGTCGGCGAGCCGGACTCGCCGCCGGCCCTCGCGCTCGTCGCCGCTGCCGAGCGCGTCGCAGCGCGCATCTCGATCGCCAGCTACGCGCGGACGATTCCCCTGACCCCGGTGCCCTGATGGACATCGCCTACACCAAGACCACGCTCGCCAACGGGCTCGACGTCATCATCCACGAGGACCACACGCTGCCGATCGTCGCGGTCAACGTCTGGTACCACGTCGGCTCGAAGGACGAGCGCCCCGGCCTCACCGGCTTCGCCCACCTGTTCGAACACCTGATGTTCGAGGGCTCGGCCAACCACGACCACGGCTACTTCCCGCCGCTGCAGGATGCCGGCGCCGCCGTCAACGGCTCGACCAACGCCGATCGCACCAACTACTGGGAAGTGGTGCCGACCGGCGCGCTCGAGCTCGCGCTGTTCCTCGAGTCGGACCGCATGGGGTTCCTGCTGCCGGCGCTGACCGAGAAGAAGTTCACCACCCAGCGCGAGGTGGTGATCAACGAGCGGCGGCAGAACTACGAGAACCGGCCGTACGGGCTGGCCGGCATCGCCATGACGACCGCGCTCTATCCGTCGGACCATCCGTACCACTGGCCGACCATCGGCTACACGCCGGACCTGCGCCTGGCGACGCTCGACGACGTGCGCGACTTCTTCGCGCGCCACTACCATCCCGGCAACGCCTCGATCGCGCTCGCCGGCGACATCGACCCGGCGTCGGCGCTGGCGCTGGTCGAGCGCTACTTCGGCGAGCTGCCGACCGGGCCGCCGGTGCCGCGCGTCGAGGTGCCCACGGGCGGCCTCGCCGGCGAGACGCGGATCGTGCTCGAGGATCGGGTCGATCGGCCGCGGCTCTACATCGCCTGGCGGACGCCGGCGCTGTTCGAGGACGGTGACGCCGCCCTCGACGTCGCCGCCGACGTGATCGCCAGCGGCAAGACGTCGCGGCTCTATCGCACGCTCGTCCACGAGCGGCGCCTCGCCCTCGACGTCTCGGGCGGACAGCAGTCGCGCGAGCTCGAAGGCTTCTTTCAGCTCGCGTCCACCGCCGCCCCCGGCCGGACGCTCGCCGACATCGAGGCAGTGATCACCGAGGCGCTGGGCGAGCTGGCGGCGAACGGACCGACCGACGCCGAGCTCGAACGCGCCTTGGCCCAGGCCGAGGCCGCCTTCGTCTATCGCCTCCAGACCGTCGGCGGCTTCAGCGGCAAGTCGGATCAGCTGAACGCCTACAACGTCTATCGCGGCGACCCGGGGTCGTTCGACGCCGATCTCGCGCGCTACACCCGGCTCACCAAGGCTGACGTGCGCGACGCGGTGCGCCGGCTGGCCGCCCGTCCGCGCGTCGCGCTCAGCGTCGTGCCGAACGGCGCTGGGGATCAGGCGCTGGCCGGGTCGGTCACGGCGGTGGCCTCGTGAGCGCGCCACGCCGCCTGCCGGCGGTCGGCGAATCGCGCGGCATCCACTTCCCACCGATCGCCAAGCACACGCGCGCCGACGGCTCCCGGGTCTGGACCGTGGAGCACCGCGGCCTGCCGGTGGTCTGCCTCAGCGTCCTCTATCCCATTGGCAGCGCCGGTGATCCGATCGACCGCTTCGGCCTGACCTCGCTGACCGCCGATCTGCTGGACGAGGGGACGCAGTCGCTGGACGGCCTGGCGCTGCACGACGCGCTGGCCCGTCTCGGCTCGCACCTCGAAGGCGAGGTCGGGCCCGACGCCGCCGCGCTCGGCCTGGTCACGCTGTCGCGCAACGGCGCGCGGGCGACCGCGCTGCTCGCCGACGTCGCCTGCCATCCGCGTTTCGATCCGGGCGACTTCGCCCGCGTCCGCGACAACCGCGTCAGTCGTCTCGTCCAGATGCGCGACGTGCCGGCGGCCGTCGCCGAGCGCATCTTCAGCCAGCAGATCTATGGCGCGCATCCCTACGGCCACTCGCCGGTCGGCGTGGTGGCGTCGCTGCGCGCGACGACGCTCGATGACGTGCGCCGCTTCCACGACGAGGTGCTGCTCGCCACGACGCCGACGATCATGGCGGTCGGCGACGTCGAGCACGAGGACGTCGTCCGGTGGGTCGACGCCGCCTGGCCGCTCCGCAATGGCGCGTTTCGGCCACTGGCCGCCGGCGCCGCATCGGTGGCCCTGCCGCGCGGACCGTCGCTGTCCCTGGTGCATCGCGCCGACGCGGCGCAGTCGGAACTGCGCGTCGGCCGGGTCGGCGCGGCGCGATCGACGCCGGACTACGCCGCGCTCGCGGTCATGAACACCATCCTGGGCGGCACCTTCGTCAGCCGCATCAACTCCAAGCTGCGCGAGGAGAAGGGCTTCACCTACGGCGTCCGGTCGACGTTCGACTACCGGCGCGAGGCGGGGCCGTTCGCCGTGCAGACCAGCGTCCAGGCCTCGGCCACGACCGAGGCCATCGCCGACATCCTCACCGAGATCCGCGGCATCGGCGGCGACCGGCCGGCGACCGCCGCCGAAATCACCCGGGCCCAGGCGGCGTTGACCCGCAGCTACCCGCGCAGCTTCGAGACCGCCGAGCAGGTGACCAGGGCCGTCGCCCAGATCGCCCTGCACGGCCTGCCGGACGACTACTTCGACGGGTTCGTCCGCGACGTCTCGCTGGTCACCGCGGACCAGGTCTCGGACGTCGCCCGCCGCTACGCGTCCGCCGACGACCTGCACGTCGTCGTCATCGGCGATCGGTCGCATTTGACCGGGGAATCGCTCGGCCTGGGGCCGCTCGTCGAGCGCCCGCTGTCAGACGACTGAGCCGCCGGCCGTCGTCAGGACGGAGACGCCGGGGCGGGGACTTCGGCGCGCACGTTGGCGCGGCGGAGTGGATGGACGGGGTATCATCCAGGCGTCGCGGGGAGCCGACCGAACCGTGACGAACCTTCCCGGCGACTCGTGCGTCTGACTCTGACGAGCTATCCGTGCGATTCGCGCCATTCGTTCTCAGCGTCTCTTTCGTGTTCGGGATCCTCGCGGCGATGCTTGCCCTCGCCACGATCTATCTCCTGCTGACCGATCCAGTGACCGTCGCCGACGCCGTCCAGCGTCACGACGTCGCGCCCATCGTCCGCGCGCTCGCCGGCGCGATTTACGACGCGATGAAGGGCCTCTTCAAATACATCTGATTCCGGCGGGCGGTCCCCTCAGGACCGCCCGCGGCAGCCCAAATAGCTGCGGCTGCTATTCGCGACGCTGGGCGCGTCGCGGCGCCGCACGCGGGCTGGTGCTCGCCAGCTGGCCCTTGGCGCCGGCTCAGCGAACAGCCGCGGCGGTCGCGACGTGCCGTTCGGGGGACATCCCCTTGACGAGCGAGTCGTGCAGGAACTTCGTGAGCACGTAGCCATCCATCCACTTGAAGGGCGAGACGCCTGTGCTGTAGTGGCCGCATGGCAGCACGAACGACTGATGCGGCAGCCCGCGAGACCCGAAGTCGGCGATCAGCTGGCGTGACAGGCTGACCGGGAAGGTCAGGTCGTAGCGGGCGTAGACCAGCAGCGTGCGCTTGTCGCGCATCCGCTCGAGATACGGCTGCGGGCTGATCGGCAGCCAGATGCGGCGCAAGGCGTCGAGCTGGACGCGGCCCTCGAGACCTTCCCGGACGTGCTCGGTCGACAGGCCGTCCCAGACGACGTCGGCGAAGTACGGCGACACGTGGTTGAGCGCGGCGGCCCGCAGCAGCGGCTCGTGCGCGGCGGTGAGCATCGACAGGCACGACCCCAGGCTGGTGCCGAGGATGCCGACGCGCTCGTAGCCCTGCGCCGCCATCCACATCACGGCGCGCCGCGCGTCGAGCACGGCCTGCCGGCAGACCGCCAGCGTCCGGCCCACGTTGGCGCTGACGATGTAGTCGGCCCGGGTCAGCTCCGGCGGCATGCGGACGTCGTGATACGGCAGGCTGAGGCGCAGCCCGCTCATACCGAAGCGGGCCAGCAGCCTGGCCAACCCGATATGCCCGCCGGCATCGGAGTTCCACTGCGGCAGCAGCACCACGCCGGCCTTGCGCGAGCCGTTCTCGGCGGGGAAGTAGCGCGCCTGGACGAGGTTGTTCTCGGGATGCGGCGTGACGACGCCGCTCTCGAAGCGGAGCACCCGGTCGGCGTCGAGCTCGTAGGCCGGCGCCGGATCCACCGCGAAGAACGCTTCCGATTCGGCCGTGGCGCGTTCGCCGGCGGCGACGAGCGCGGCGGTGATCGAGGCGTCGTCGCTGGTCGACCCGCCGTCGAGCGCGGGCAGGCCGGCGCGCGGCAGCCAGTCGAGCCCCCAATCGAACGGGCGCACGACGCGGACGGAGCCGGCGTGGATGCGCCGCTCCCAGGCATGAAAGAAAGGTCTCATTACACGATCTAAGAAGCGGTGAGTGCGGCCTCCACGGCGAGGGCGATCTCGAGCAGGCGCTCGGTGTCGCTGGCGACCAGTTGGAGGCCGACCGGCAGGCTGCCGGCGGGGGTGGGCACCGGCAGCGAGATCGCCGGATGCCGGGTCAGGTTGAACGGCTGGCACAGCCGGAGCAGTGCGTTGCGCGTCGATTCTTCGGCGTCGCCGAAGGGGATCGTCGCGGTGCCGAAGGTGGGGGCGGTGATCGGCGAGGTCGGCAGCAGCAGCACATCGGCGCGGCCGAGCGCGCGATCGACGGCCTGGCGCAGGACGGCCTGGGCCTGGGTAGCGCGGGCGTAATCCTCGGCCGCCACATAGCGGCCAGCCTCGAGGCGAGCGCGGACGGCGGGCGTGTAGTCGCTGCCCTGGGTCTCGAGCGTGGCGGCGTGCAGGGCGGCGGCGTCGGCCAGGCAGATCGGCAGATACGCGGCGGCGGCGTCGTCGAGGACACCGAGCGGCGCGGCGGTGGTGGCGAGCCCGTGGGCGCGCAGGCGATCGAGCGCGGCCTCGAAGGCGGCGCGCACGTCGTCGGCGAGTCGATCGACGAAGCCGGCGGTGACGAGGCCGGCGCTCAGCGAGGCCAGCGCCGGCATGAGCGCATCGTCGATGGCCGGCCGGCCCGCCATCACCTGATAGAGCAGCCGCGCATCGGCGACGCTGCGCGCGATCGGGCCGATGTGATCGAGGCGCCGGCTGAGGGCGACGATCCCCTCGGTCGGCACGTCGCCGAAGCGCGGCTTGAGGCCGACCACGCCGCAGAGCGCGGCCGGGATGCGCACCGAGCAGCCGGTGTCGGTGCCGACGCTGGCGAAGCCGAGGCCGGCGGCGACCGCGGCGGCCGATCCGCCACTCGATCCGCCGGTCATCCGCGTCGTATCGAACGGATGCCGCGGCGGGCCGTAGGCCGAATCCTCGCTGGTCGGCCCCAGCGCGAACTCGTGCAGGTTGGTCTTGCCGATGATCACGGCGCCGGCCTCGCGCAGCCGCGTCACCACCGGCGCGTCGGCGCCGGCGACGTCGAACTGCCGCACCCGCGACGCCGCGGTGGTGGGGTAGCCGGCGACGTCGACCAGGTCCTTGACGCTGATCGGGATGCCGAGCAGCGGCCCGCGATCGACGCCGGTCCGGAGGTCGGCGTCCGCCGCCGCGGCATCGGCCCGGGCGAGGTCGGTGGTGACGGTGATGAAGGCGTTCAGCCGCGGGTTGTCGCGGGCGATGCCGTCGAGGGCCGCCTCGACGAGCGACGACGCCGTCAGGCCGCCGGTCCGCAGCTTCGCGGCGGTCGCGGCGATGCTCGGCAAATCGGGCCGCGGCGTGGTGGCGGCCGATGTCGGCGGGGGCGCAATGGCGGCCGGGGCGATGGCCGCGCCGCGCAGCGCGATCCGCGCCGCCGCGTGCTCGGCCCAGGGCGCCTGGCGGAGGCGCTCACCCGAGGCGCGCAGGGCCTCGAGCACCGGGACGATGTGTCCCAGGCCGCGGCGTTCCGCGTCGGCGCGCGCGGTCTCGAACCATTCCGGCAGCATATCCAGCACGATGTTAACCTAGTGACCGTTACGGCCGGGTTCACGGCGCGACTTCTTCCTACATGGGCCGACTCACCAAGATCATCGCGACCGTCGGGCCGGCCTGCGCTGCCGAGGACGCGCTCGACGCGCTGATCGCGGCGGGCACCGACGTCTTCCGCCTCAACTTCTCGCACGGCACCCACGAGGAGCACGGCGCCGTCATCACCCGGATCCGGGCGGCGGCGACGCGGGCCGGGCGCCACGTGGCGATCCTGCAGGACCTGTCGGGGCCCAAGATCCGCACTGGCTCGCTGATCGACCGCAAGGCCATCGATCTCGTTCCCGGCGAGATCCTCGAGATCGCCACCGGCGATTTCGTCGGCGGCTCCGTCGGCGGCGTGGGCCGCGTCTCGACCACCTTCGCCGGCCTCGCCAAGTCGGTTCGACCCGGCGATCGCCTGCTGCTCGACGACGGACGAATCGAGCTGCGCGTCGAGTCTTCGGACGGCACGACGGCGAGGACCTCGGTGGTCGCCGGCGGCCCGCTCGGCGAGAAGAAAGGCATCAACCTGCCCGGCGTCGTGCTGCCGACGTCGGCGCTGACGCCGAAGGACATCGCCGACCTGCGCTTCGGACTGTCGCGCGGCGTCGACGTCGTCGCCCTCAGCTTCGTGCAGACGGCCGAGGATATGCGCATGGCGCGGGCCATCGTCGCCGAATCCGGCGACGGTCGCACGCCGCTCATCGCCAAGATCGAACGACCGGCCGCGGTCGACAACATCGATGCGATTCTCGGCGCCTCCGACGCGGTGATGGTGGCGCGCGGCGATCTGGGACTCGAGATGCCGTTCGAGCGCGTCCCCGCCGTGCAGAAGGAGATCACGCGCCGGGCCCGCCGCCGTGGCCTGCCGGTGATCGTCGCGACCCAGGTGTTCGACTCGATGCGTACCGAGTTCCGCCCGACGCGCGCCGAAGTCAGCGACGCCGCCAACGCCGTCGACGACGCGGTCGACGCCATCATGCTGACCGGCGAGACGGCCGTCGGCATCGATCCGACCCGGACGGTACAGACGCTCGACGCGGTGATCCGCGCCGCCGAGTCGTTGTCGCCGTCCCTCGAGATCGACCCCGGGCTCGAAGTGACCGACGTCCCGCACAATCGCGCGCTGTGCCAGTCGGCGGTGACGCTCGCGGCGAGCGGCCACGCCGACGCCATCGTGGCGGTGACGCGCGGCGGCAAGACCGCGCACATGCTGTCGGCCTTCCGACCTGCAGTCCGCATCTTCGCGGTGACGCCCGAGGCGACCATCGCCCGCCGCTTCGCGCTCTATCGCGGCATCCTGCCGCTCGTCGCCGACATCGATCCGACCGGCCTGGCCATCGAGCGGCTGCTTCTCGAGCGGAACCTGTTGCCGGCCGGCGCTACCGTCGTCTTCGTGTCGGTCAACGCCGACCTCACCCGCACCGACGCCAACTTCCTCCGCATCCGCCGGATTTGACCAACCGGTGGCAGCCAGCCACCAAGGCCACGGTCGAGTCAGTTCGTCCCTGGCGTCGCGCTTTTGGCCGGTTCGTCACCGGCCCAAAATCCATATCCATGGACCGCCAGAGGGCCGCGATCCATGTTTCCGGGATGTCGGCCCCTCGGGAGGTCGATCATGGCCCCCATTCGCCCGCTTTCTGCGTCATCCCGCGGCCATACCGGCCCACCCTTCCGCCGTCCGTCACGGTTGTTATCCGCTTGGTCACATAGGACCAGCGATCGGCCCGGATCTCCCCTTTTGCGGCAACTCGGTTGCTCTATCTCCCACCGGTCACTGGCGTCTCGACTGTGAGCGCCAGTGTGTCGGTCGAGGCGGCCCGAGCGCCGCCACGCTCCTCAACGGAGAGGGACATATGCAGAAAAGATTCGTCGCCTTCCTGATCGCCGTGCTCGTGGCAGCCGGATCAGGAGTGGCAGCAGCACAGGAACGATTTGGCGGGCTGACCGGGATCGTGACTGACGCGAGCGGTGCCGTGCTCCCCGGAGCCACGGTCACCATCACCAGCAAGAACACGGGCGCGGCCCGGACGCTCGTCACCGGCGGCGATGGGCTCTACAACGTGCCCGATCTCGACCCGGGCCGCTACACGATGGTCGTCGAGCTGTCCGGCTTCTCGAAGGTCTCGATGGAGGACGTCAGCGTCAGCCTCGGCAAGTCGCTGAAGGTGGACGCGCAGCTCAAGGTCGGCGACATGTCCGAGGTCGTGCAGGTGCTGGCCAGCGACCGGCCGGCCATCGATCTGCGCAGCACCCTCGTGTCGCACAACGTGACCGCCGAGGAAATCGACCGCCTGCCCAAGGGCCGCAGCTTCCAGTCGCTGGCGATGACCGCTCCGTCGGTCAATTCCGGTGAAATCGAAGGCGGCTTCCAGGTCAACGGCGCCAGCGGCGCCGAGAACGCGTTCACGGTCGACGGCGTCGTCACCAACAGCCTGATCAACGGCTCGTCGCGGCAGAACACAGTGTTCGACTACCTCCAGGAAGTCCAGGTCAAGACGACCGGCATCGCGGCCGAGTACGGCGGCGCCCTGGGCGGCGTCATCAGCGCCGTGACCAAGTCCGGTGGCAACACCTTCCGCGGCGAGGGCCACTATCTCTACGAGGGCTCCGGCCTGAGCGCCGGCCCGGTCAAGCGCCTCGTTCTCAATCCGTCTGACGATGTCTCCGTCACCTATGAGCAGGACAGCAAGGCTGGGGACCATCGCAGCGAAATCGGTGGGTCGCTCGGCGGCCCGATCGTCAAGGACAAGCTGTTCTTCTTCGGCTCCTACTCGCCGCGCTTCGTCCGCCGCACCAACGAGTACCGCTTCAGCAACGGCACGGAGAATGGCGAGATCGCCCGCAAGCAGCGCCTGACGCAGCTGTTCGGCAAGGTGACCTACAGCGGCCGCCGCGTCACCGCCTCGGGCTCGGCGCTCTTCACGCCGACCACGTCGGAAGGCACGCTGCCGAACTACAACGGCTCCGGCGAAAACGTCATCACCAGCTCGCAGGCGGCCAACTCCGTCAACCTGCAGCGCGGCTTCGAACAGACCCAGACCAACGCCAGCGGCAACGTCGACATCGTCCTGTCGAACTCGTCGTTCCTGTCGGCCCGCGGCGGTGTGTTCCACGACAACTACAACGACACGGGCATCCCGAACACGACGAACTTCACCTATGCGACGTCGAGCGCCGGGCTGGCCGGGATCCCTGCCAACCTGCAGGGCCCCATCGGCACGCAGAACACCCCGCGCGCCCTCATCGTCGAGAAGGACGCCACCGACCGACAGTTCTTCAACCTCGATTACAACAACGCGTTCCATGCCGGCGGCTATCACACGCTGAAGGCCGGATTCGGCTACCAGAACACGGTCAACGACGCCAACCAGGCTTACCCGGGCGGCTACGTCGACATTTCATTCAACCGGGACTTCGTCGCCCCCAACGGCTCCAACCAGGGCCGCGGCACCTACGGGTTCTACGCGGTCAACAACCGCGGCGTCCAGGGCGAGGCCGGTGCCAACATCCTGTCGCTCTACGTGCAGGATCAGTGGACGCTGGGTGACCGCCTGACCCTCAACGTCGGCCTGCGCGCCGAGGACGAGACCGTGCCGTCGTTCCGCGATGGCATCGACGCCATGAGCTTCAGCTGGAAGGACAAGATCGCCCCGCGCCTCGGCGCCGCCTACGACGTCCGCGGCGACGGCAAGTTCAAGATCTACGGCAGCTGGGGCCGCTACTACGACTGGACCAAGTACGAGCTGCCGCGCGGTTCCTACGGCGGCGACACGTGGCAGATCTACTACCGCGCGCTCGACACGCTCGACTTCAGCAGCCTGAACCTGTCGAACATGCCGGGCCGGGACCTGTGGGTGGTGCCAGGCAGCTTCCGCGATCGCCGCGTGCCCAACTTCGACTCGACCGACCCGGACATCAAGCCGATGTTCCAGGACAGCACCAGCATCGGCACCGAGTACCAGCTCGGCTCCGAGATGGTGTTCGGCGCCCACTTCGTCCACAACGACCTCGGACGGACCATCGAGGACATCGGCGCGGTCGACGCGTTCGGCAACGAGACCTACATCATCGGCAACCCCGGCGAAGGGCTGGCCGAGTTCCAGTTCCCGTCCGGCGCGACGCCGTTCGGGCAGCCCGTGCCGAAGCCGAAGCGCCAGTACGACGCGCTCGAGCTGACGCTCAGCAAGCGCTTCTCGAACAACTACTTCTGGAGCGCCAGCTACGTCATGAGCCGCCTCTATGGCAACTACTCGGGCATCGCGGCGAGCGAAGAAGTCAGCACGCCGACGACCGGCGTCGCGTCCGGGACGGCGCAGCAGCAGGCGGGCAGCATCGCCCGGCCCGGCGGCAACGCCAACCGCGCCTGGGACATCGACGAGATCTTCTGGGATTCGCACGGCAACCTCGACGTCGTCGGTCGCCTGCCGACGGATCGCCCGCACGTCGTCAAGCTGTACGGCTCGTACATGGCGCCCTTCGGAACGCAGTTCGGCGTCAACTTCTACGGCGGCAGCGGCACGCCGCTGACGACCTACGTCAACACGGTCAACCAGACCCAGGCCTTCGTCAACGGCCGCGGTGACCTGGGCCGCACGGACGTGCTGACCCGCACCGACCTGCTCGTGTCGCACGAGCTGAAGGTCGGCAGCGGCAACAAGCGCATGCGGCTGGAGCTGAACCTGCTGAACGCCTTCAACCAGAAGACGTCGCGGCACCAGTTCAACTTCCTGAACCGTGGTGCCGGCACGCCGCGCGCCTCGGCGGCGATCGATCTGAGCGGCGTCGACCTGCGCAACGGCTACGACTACAACGCCATGATCGCGGCCTCGTCGGAAGGCGCCAACGCCTACGATCCGCGGTTCCAGATGGACGACCTGTTCGAGCCCGGCACGCAGGGCTACGTCACGCTTCGCTTCCTGTTCTGAATGTGACGACCGCGCTGTCGCGCGCGGTCGTGGGCAGCTCTGGACCGCGGCCGTGAGCCAGACGACGCTGAGCGCGTCGTCTGGCAGCCGCGGTGGCTGCCGCTGCTGTTTCGATTGCAGTACGAAGGCCGGGTGCCCACGGGCATCCGGCCTGTTTTGTGTACGGCGGCGGGCGTATCCGGATAGACTTTCCGACGCCATGAACCCGAAGACGCCCGATGGCGTCCCCGAGAAAGAGTGGGCCAAGGTCACCAAGCTGGCCCTGGCCGCCGCCGCCGCCAGCGGCAAGGCCGACGAAGCCGCCGCCGCCGACGTCACCCAGAAATTGCTGACGCTGCTCGAGGCTCTCGAGCAGAAGTTCGGGCCGCTGCCCGGCATCCTCGCCGCGCGCGCCGACTTCCTCGACGACCCCGACGAGGCGGTGCAGCTGCTCGAGCGCGCCTACAAAATCGCCGGGCAGCGCGCCGACGTCGAGAGCCGGCTGACGATCGCCGACGCCCTCGCCGGCTGCTACATCCGCGAGCTCGAAGACCCGAAGCTGGGCGCCCGCTGGCTGGCCGCGATGGCGGATGCGCTCAAGCAGGCGGGGGACGAGAACGACGTCGAAAGCTACGAAGAGCTGAAGGCCGACCTCGCCGCGCTGCAGCTGGGACCGCCGGCGGGCGGCGAGTAGCAGGCAACGAGGCACCGCTTCAGCGTCGAGTGGCCCGGTCCAAGCGACCGCCGAAGCGGTCCTACGCTACCTGGCCGCTGCGTTCCGCCGCCGGCCAAAGAAGTAGAGGCCGATGCCGCCGGCCATCACCGCGGCGGTCTGCCATACGAGGTTGACCTCGTAGTTCAGCACGTTGGCC
>JBDSLU010000150.1:0-10771 GCA_039916225.1 Vicinamibacteraceae bacterium
GACAGCCCGCCGCCGACCATGTCGCGCAGCCAGCGGAGCGAGAGGCCGGCGCCCTGCGTGACGCCCATGACGTGCCACATGCCGGGCACGGCGTGACAGAAGGTGTGGACGCGTCCTTTCGGATCGAGGGCCGGCTTGCTCGTCGCCGCGAACACCACACCGGACGTCCCGATGGTCGCGCTGACGAGCCCGGCCTCGACGATGCCCATGCCGACGGCACCCGCCGCCTGATCGCCGCCGCCGGCGACGACCGGCGTGCCGACCCGCAGGCCGGTCGCGGCGGCGCCCGCGGCGTGGACGGTGCCAGTCACCTCGGGCGACTCGAAGGCGCGGGGCAGCAGCCCGAGATCGATGTCGAGGACACCGGCGACCTCGGTCGACCAGCGTCGTTGGGCGACGTCGAAGAGCAGGGTGCCCGAGGCGTCGGCGACGTCGGTGGCGCGGTCGCCGGTCAGGCGGAAGCGGACGTAGTCCTTGGGAAGGAGCACCGAGCGGACGCGGGCCCACAACTCGGGCTCGTGGCGGCGCACCCACAGCAGCTTGGGCAAGGTGAAGCCGGTGAGGGCCGGGTTCAGCGTCAGCTCGATCAGCCGCGCGGCGCCGACCTTGGCCGTGATCGCCTCGCACTCCGCGCCGGTGCGTTGATCGCACCAGAGCAGCGCCGGCCGGACGACCTGGTCCTTCTCGTCGAGCAGTGTCGAACCGTGCATCTGGCCGGAGAAGCCCACCGCGGCGATGCCGCCGCCGTCGATTCCGGCGTCGGCGAGGGCCCCGCGGACCGCTTCACCGGTGGCTCGCCACCAGTCGGCCGGATCCTGTTCGGCCCAGCCCGGACGCGGGGTGGCGAAGGCGGCGTGTTCGGAGGTCGCCGACCCGATGATGCGGCCGGTCTGGTCGATGACGAGCGCCCGGGTACCGCTCGTCCCGACGTCGATCCCCATAAAGTTCATGGGCGGGATTCTACTGTTTCCGGTACACTGCCCCGCACACCGCCCGATGGCCAAGCTGACGAAAGCAGTCGACTCCGGCACCTCCGACGCCGGGTCACCCTCGAACGGCGTGGTGCGTCCGCCCGACCGCGTCACGACCGAGCACGTCGTCGCTCACGTGCGGGCGCTGATCGAGAAGGGTGAGCTGCGCCCCGGGGATCGCCTGCCGCCCGAGCGTGAGCTGGCGGTGCAGATCGGTGTCAGCCGCCCGTCGGTCCGGGCCGGCCTGCAAGCGCTGTCGGCGATGGGCGTGGTGCAGGCCCGCCACGGCGCCGGCACGTTCATCACCGACGGCCCGCCGACGCTCGCGACCGGCCCCCTCAGCTTCATGGCGGCGCTGCACGGCTTCACCAAGGAAGAGATGTTCGAGGCGCGACGGGTGCTGGAGGTCGGCGCCGTGCGCCTCGCCGCCGAGCGCGCCACCGGCCAGGATCTCGCCGCCATCGCCGAGGAAATGGCCGGGATGTTCGCCTCGCTCGACCAGCCGCTGCCCTTCCTGGTCCACGACATCACGTTCCACCGCGCCATCGCCCACGCGTCGCACAACCCGATCCTGGCCTCGCTGATCGAGATGGTCTCGGCGATGTTCTACGAACAGCGCAAGGCCAATGTCGGCGCCGTCCGCGATCTGCGCGAGGCCGCCGAGATGCACCGCGCCATCTACCAGGCCCTGCGCGACCACGACGGCGACGCGGCGCAGGCGGCGATGAGCGAGCACCTGCGGATCGCCGCCGCCTTCAAGGGCACGACGCAGGGCCCGATGACCACCCCGCACCCGGCAGCGACGCCCCCCGAGCCCGCTGCCGCGGCCGCGCCGCCCACCGGCCCGCGCCCGCCCGAGTGACGTGATCCGGCACGTCGGGATCCTGGGCGGAGGCGGCATCTCCGAAACGCACGCCCGCGCCGCCGCGGCCGTGCCCGACCTGCGGGTCGTCGCGGTCTGTGGTCGCGACGCCGCCCGCGTCTCGGCGCTCGCCGCCACTCACGACGCGGCCCCGTTCACCGACGTCCAGGCGTTCCTGCGGCACCGGCCGATGGACATCGTCGCCATCGGCACCCCGTCCGGCGTTCACGCCGACGACGTCGAGGCGGCGGCGGCGCAGGGCCTGCACGTCCTCTGCGAGAAGCCCCTCGACGTCAGCACCGCCCGCATCGATCGCATGCTCGAGGCGGTCGAGCGCGCCGGCGTCACGCTGGGTGTCTTTTTCCAGGATCGATCGACGCCCGACCTCATGGACGTCAAGGACGCGCTGGTGTCCGGCCGGCTCGGCCGCCCGATTCTGGCTGACGCCCGGGTGAAATGGTATCGTCCACCCGAGTACTACGCGCAGTCGCTGTGGCGGGGCACGTGGGCGCTCGATGGCGGCGGCGCGCTGATGAACCAGGGCGTCCACACCGTCGATCTCCTGCTGTGGCTGCTCGGTGACGTGCGTCGCGTCTACGCCCGGACGCTGGCGGCGCTGCACGAGATCGAGGTCGAGGACACGGCGGTGGCCGTGCTCGAGTTCGCCAACGGCGCGGTCGCCACGCTCGAGGCGACGACGGCGGCCTGGCCCGGCTACGATCGGCGGGTCTCGATCACCGGTACGCTCGGGACGGTGGTGATCGAGCAGGCTCGCGTCGCCAAGTGGGACGTGCGTGAACCGGCGCTCGAGGGCGCCGCGGGCGGGGCGGCCTCGGTCGATCCGGCGCCTGTCGGCGCGGCGGCCCGGACCCACGTCGTCGCCGACGCCAGCGCCCACCGGCGCGTGTTCGAGGATTTCGTCTCGGCGCTCGACAGCAGACGCCCGCCGCGGGTCGACGGTCGCGAAGGCCGGCGCAGCGTCGCCCTGATTGAGGCGATTTATGCGTCGTCGCGCAGCGGCCAGCCGGTGGACGTCACGCCGTCGCGGTCCGGAGCGTAACGTAAGGAATGGCGATGGCGGACAGCGAACAAGCCGCGACCCACGCGGTCGAGAATCCCGGCCGCCGCCAGGCGCTCAAGTCGCTGACGCCTGCCGCGTATGCGGCGGTCGACGCACTGACCGACACCCTCATCCCCACCGACGCGCACTCGCCCGGCGCACAGGCCGCCCGCGTCGCCGACTACATCGACCTGCTGCTGAGCGAGTCGGCGGTCGAGACCAGGACCGCCTGGGACGAGGGCATTGCCGCCATCGGCGGGCTGGCCAGAACCCGACCTGGATGATCCTCGCGCAGTGCTGGCGCGGGATGGACCATCTCAAGGACGAGATGAAGAAGAGCGACGTCTCGTGCGGATCAACGCGCGGGCGTCAGGAATCACAGAGGAGAAGCGGGCGTGAAACGTATCGGCATGGGACTCGTCGGCGCGGGCTTCATCGGTCCGCATCATGTGGACGCGGTGCGGCGGCTCGGCTACGTCGACGTCGTGGCGGTGGCCGGCAGCAACGACGCGTCGGCGAAGAAGAAGGCGGCGGAGCTCGGCATCCCCAAGGGCTACGGGAGCTACGAGGCGCTGCTCGACGATCCCGACGTCACCGTCATCCACAACTGCACCCCGAACGCACTGCATTACCCGGTGAACGCCGCGGCGATCGCCAAGGGCAAGCACGTCGTCTCGGACAAGCCGCTGGCGATGACTGCGGCCGAGGCCAAATCGCTCCTCGACCTCGCCACCAAGGCCGGCATCGTCCACGCCGTCACCTTCAACTACCGCGGCAACCCGCTGGTGCAGCAGGCCCGCCTGGCCATCGCGCGCGGCGACATCGGCACGCCGCACTTCGTCCACGGCCAGTACCTGCAGGACTGGCTCCTCAAGGACACCGACTACTCGTGGCGCCTCGAGCCCGAGAAGAGCGGCGCGTCGTCCGCGCTCGGCGACATCGGCTCGCACTGGTGCGACCTGGCCCAGCACGTCAGCGGCCTGCGCATCGTCGAGGTCCTCGCCGACATCACGACGGTCATCAAGAAGCGGAAGAAGCCGGTCGGCTCGCGCGAGGCGTTCTCGGCCGCCGGCGCCAACGACCAGGTCGAGCTCGTCGACATCAAGGTCGAGGACCTGGCTTCGGTGCTGATCCGCTTCGACAACGGCGCCAAGGGATCGTTCTCGGTCGGCCAGGTCTGCTCCGGCCACAAGAACGACCTGCGCCTCGAAGTGTGCGGCTCGAAAGCGGCGATGGCCTGGAAGCAGGAAGTCCAGAACGAGCTGTGGATCGGCAACCGCGACAAGGGCAACGAGATCCTGCAGAAGGATCCGGGCCTGCTCGACGCCGAGGTGCGCGGCTACGCCCACCTGCCGGGCGGGCACCAGGAGGCCTGGGCCGACGCGTTCTGCAACCTGATGCGCGACATCTACGGGTTCATCGCCGCGGGCAAGAAGCCGGGCGATGCCCATCCCCCGGCGTTCGCCACCTTCGAGGATGGCTATCGCGCCAACGTGCTGGTCGAGACGATGCTCGAGAGCGCCAAGAAGGGCAGCGTCTGGACGAAGGTGAGCTACTGATGTCGATGAAGCCGTTCGAACCGAAGTTCATGAAGGTGGGCGTGCTGACGGCCGCCCTCCAGGAGCTGACCCCCCGCGACGTCCGCGATCCCGATCCCGACCAGGCGATCGAGGACTGGCTCGACTTCGCCAAGGATCTGGGCGCCAGCTACATCCAGGTGTCCGCGGCGCTCCATCCGACCGAGACCGACGTGCCGCCCGAGGCGATGCTCGATCCGGTCGCCAACACCCTCGACCTGCGCCAGCCGTTCTCGAAGGCCCGGGCCACGCGCGTCCAGGCGGCGCTCGCGCGCACCGGCGTCGGCATCTCCGACCTCGGCTACTTCGACAACCTGCTGCACCACGATCCGGCGATCCGCAAGAAGAAGCTCGACTTCATGCTGCGGACGTTCGACGCGGCCGCGCTGCTCGGCGTCAACGCCGTCTGCGGCTTCGTCGGCCGCAACCAGGAACGCAGCATGGACCAGAACCTCCAGGACTTCGAGCAGCACTTCGTGCCGCTCCTCGAGGAGGCGAAGGCGCGCGGGCTGACGTATCGCGTCGAGCAGTGCCCGATGCCCGGCTGGACCACCGGCGACAACTGGCACAACAACATCGCCTACACCCCGGGCACGTGGATCGCGCTGCACCGCATCGCCGAGAAGCACGGCGTCGGCGATCAGTTCCGCATCCACTACGATCCGTCGCACGCGATCCTGATGGGCCAGGACACGCGGTCGGTCTTCCAGTTCCTCAAGGACGAGGGCTACAACTTCCTCATCGGCGGCTTCCACGTGAAGGGCCAGGTCGTCGACGCCAAGGGCTGGTCGGCGTGGGGCAGCGGCGGTCAGACCGTCGAGCGCGGTGACTGGAAGGACGGCCAGCCGTCGCCGAATCCGGCCGATCAGGCCAACGCCTGGAAGAAGCAGGTCGCGCTCGCCGAGCACGAGCTGCCGGGCACGGCGCGCCACGATCCGCTGGCCTATCTCCAGAATCGCAGCGTCGACTGGCTCGATCACCAGCTGGCGGCGCGCGAACTGCTGGCCCTCGACGTCGCCGAGACGCATCTCGTCGTCGAGCACGAGTACCCGAAGGCGCGCATCCAGGACAAGGCCAAGCTGACGCCGATCCTGCAGGGGTCGATTGCCTTCGTCCGCCACATCGACGAAGCCGCCGGCGCGATGTTCGCGCTGCAGCACGACGTGCTGGGGGCGCAGGGCATCCCCGTCCAGGGCGTCGGTCGGCAAGCGTACCGCTCGTAGGGCATGTCACGCATCGCACTCGACGGCAAGACGGCCGTCGTCATCGGAGGCACGTCCGGCATCGGCCGGACGCTGGCCGTCGGTCTGGCCAAGGCCGGCGCCAACGTCGTCGCCACGGGCCGCCGGGCCGAGCTCGTCGACACGGTGAGCGCCGAGATCGAGGCGGCGGGCGCCAGGACGATCCGCCAGACCACCGACGTCGAGGACCGTGCCTCGGTGCAGGCCCTGCACGACGCGGCCGCCGCGGCCCTCGGCCAGGTGGACATCCTGATCAACTGCGCGGGGCGGACGATCAAGTCGCCGACCATCGACGTGACCGAGGCCGACTGGCACGCCGTGCTCGAGACGAACCTGCACGGCACGCTGCGCGCCTGCCAGGTGTTCGGCCGCTCGATGATCGCGCGCCGTTACGGCCGCATCATCAATATTGCGTCGCTCTCCAGCTTCGTTGGGCTCTATCATGTGGCCGGCTACGCGGCCAGCAAGGCGGCGGTGGCTTCGCTGACGAAGTCGCTGGCGGTGGAATGGGCGCCGCACGGGGTGACGGTCAACGCGATCGCGCCGGGGGTGTTCCGTACGGCGCTGAACGCGGAACTGCTCGACGGGACCGAGCGCGGCAAGGAGTTGATGCTGCGCACGCCGATGCAGCGTTTCGGCAAGCTGGAAGAGCTGATCGGCGCCGCGGTGTTCCTGGCGTCCGATTCGGCGAGCTTCGTCAACGGGGAGGTGCTCGTCGTCGACGGCGGCTTCCTGGCCAGTGGCGTGAACCAGTAGCGATCGTCGTCAGACCTTCGCCAGGACAGGAGAGCCCGTGTTCCGAGGCCGCTATCGCTGGGTGATCTGCGCGCTGTTGTTCGTTGCTACGACGATCAACTACATCGACCGCCAGGTCATCGGCCTCCTCAAGCCGAGCCTGCAGCACGAGTTCTCGTGGACCGAGCGCGACTACGCCGCGATCGTCTTCACCTTCCAGCTCGCCTACGCGATCGGCCTGCTGCTGGCCGGGCGGGTGATGGACCGGCTGGGGACGAAGCGGGGCTTCGCGCTGGCCATTGTGTTGTGGAGCGTCGCCGCGGTCGGCCATGCCTTCGCCGACTGGATGCCCGGGCTGTGGTTCCCCACGCTCAACCTGGACGAGAAGACCGGCGTGACCTTCGTGTCGCTGGGAGGCGCCGCCGCCGGCTTCGCCCTGGCGCGTTTCTTCCTCGGCCTCGGCGAGGCGGGCAACTTCCCGGCCTCGATCAAGACCATCGCCGAATGGTTCCCGCGCAAGGAGCGGGCCTTTGCCACCGGCATCTTCAATTCGGGCACCAACATCGGCGCGCTGATCACGCCGCTCGTGGTGCCGCCCATGGTCGCCCTCTGGGGCTGGCAGGAAGCGTTCGTCGTCACCGGCCTGCTCGGCTTCTTCTGGTTGATCTGGTGGTGGGTGGTTTACACCACGCCGGATCGCCACCCGCGCGTCACCCCCGAAGAACTTGCGCTGATCCAGAGCGATCCGCCGGAGACGATCACGCCCATCGCGTGGGCCTCGCTGATGACGCATCGGCAGGCCTGGGCCTTCGCGCTCGGCAAGTTCCTCACCGATCCGGTGTGGTGGCTCTACCTGTTCTGGATTCCCGATTTCCTCAACCGCAACTACGGCCTCGATCTGAAGCAGTCGATGGCCCCGCTGTTCACCATCTACCTGATCTGCGACATCGGCAGCATCGGCGGCGGCTGGCTGTCGTCGTTCTTCCTGAAGCAGGGCTGGACGCTGAACGCCGCGCGCAAGGTGACGATGCTGATCTGCGCCCTCGCGGTGACGCCGATCGTGTTCGCGTCGCAGGTCACCAACCTGTGGTCGGCCGTGTTGCTGGTGGCGCTCGCGGCTTCCGCGCATCAGGGCTGGTCGGCCAACCTGTTCACGCTGGTGTCGGACATGTTCCCGCGCCGCGCCGTCGGCTCGGTGGTCGGCTTCGGTGGCATGGCGGGGGCCGTCGGCGGGATGTGCCTGACGCTGGTCGTCGGCGAAATCCTGCAGCGCACCGGCAGCTACGTCGGCGTGTTCATCATCGCGGGGGGCGCCTACCTCGTTGGCCTGGCCGTCATCCATCTGCTCGTGCCGCGCCTCGAGCCGGCCGTCATCGACTAACGCACGCGCTTCCGGGGAGTTCAGCTCGCATGTCACGCCTGCAGGTCGTCCAGGACGTCGAAGCGTCCGGCGTCGTCGCCGTCATCCGGATCAAGGATCCCAGCAAGCTGAAAGACGTGGCCGACGCGCTGATCGCCGGCGGCGTCACGGCGATGGAGGTGACGATGACCGTGCCCGGCGCCGTCGGCCTCATCGAGCAGCTGGCCAAGGATCTGCCGAAGGGGCTCCGGCTCGGGGCCGGCACCGTGCTCGATCCGGAGACGGCGCGCCAGGTGATCCTGTCCGGCGCCACCTTCATCGTCGCGCCGACGCTCAACCTCGCCACCATCGAGATGTGCCATCGCTACGACGTCGCGGCGATGCCGGGCTGCTTCACGCCGACCGAGATCCTGGCGGCATGGCAGGCGGGCGCTGACGTGGTGAAGGTGTTTCCGGCGACGGCGCTCGGGCCGCAGTTCTTCAAGGACATCCGCGGACCGCTGCCACAGATCAAGATGATGCCGACCGGCGGTGTGTCGCTGACCAACGCCGGCGACTGGATCGCGGCCGGCGCGGTCGCGGTCGGCGTCGGCACCGCGTTGCTCGATCCCAAGGCCATCGCCGAGAGCCGCTTCGAAGTCATCGCCGACAACGCGCGCACCGTCGTCGCTGCGGTCGCCAAAGCCCGCGCCTGACCCGGGCCGTCCAGCCGAGAGTGTCCGTCATGTCCACTGTCGTCACGTTCGGAGAGATCATGCTGCGCCTGAGCCCGCCGGGGTTCGAGCGCTTCCTGCAGTCGCCGGTCCTCGGCGCCACCTACGGCGGCGGCGAGGCCAACGTCGCCGTCTGCGTCGCGCAGTTCGGGCTCGAGAGCCGCTACGTGACGCGGCTGCCGAGCCACGCCATCGGCGACGGCGCCATCCGCGCCCTGCGCGCCGAAGGCGTCCGCACCGACTTCATCGTCCGCGGCGGCGAACGCATCGGCATCTACTACGCCGAAGCCGGCGCCAGCCAGCGGGCCTCGATGGTCATCTACGACCGCGCCCGCTCGGCGATCAGCGAGATGACGCCCGGCACGGTCGACTGGACGAAGGCCTTCGCCGGCGCCAGCTGGTTCCACACCACGGGCATCACGCCGGCGCTCGGCGCCAACGGCCTCGCCTGCACCAAGGAGGCGCTCGAGGCCGCCCGCCGGGCCGGCGTTCGGACCAGCGTCGATCTCAACTTCCGCAAGAAGCTCTGGAACGAGACGCAGGCACAGGCGGCGATGCGGCCGCTGATGTCGCTCGTCGACGTCGTCATCGCCAACGAGGAGGACATGCAGTCGGTCCTCGGGATCCATGTCGAGGGCACCGACGTCACGTCCGGCCAGTTGAACCTGGCGGCGTACGAAGCCGCGGCGCGGCAGATCAGCGAGGAGTTCGGCTGCTCGCAGATCGCCATCACGCTGCGCGAGAGCGTCTCGGCGTCGGACAACGGCTGGAGCGCGGTACTGTTCGACAAGGCGACCGGCGCCTTCCATCGCAGCCAGCATTACGACGTCCGCCTGATCGATCGCATCGGCGGCGGCGACAGCTTCGCCGGCGGCCTGATCTTCGGCCTGGTCAGCGGCCGGACGCCGGACGCGTCGCTGCGCTTCGCGGTGGCGGCGAGCGCGCTGAAGCAGACGATCCCAGGCGACTTCAACCGCGTCTCGGTGGCGGAGGTCGATCGGCTGGCCGGCGGCGACGCCAGCGGCCGCGTCCAGCGCTGATCGCGCGCTCACGGACTGCATGCGCATCACCGACGCCAAGGTCCTCGTCACCTGCCCGGGCCGCAACTTCGTCACGCTCAAGCTGACAACCGAGGATGGCCTCACCGGGCTCGGCGACGCGACGCTGAACGGCCGCGAGCTGTCGGTCGCCAGCTACCTGGAAGACCATCTGGCGCCGCTCCTGATCGGACGCGACGCCCGGCGCATCGAGGACACCTGGCAGTATCTCTACAAGGGCGCCTACTGGCGCCGCGGGCCCGTGACGATGGCGGCCATCGGCGCGGTCGACACCGCACTGTGGGACATCAAGGCCAAGGCCGCCGACATGCCGCTCTACGAGCTGCTCGGCGGGGCGTCGCGCGAGGCGGTGCTGGTCTACGCCCACGCCAATGGCAAGGACACTGAAGCCGCGCTCAAGGACGTGGCCGCGCACCTCGACCTCGGCTACAAGGCGATCCGCGTCCAGAGCGGGATTCCGGGCCTCGCCTCGACCTACGGCGTGCCGAAAGGCGGCGTGCCCTACGAGCCGGCCGAGAAGGGCCTGCCGTCCGAGCACGTCTGGAGCACCGAGGCCTACGTCGACTACATCCCGTCGCTGTTCGAGCGCGTCCGCGCCGAGTTCGGGCCGGAGCTGCACCTGCTGCACGACGTGCACCATCGCCTGACGCCGATCGAGGCGGCGCGGGTCGGCAAGAGCCTGGAACCGTACCGTCTGTTCTGGATGGAGGATCCGGTGCCGGCGGAGCTGCAGGAAGGCTTCCGCGTTATCCGCCAGCACACCACCACGCCGATCGCCGTCGGCGAGGTGTTCAACTCGATCCACGACTGCCAGCAGCTGATCACCGAGCAGCTGATCGACTTCATCCGCATGACGGTGGTGCACGGCGGCGGCATCTCGCAGCTGCGCCGCGTCGCCGCCCTGGCCGACCTCTATCACGTGCGCACCGGCTGTCACGGGGCCACCGACCTGAGCCCGGTGTGCATGGCCGCGGCGCTGCACTTCGGCCTGAGCGTGCACAACTTCGGCATCCAGGAACACATGCCGCACACGGCCGAGACCGACCGCGTGTTCCCGCACCAATACACCTACCAGGACGGCTACATGCACCCGGGCGAAGGTCCCGGGATCGGCGTCGAGATCGACGAGACGCTGGCTGCGCAGTATCCTTACGACCCGGCCTATCTGCCCGTGAACCGCAAGTTGGACGGGAC
>JBDSLU010000151.1:0-14790 GCA_039916225.1 Vicinamibacteraceae bacterium
CGGGGACCCGGACGCGGACGGGCTCACCAACGCCGCCGAGCAGACGGCCGGCTCGCATCCGCGCGGCACGCTCAAACGCTATCTCGCGGAGGGCGTCAGCAACGGCTTCTTCTCGACCCGCTTCGCCATCGCCAACCCGCAGACGAGCACGGCGCGTATTCTCCTGTCCTTCGTCGACACCACGGGCCGCCGGACGCGCCACTACGTGTCGGTGCCGGCGCGCTCGCGAGCGACGGTCGTGACGTCGGACATCGCCGCCCTGAATGGCGCGTCGTTCGCGACGACGATGGAAGCCGACGCGGTGGTCGTCCTCGACCGCCTGATGACGTGGGCCGGCTACGCCGCGCACATGGAGTCGGCCGTCGAACAGCCCTCGACCACCTGGTATCTCGCCGAGGGTGCGACCCACGGCAACTTCGACCTCTTCTACCTGATTCAGAACCCGAGCAGCGCGGCGGCGGCCATCCGTGTCCGCTACCTGCTGGCGTCGGGATCGCCGATCGTCAAGACCTACAGCGTCGGTGCCGGCAGCCGCTTCACCATCTGGGTCGACCAGGAAGACCGCGCGCTGTCGGCGGCTGACGTCTCGGCCGAGATCACCTCGACCAACGGCGTGCCGATCATCGTCGAGCGGTCGATGTATCTCAATACGCCGAATAAGCCGTTCAAGGGCGGCCACAACAGCGCCGGCGTCACCGCCCCGGCGCTGAACTGGTTCCTCGCCGAAGGGTCGACCGGCGGCTTCTTCTCGATGTATGTCCTGGTGGCCAACCCGAACGCCACCGCCGCGTCGCTCCGCGCCACCTTCATCCGCGCCGACGGCGCGCCGATCGTCAAGACCTACAGCGTGGCGGCCAACAGCCGCCGCACCATCGACGTCGCCAGCCAGGATCCGGGCCTGGCGGACACGCCGGTGTCGGTCAAGGTCGAGTCGACCAACGGCGTCGGTGTGATCGTCGAGCGCACGATGTGGTGGATGGGCTCGAAGCGTTCCTGGACGGAAGGCCACAACGCCTTCGGCACGACCCGCACGGCGCCGCGCTGGCTGCTGGCGGAAGGCGAGACGGGCGGCCCGCGCGCCATCAACACCTTCGTGCTGATTGCCAACGCGTCGACGGCGGACGCCAACGTCCGGGTGACGATGCTGGCGGAGTCCGGCGCCGAGGAGTCGGTGACCTACGCCATCGGCGCCAACCGTCGCTTCACCGTGCCGGTGGCGAGCGCCTTCCCGTCGTCCGACGGCAAGCGCTTCTCCATTCTCGTCGAGAGCCTGAACCCCTCGACCGCCGGCGCGCTGGTCGTCGAGCGGGCGACCTACTGGAACACCGACGAGGACGTGTGGGGCGCGGGCGCCGGCGCGGTCGGCGCCATCATCCCGTAGCTGTGTGTGTGGCCGATGGCGCCCTCAGCGCCATCGGGGTCAGCCCTTTGGGCGCGGCCTTTGCTGACAGCGGCGCTGGGCGCGCCAGCTGAGGCCGCGCGGTCTGCGGTCAGTGGCGACGGTAGTTGGTCTCGACGTAGTCGTCGACCAGCGTCTGGAAGCCGGCGAACAACTCTTCGTAGTTGCCCTTGAGCGTCGTCGCGTGGACGCCGTCGATGAAGACCGGGCAGTTGGGCGCCTCGCCGGTGCCCGGCAGCGAGATGCCGATGTTGGCCGCCTTCGATTCGCCGGGGCCGTTGACGACGCAGCCCATCACCGCCAGCGTCAGGGTCTCGACGCCGTCGTAGCGGGTCTTCCAGGACGGCATCTGCTCGCGGATGTAGCCCTGCACGCGCTCGGCGAGCTCCTGGAACGTCGCGCTGGTGGTGCGGCCGCAGCCGGGGCAGGCAGTGACGCTCGGCGCGAAGGCGCGCAGGCCGAGCGCCTGCAGCAGCTCGCACGAGGCGTAGACTTCCTCGCGCCGATCACCACCCGGCTTGGGCGTCAGCGACACGCGGATGGTGTCGCCGATCCCTTCGCTGAGCAGCACACCCATCGCCGCCGCCGACCAGACCAGTCCCTTGATGCCCATGCCGGCCTCGGTCAGCCCGAGATGCAGCGGCTGGCGCGTCTGGCGCGACAGCTCGCGGTAGACGCCGATCAGGTGTCGCGGCTTGGACAGCTTGCACGACAGGATGATCTGATCCGGCCGCAGCCCGGCTTCGAGCGCGAGCTCGGTCGACTCGAGCGCCGACCGCACCATGCACTCGTCGACGATGTCGTCCGAGGTCAGGCCGAGGCTCTGGTCGGTGTTCTCCTGCATGCGGCGCATGACCAGCTCCTGGTTCAGCGAGCCGCCGTTGACGCCGATGCGCACCGGTTTGCCCTGATCGCGCGCGACCTGGCAGATGGTCGTGAACTGTTCGTCGCGACGCTTGCCGGTGCCGACGTTGCCCGGATTGATGCGGTACTTGTCGAGCGCGGCGGTGCACGCCGGGTCGCGCGTCAGCAGGAGATGGCCGTTGTAGTGGAAGTCGCCGATGAGCGGCGCGTGCGCGCCGGCGTCGTGCATGCGCTGGCGGATCTCCGGCACCGCGGCCGCGGCTTCCGGGATGTTGACCGTGATGCGCACCATCTCCGAGCCGGCTTCAGCAAGGGCGATGCATTGCGCGGCGGTGCCGGCGGCATCGGTGGTGTCGGTGCTGGTCATCGACTGGACGACGACCGGCGCGCCGCCGCCAACCTGCACCGCGCCGGGGCCGTTGCCGACGCGCACGCCAACCGTTCGATGGACGCGAATCACGGACATGGGAACGCGTGCTCCGGCGCGGGCCGCGGACCGCGGAGAGGATCGGCCATCGGCCCGGATCTATCCGCCATCGGCCCCGATCTATCGGCCATCGGCAAAGACGTCGAGACCGATGAAATGCTCGATGATCGCCAGCGTCTCGGCCGGCGGATCGACGAAGGCCAGCCCCGAGACGTAGGTGACGTCGTCGGAGTCGACCACGGCGCGGCTGTGCACGACGCGGGCGCGGATCGAGATGACGGCATCGTCGAGGGTCAGACGCAGGTCGTGGATCTGGGTGGGGGAGAGAGGGACGGCGGCGATCACGGTGAGCCCGCCCGGCCCGAGCTGCTGGACGGTGACCGCTTCATCGAGCGCAAGCAGCCGGCCCTGGAATTCCCGGAGCAGGTCGACGCGGGGCGTCTGCCGTCGATCCTCCTCGATGTGCGGCCGCTCGTCGCGTACGGTGTCCGGGCGGCCGGTATTCGCTTCGTCGGGGTGAGACGACACGGTGGACCTCCCGGAGAGGAAACCTATCCGCGCACGACGGTGCGCACGCTGCGATGCGAATCGAGCACCGCCGGTCCCAGCCGCTTGCTGAGGTAGACCTTCGACTCGCCGTTGTCTTCCGGGTGTCGCTCGAATTTGACCACTTCGAACCCCAGCGTGTCGAGGGTCCCGCGCATGTCGAAGAAGCGGTTCTTGGTCTTGACGACGACTTCGTCGAAGCCGGCCCCGATGGCCCACACTTCCTGCTGTTCGGTCAGGGCCCGGAAGTGGCCCTGGCCGCGCCAGTCGCGACGGGTCCCGCCAATCCAGCTGTAGAGCACCCGGCGGTCGACGAAATTGATGGCGTCGCTGAGGCGCTCGACCAGATCGTTGAGCTTGGGGTCGCCTTCGCCGATGCGGACCTCGTGACCGACCTTGTAGGACACCGGGACCACCTGGCCGGGATCGTCCGGCAGGGGAGACTCGGCCATCAGGATGATGTGGTCGCGGTCGCACAACCGCCGGGTGATTTCCGCCGCGGTCTTGCGGCGGCGGAATTCACCGAACCACTCCTCGATGTACTGGATCTCGAGTGCGCCTTCCTCGAGGTCGTAGTGGCGGATGAGGTATTCCACGGAGGTGGCGTCAGGCGTCGTCGTCGGAGGCGTCGTCCGGTCCGTCGTCGGGGCCGTCGCCACCGCCGGGACGCGTAGTCACCGGCTCGTCCGGGGCATCGTCTTCACCGGCCTTGCTGGTCGCCGGATCATCGAAGTCGATGTCGACGTCCGCGCCGCCCATGTCCTCGATGTCCATGACCCGGCCGCCCGAGCGCTCGCGGATCGGACCGCGCGGACCGGGACGTTCCGGCTTGGCCTTGGCCTTGGCCGGACGCCGATCGCGCATGCCCGGGCCACCGCCCGCGCCTGCCGGCGCGCCGAAGCCACCGCCACCGCCGCCCCCGCCGGGAGGGCCGTCGAAGCCGCGAGGTGCCCGCGGCGGGCCCCCCATCGGCGGACCACCGGAGAAGGGCGGCCGCGGTCCGCTCATCGGCGGTCGATCCTCGCGGGCCCGCGCCTCGCTGATCGCCAGCGGCCGGCCCTTGAGGGCCTGGCCGTTGAATCGCCGAATCACTTCCTCGGCGACGGCGCGATCCGCGAATTCAACGAAGGCGAAACCCCGAGGACGTCCGGTTTCGCGATCTACGGGCAACGCCACCTGTGCCGGGGCGCCGACTTCACCGAAGTGCTGTCGGAGCTCCGCTTCGTTGACGCTGTAATCCAAATTGCCGACGAACAACCGCACGCTCACGGAACGCGACGCCTCCAGGGAAAAGAGGTCCCCATTCTACACAGTTTGCCGCCGAGCGGGTCCCCTAACCGGCGCCGGTGGGTCCGGCACCAGGGTCCGTCGACCGCGCTATCATGCGGCCATGCCCCTTGTGCCCCTCGGATCTCTGCCCGACGACTCCCGCCTGTGGGTGTTCGCTGCCGAGCGCGCGCTGGCACCGGCCGAGGCCGACGCCGTGCTGGGGACCGTCGACGCCTTTCTCGGCGTCTGGGCGGCCCACGGTCACCCGCTGCGGTCGGCCCGCGAGCTGCGCGAATCCCGTTTCCTGATCGTCGCCGTGGACGAGGCGGCCGCCGGCGCCTCCGGCTGCTCGATCGACTCCCTGGTCCGTGAGATCCGCGGCCTCGAACCCCGGCTGGGCGTCGCCCTGGTCGACCACGGCCCGATCGTGTTCCGCGACGGCGGCACGATCCGCCGCGTGCCGCGCGACGAGTTCGCCGAACTGGCCCGCACGGGTCACATCACGCCGGACACGGTCGTCTTCGACAACACCATCTCGCGGCTCGCGGCCCTGCGGGGCGGCAGCTGGGAGCTGCCGGCGTCGGCGTCGTGGCACGGCCGCGCCTTCTTCTGAACCGACACCACCGAGGTCCGATCATGAACGTGACGAGACGCGAGATGCTGGGCACGATGCCGGCAACGATGGCGGGCGCCTGGGCGCTCGCCGGGCAGGGCCTGCAGGGGCAATCGGGGGGCGGGCTCGTGCCAGCCAAGCTGGGGGTTCAGCTCTACACCGTTCGCGATCAGCTGAAAACGCTCGACGCGACGCTGGGCGCGATCAAGGCGGCCGGCTTCGACGAGGTCGAGACGCTGCGTCCGATCCTGGCCGACCTGCCGCCGCTGCTGAAGAAGCACGGCCTGACCGCCCCGAGCGGCCACTTCGACGCCGCGCTGGTACTCGACGTCGGCGAGGTGGCGAAGAAGGGGCTGGGCACCTATACCTTCGAGAACGCCGTCGCGCAGGCCAAGGCCGTCGACATGAAGTTCTTCGTCCTGCCCTATCTGATGGGGGAGGACCGCGCGTCGATCGACGACTACAAGCGGCACGCCGACAAGATGAACGAGGCCGGCCGCCGCTGCAAGGCGGCCGGGCTGCAATTCGCCTATCACCATCACTCGTTCGAATTCGTGAAGTACGGCACCGAGACCGGTTGGGACGTGCTCGTCGCGCGCCTCGACAAGGATCTGGTGGCGCTCGAAGTCGACGTGTTCTGGCTGGCGGCGGCCGGGCTCGATCCGGCGGCGACCATCAAGCAGCTCGGTTCGCAGGTCAAGCTGGTGCACCTCAAGGATCGCGCCGCCGGTCCGCCCGCGCTCGACGAATCGAAGGTGGCCAAGACCGCCTTCAAGGAAGTGGGCTCGGGCACGCTCGATTTCCCGGCGATCCTGCGCGCCTGCAAGGACGTCGGCGTGCAGCACTACTTCGTCGAGCAGGATCAGGTCCCGGCCGACCCACTCGCCAGCCTGAAGCAGAGCGTCATCTACCTGCGTTCGCTCAAGGGGTAGAAGGCACAGCTTCCAAGCGCCAACTTCCAATCGCCAACTTCCAACTACTAACCTTGCATCAGGGTTTGGTAGTTGGGAATTGGTCGTTGGGAATTGGTCGTGGCATTCGCGCGCCGCCGGCTAGCGCTGTTCGATGACCAGTGCAACCCGTCGGTTGCGAGCGCGACCGTCGGGATTGTCGGTCCCGGAGACCGTCCGGTTCGGCTCGAGCGGTCGATCCTTGCCGTAGGCGCGGCTGTGCAAACGGTCGCGGGTGACACCGGCGCCTTCGAGGACGGCGATGACGGCCTGCGCTCGCGCCTCGCTCAGTGACTGGTTGTAGCGGCGCGAGCCGACGCCATCGGCGTGGCCTTCCACCGTGACCCGCCGACCGGCGAGCAGCGGCTCGACGAGCAGCGACGCGATCTCGGCGAGCTGGGTGCGGGCGCTGGCGTCGACGTCGGCCTGCCCGAACGCGAACAGGTACACCGTCGGCAGGTAGATGACGACGCCGGCGCCTTCTTCGCGCGCGTCGAGGCCGCGGCTCGTGAAAATCTTGACCAGATCGGGGTTGGAGATCGGCGGTGGCTGCGGCCCCGAGACCTCGCGCGAGGGGGGGCGCGGCACGCCGACCGGAGCCGGCGGCGCCGGGGCCGGCGCTTTGGCGGCGCACGCGCCGAGGAGCATCGACGCGAGCAGGAGACGAGCGCCGACGCGGATCGCGCAGGTGCGGCCCATGGCGGCGGCCATTATAGGCCGCCCTCGAGATGCCCGGCCGCCCAGCCGTCGAGCCCGCGCGCCAGCGCGTCCGGTGCGGCGAGATGCACGACGAGCCGATCGGTCTCGCCGATGGCGGCAAGTACGTCGGCGTCGGTTGGCGCCGCCGACACACCTCTTCGAGCCAGTTCGCCGGCGACGATGGTGAGGAGCGCCGCGACGTAGGCGAGCGCCGTGGCGAGGCCGCGCCCGTAGTGCAGCGGCCAGCAGGCGAGCAGCCGCGCGGCGAGGTAGCGGCGCAACAGCGGCGCCGATCCGCGCCACGCCGGAGCGACCGCGGCGATCGGCGGCGGCACGGCCAGGCCGGGCGGCACCGCCGCGCGCGCGATCGCATCGAGCGCGGGATCGGGCTGCCACGTCACAACGTCGGCGGCGTGCGGCGCCGGCGTCCATCGCGCGATCCAGTCGGCCAACGCGCCATCGCGCCGTGTCCACGTTCTGGCGTGCGCCCGGAGCGCCGACAGATCGGCGAGCACGCCCTCCGGGGTCTCGGCGCGCGCGCAGGCGTCGAGCGCTTGCGTCTCCCACGCCGTCAGCGCGTCCCAGTCGAGCAGGCGCCGGGCGTCGATGGCCGGCGGCAGCGCGCGGCGGATGTCCAACCCCTCGAACGATGCGCCCGGTCGCGGGAGCGGCGCCACCACGAGCAGCGACGGGTCGGTGAGGCGATCGGCCGCCGATGGACAGACGTGCGATAGCGAGACGAACGTGCCGCGCGGATCGTGCACGGCGATCCACGGGAACTGGCGGCAGGCGGCCGGCTTGGCGTCGGCGCCGCCCCACGCGTGGAGGCCGCAGCCGCACGGGCCTTCACGGTGGAAGACGCAGCGGCCGCGCAGGAGCCCCAGCACCGTGCGTGTGCCTGATGGCAGGTCCGGCCGATCTCTCAGGCCGACGCCGTCGCGCGGGCGAAGCTCGCCGGCCGCGATGGCGCGGGTGAGGCGCGCATGGAGCGCGTCGTCGACCGGAATGTCCCAGTCGCTGGAGCAGCACACGCCACTGTGGCGGCAGGCGTAAGCGGCGTGGGCCAGCAGGCCACGCGCCGGCGCGGCGTCCGGGCGCTCAGACGTAGGCACGCATCGCGGCCTCGGCCGCGTCGACGTACGAGCCGCGGAACAGGACGGTGTGCACCAGCAGCGGATAGACCTGCCACAACCGCGTCCGTTTCTGCCAACCGGGCGCCAGCGGCGTCCGCGCCTCGTAGGCGGCGACGACGCGCGGCGACAGGCCGCCGAACAGCGCCAGCATCGACAGGTCGACCTCGCGGTGCCCGCCGTAGACCGCCGGATCGATGACGACCGGCTGGCCGCGGCTGTCGGTGATGACGTTGCCGCTCCACAGATCGCCGTGGAGGCGGGCCGGAGGCTCGGACGGCCCGGCGAGCTCGGGCAGGCGAGTCGCGAACTGCTCGGCGAGCGCGCTCCACGACGCCGGTGCGACGCCGCCATCGACGGCGCGACGCACCAGCGGCAGGACCCGCTCCTCGCCGTAGAACGCCGCCCAGGTGTCGCGCGTCCGGTTCGACTGGGGCAGCGATCCGATCCAGTTGTCCTCGCCGTAGCCGAAGGCCGGCGCACCAGCCGCGTGCAGCGAGGCCAGGCCGTCGCCGAGCTGGTCGTCGAAGTCGAGCGCCGGGGCGGTGCGGGCCATGTGTTCCAGGGCGAGGAACGCCATCGCGTCGTCGGGGCCGGATTCGGCGATCACCTTGGGAACCCGCAACGCCCGCGCGCCCGCCAGCCAGCGCAAGCCGTCGGCCTCGGTGCGATAGGCGTCCCCGGTGGCTCCGGCACGGGTCTTGAGGAACACGCGCCGGCCGCCGGCCCACCGCGCCTCGTAGGCGTCGTTGATGTCGCCGCCCGCGACCCGGGTGAGGGTGGGTTCCGGGCTGCCCAGTCGCGCCGTCACGACGGCGAGCAGCGCCGCGTTCACGGCGCGACCCCCAGCCGCTCGCGCACCTGCGCCAGCAAGCCGCGGCAGCCGGCCTCGCAGATATTGAACACCTCGTCGAAGCCGTCGGCGCCGCCGTAATACGGATCCGGCACCGCCGCGTCGGGCAGCGAGTCGGCATCGAAGGCGCGGAAGTTGTGGACGCGGTCCCGCTCGTCGTCGGTGCGGGCCATGCGGCGCAGCGTATCGAGCACGCGCGTGTCCATCGACAGGATGTAGTCGATGCGGGCGAAGTCGACGCGCTCGAACCGGCACGCCGTGCCGTCGAGGATGACCCCGCGACGCGTCGCCGCGGCGCGCGCGCGGCCATCGGCCGGCTCGCCGGTGTGCCAGTCGCCGGTGCCGCGACTCTCGATCGCGATCCGATCCTCGAGCCCGGCGTCGCGCACGAGCTTCTTGAAGATGCCTTCGGCGGTCGGTGATCGGCAGATGTTGCCGAGGCAGACGAAGCACACGGCGACCGCGACGGTCGAGGTCATGGGCGGGAGTATACCGTCGCTATACTGCTGTCGTGGCCGATGCGCGCTTCCTCGATCTGCATGGCGAAGTCGACAAGCTGTACCAGGCGCCGCTGGCCGGTTTCACGGCGGCGCGCAACGCGCTCGTGGCGCGCATCAAGGCGGCGCACGGCGCCGATGCCGCGGCGCACGTCAAGGCGCTGGCCAAGCCGTCGATCACGGCGTGGACCCTGAACCAGCTGTACTGGCGGCACCAGGCCGAGTTCATGGCGCTGCTCATGGCCGGCGACGGCCTCCGACTGGCCCAGCAACAACGGCTGGGCGGCGCCGATGTGGATGTCGCCCCGTCGACCCGGGCGCGGCAGACGGCGCTGGACACGCTGCTCGCCCTGGCCACCGACATCCTCAAGGAGGGCGGTCACGCACCATCGCCGGACATGCGCCAGCGCCTGCTCGGATCGCTGGACGCGCTGGCCGCCTACGGCACCGGCTCGCTGGCGCCGCGCGCCGGCCGGCTGACCGAGGACGTGCCGGCTCCCGGCTTCGCCGCGCTGGCCGGCCTGGCGTCGCCGAGCCAGGAAACGGAGGGCACGGACGCGGAGCCCGGTGTCGCCGCCGTTGTCAGGAAGCCGGCGCTGGCTCCGGTGACACTCAGTGTGGTGGCCCGCCGCTCGCGCGAGAAGGCGCAGGCGGCGGTGGCCCAGGCAGCGGCCGCGCTCGACACGGCCCGGGCCGAGGCCGACCGCGCCGCCGAGGCGCTGGCCAAGGCCGAAGCCGGGTGGCAGGCGGCCAGTGATGGGCTGCTCGCGGCTCAGAAGGCCGTGGGCGTTGCCACCACCGGCGAGCAGACCGCACGGGCCGATCGGGACGAGCGGCGACGCGACAGCACGCGCGCCGGCATCGGCGTCCGCGATGCCGAGAAGCGGCTCGATCAGGTCCGCCGCAGCTTCGACCAGGGGTGAGCCTCGCGTCCCGGCTCGGTCGGGCGACACTTTCGTCGGAGGCTGTTAGACTGATGGGCCGAGGCGAGGTCTGGAGCCCCGCCGATCGGCACAGGAGAGCTCTACCCAGGTGACCACGACCGGCGGCGCGCCCGAATCCCTCGATTTCATCCGCACGATCGTCACGGAAGACGTCCGAACGTCGCGCCACGCCGGCCGCGTCGCGACGCGCTTTCCGCCGGAGCCGAACGGCTATTTGCACATCGGCCACGCCAAGTCGATCTGCCTGAACTTCGGGGTCGCCCAGGAGTTCTCCGGCACCTGCAACCTGCGCTTCGACGACACCAACCCGGCCAAGGAAGACGTCGAGTACGTCGACTCGATCAAGACGGACGTGCGCTGGCTCGGCTTCGACTGGACCGACCTGTTCTACGCCTCGGACTACTTCGAGGCGCTCTACGGCTACGCCCAGCAGTTGATTGGGTCGGGCCTGGCCTACGTCGACGGCCTGACGCCCGACGAGATCCGCGAGTATCGCGGCACGCTGACCGAGCCCGGCAAGAACAGCCCGTACCGCGATCGGCCGGCGTCCGAGAACCTCGACCTGTTCGCGCGGATGCGTGCCGGCGAGTTCGACGACGGGTCGCTGGTGCTCCGCGCCAAGATCGACATGGCGTCGCCGAACATCAACATGCGCGACCCGGTGCTGTACCGCGTGCGGCGGATCCACCACCAGCGGACCAACGACGCCTGGCCGATCTATCCGACCTACGATTACGCGCACCCGATCTCGGACGCCATCGAGCACATCACGCACTCGTTGTGCACGCTCGAGTTCGAGGATCACCGGCCGCTCTACGACTGGCTGCTCGCCAACCTGCCGGTGCCGTCCAAGCCGCAGCAGATCGAGTTCGCGCGCCTGAACCTCACCTACACGGTGATGAGCAAGCGCAAGCTGTTGCAGCTGGTCGTCGAGAAGCACGTCGATGGCTGGGACGATCCGCGCATGCCGACGATCGTCGGCCTGCGGCGGCGCGGCTTCACCCCCGAGGCGCTGCGCGATTTTTGCGAGCGCGTGGGCGTCGCCAAGAAGGAAAGCATCATCGACGTCGCCCTCCTCGAGCACTGCGTGCGTGAGGATCTGAACCGGCGCGCGCCGCGGGTGCTGGCGGTGCTGCGGCCGCTCAAGGTGATCATCGAAAACCTGCCCGAGGGCGAGGTCGAGCATCTCGAGGCGGTCAACAACCCCGAGGACCCGGCCGCGGGCACGCGCGCGATCCCGTTCACGCGCGAGATCTACATCGAGCAGGACGACTTCCGCGAGGATCCGCCCAAGAAGTACTTCCGCCTGAGCCCGGGCAAGGAAGTGCGGCTGCGCTACGGCTACTTCATCAAGTGCGTCGGGGTCGACAAGGCCGCGGACGGTACCATCACCGCCCTGCGCTGCACTTACGATCCCGACTCGAAGGGCGCCGGCGCCGACACCAAGCGCGTCCAGGCCACGATTCACTGGGTGTCCGCCGCGCATGGCCGGGCGGCCGAAGTGCGGCTCTACGATCGCCTCTTCACGAGCGAGCGTCCTGGCGCTGGCGACACCGACTTCCTCACCGAGATCAACCCGAACGCGCTGGAGATCCTGCGCGAGTGCGTGGTCGAGCCGAGCCTCGCGGGCGCCGCCGCGGAGACGCGCTTCCAGTTCGAGCGGCTCGGCTACTTCGTGGTCGATCGCAGGTCGAGCCAGGATCGCCTGGTCTTCAACCGCACGGTCACACTCCGGGATCAGTGGGCGAAGATCGCCAAACAGAAGCCATAGACGCCTGCGGCGGTGTCCCGTGGCCGCTCAGACTCGCCGTCGGTATGCGCCAGCGAGACGGCGGCCGACCAGGGCGAGGACATCCGCCACCATCCTCGACCCATCTCTGAGCAACCTGACGCTGGTCCGCCCGGATTCGTAGCGCACGGCGACCGGGATCTCGAGGACCCGTAAATCGAAGGCGCCGGCCAGCAGCCAGACTTCGAGATCGAAGGCGAACCGGAACGTGCGTACGTGCGGCATCAGCCTCCGGAACGCGTCCGCCCGGAACGCCTTGAGACCGCACTGCGTGTCCTGCACCGTCAGCCCCAGCGTCAGCCGGACGAGCCGGTTGAACAGCCACCCGAGCCCGTGGCGGCGATACAAGAACCCGAACAGTCGAACCGGCACGGTATAGGTGGAGTCGGCGTGCCGGCGGTTCCCGACCGCCATGTCGGCATCGTCGAGCGCGGCCGCGGCTCGTCGAATCTCCTCGTCGCGATAGGCGAGATCGGCGTCGACGATGACGATGCGGTCTCCGGCGACCAGATCGGCGGCGGCAGCGACGGCGCGGCCCTTGCCGGCGTTCTGCGGCAGCACGATCACGGTCGTCGCCCCATTCTGGCGCGCGAACGCCCGGGCCACCGATGCCGTCTCATCCCGGCTGCCATCGTCGACCACGACGATGGCCGCATCGGGGAACCAGCACGCCAGCCGATGCAGCGTCTGCGTGAGGACCGCCGCTTCCTCGAAGCAAGGCACGACCAGCGTCACCGCAGGCCCGAGCGGTGGCCGGACGCCGTCCAGGTTCACGCGCGCCTCGCATCCGGCCGCACGCGACGCACGAGCCCCGAGAGCAGCAGGAGCGCGGTGGCGGCCAGCGCGAGGCCAGACAGCCAGGCCCCGGTTCGGACGCTCGCCGGCCGATATTCGAAGCGCACCAGGTGGCGACCTGCCGCGACCGGAACTGCGCGGAAGGCGACATTCGCGCGCAAGATCGGCGCCTCGACGCCGTCCACCGTCGCCCGCCAACCGGCGAACCACGTGTCAGAGAGCACGAGCAGCCGCCGGCCCGGCGCCTCGGTCTCGATGTCGACGCGTTCGCTTTCGTATCGGCGGATGCTGGCCTCGCCGATCATCGACGGTGCCGGCGCCGCGTCGGGTCGATCGACCACAGCGGGCGCGGTTTCGAGCAGGACCTCGCGCCGGTAGTCGATTCCGCCGTCGCGCAACAGACGACGCGCGGCATTCCCGCTCTCCACGCGATGGTGATCGACCAGGAAGGTGCGCGGCATCGCGCGTTCGTTTCTATACAGAGATGCGGTCATCCCGTCGATGGGGGTGAACCGGTCCCGCGGGAGCGTCAGGCCGGGAGGTCCGAGGACGTAGCGAACGTTGAGGAGGTCGAAGAGCGGCGACTCGAACCGCAGCGCGGCATGGAATGAATCGCCCCACAGGAAGGCGGCGTCGAGCAACTCGCCGTATGGCTTGATGCCGATGCCGTCATACCATCGCGGATCCTGCAAGCCGTAGACGAGCGCGGAGTTCGGCAGCAGTCCGCCGCCGGCTGCGACGACACGATGGATCCCCCTGTCTTGCTGCAGACGCGCGAGCTCCGGCGTCGACGGGAAGACCAGGGCCGGATCGATCAACGGATGGAACCCGCGCGCGAAGAGGAACAGCTCGGACGCCACGATGGCGCCGAGGGCGAGTGCGGCCAGCCGACCCGGCAGGCCGTGACGCACGCGCAGCCGCATCACCGCGGCGGTCGCAACCGCGATGACCACACACGCGAGCGACGCCTCTCGGACGGGCTCCGAGAGCGTATTCCTCGCCAGGAACGCGTGCTGCCATTCGATGAACCCGATGACCACGACAGCGACGGCCAGGACGGCGACGCTCGAAACGGTGGTAATACGCGCCCGCGCCACCCGATCGCACGGGCGCACCAGCGCATCGACACCGAACGCCGCGAGAATCGCCACGGCCGCAACCACCAGAAACGCCAGGCGGACGAGCGAGGCCGATCGCACCAGGGGTAGAGCCGAGATCAGATGATGGACGCCGGGCGCGCCGTAGATGGCGAGACAGCCGGCGACGACGACGCCGGCGAAGAACCACGGCCGCCACGAGCGTCCCGCCATCGCGAGGCCGACGATCGCCAGCAGCAGGACGCTCACGCCGGCGTAGTCGAGCTGTTCGAGATAGTTGAGCGGTCCCGCGTAGTTGGCGTCGCCGGGATGCCCGAACGCATTCGGCACGAGCCCGGTCATGAGCACGCCCACCGGCGCGACGAACGGGTTCAGCGCGTAGCCACTGCGCATCGCCATCGTGCGGCTCGCGGTCGCGTACTCGAGGAATGGCAGGATCTGGAGGGCGGCGATGCAGCCGCCCAGGCCCAGTGCGCCCACCACGCCGGCGATGCGCGGCAGGGGCCGCGGCTGCGCTATCGCCGCGGCCACGGCGTAACCGGCGGCAAGGGTGGTGACGTAGAGCGCGAGATGCGGATGGCCGCCGAGGAGAGTCAGGGCGGTCACGACCGCCAGGGCCCCCAGCCGTCCTAGTCCGCCCTCGACCGCGCGATCCGCGGCCAGCAGCATCCACGGCAGCCACGGCGAGACGTTGGCCAGTGGGTGCTCGAGCCAGACGATCGTCACCGGGCTCAACAAGTAGGCGATTCCGCCAACGGCCGACGCCCAGCCGCCGAGCCCGATGCGACGCAGGAAGGCGTACATGCCGACGCCGCCGACGAGCAGGCGACAGGCGGCGATCACCACCGTCCCGGTCGGCAGCGGCACCATCAGCAGGATCCAGGTGAATGGCGACAGCACGGCGCTCTGATAGTTGGC
>JBDSLU010000152.1:0-6234 GCA_039916225.1 Vicinamibacteraceae bacterium
GTCGCCGACCCGCAGATCCTGGACGGCAAGCCCTGCGTCCGTGGTGCTCGTCTGAGCGTCGAGTTCCTGCTGGAACTGGCGGCGAGCGGGGCAACGCCGGAACAGATCCTGGCGCAGTATCCTCAGCTCAGGCCTGATGACATCTCCGCCGCGTTTCGCTACGCCGCGAACGCCCTTCGAGGCGAGCGGACGTGGAATCTCGCGATCACTGCGTGAAGCCGCTCGACTTTCCACTGCTCGCAGACGAGAACATCGCTCCTGACGTCGTCAGTGGCCTCGTTCGCGTGGACACGACGTGTCGTCGTCACGCACGACGTCGCCTTCGGCCGATCTGCAATTCGGGTCGGGCGATGCTCTTCGTGCGTCTGACGTGGAGGTTCAGTCACCGTTCATCGCCATCGCCGAGCGACAGCAGTCTACGGTACGGGTTCGCGTGCGGATATCGCCGCCCTGGTAGAGAAGCCGAACTTCTTGTGCCGGGCCGAGATGACCCCACCTTCCTGGAGTTGAGCCGCGTCGTCAGCACGAAGGTCAACTTCGTCAGCGTCACGTGGCGCGACTACAACGGCCAGGTGCTGATCTTCCGCAACTACAATCCCGACGATTTCGCGCAGATCTGGGGCGCCAACCACATCGCCGCCGGCACGGAGCGCGGCATCGTCGCGCGCATCGACTACACGCGGGGCGCTGTCGCGGGTCTCGGTGCTGGTCGAGACGTCCGTCCAGGACGACTTCGGCAACATCATCAACTTCAGCGAGACGTTCCGCGACAGCGTCGGCGTTCGGCCGTCAGCGCCAGTCTTGCTGTTCGACGTGAACCGGCCGGCGGTGTGGGGGACGAGGGCGAACTTCTTCGATGACGATGCCTGATGACGGCGAACTCGGCCGGGTGACGCCGAAGCGCATCACCGACCTCGCCGAGTTCGCCGCCGACTACATCGACGTGATGCGGGCCACGCCCCGCGGCTCCACGGCCGCCGACCTCATCACCTACGCCTTCGCCTACTTCAGCGACACGCAGCCGTCGCCCCGGTTGCTGGAGGGGTTGGCCTTGATGTTCGTGGACCGGTTGTATCGGCTGTCGTCCGAGTTGCCGTTCAAGGACGTGCACGTCACCGTCTACGTTGCCACGGTGACACGCTACGTGCTGGACGTCGTCCGCGCTCGTGGCGTGCGGCTGTTCTACATCCTCGACAACGAGATCCGTCAGGATCGCTTCGAGTTCGCCATCGAACTGCTGCACAAGGCGGGCTTCAGCGTGGTGACGCCGTACGCGCCCGATGGGCAGGCCAACCCACTCGAGGAGGTGCGCGCCACGCTGGCGCTCGAACTTCTCGCCGGTCGTCACGTGGCCTACATCGAGAAGGACCGGAGTGTGGACTACCTGCGCCCGGTCATCGACTTCGCCGCGGCGACAGAATCTCTCGTGATCTTCCGGAGCGAGGTGCCGACCAACAGCCAGGTACAGCACATTGTGTCGCGGCGTCCGTCGACCCTGACGTGAGCACCCCAGCGTGAACGCGTTGGTTACGCTCCAGACGGTCGCCATGCCGCCCGGCCCACCGGGGCCACGATTCCATGGCGCCACCGGTGCGCCAGTTGGTGGGAATAGCGGTCGGGGACCACGTGCGGCTGAACGGCGCGTCGCGGCAGTCGGGGCGGTTGCCGATGACATCGGTCGGCTGTCTGGGTGGACGAGGCTGGCCCCGGGCAGTAGTGGAATCGCTTCCCTTCGGGGTCGAAGCTGCTAGGCCTGCCACGCCGCGGACTGGTCACGCCGCGCGTGCAACACGCGTGCAATCAGCACGCTAGCGTCCTCTTCCCGGTAGTAGACGAGATAGCGGCGTACAGGAAGGCACCGAATGCCCGCTCCGAACTCCGCGCGCAGCCGACCGACGCGAGGCTGACGCGTCAGCATCAGGACACCATCGAAGATCTCAGCGAGAACTTGGTCGGCGCGCGCCTCGCCGGCTTCGTCCGCAATGTATCGCCAAGCGTCTCGCAGGTCCTCCTCGGCGAGCGCCGACAGGTGGTACGTCACCGCCGCGTTGGCTTGCGAGACTTGCGAGCCTCTGCCTTGATGCGCTCGAGCAACGCGGGAGTCGAGTCCCGCCCGTATGCGACACCCCTGTCCCGCAGAAGCTGGTCGAATCCGGCTTTCACGTCGGTACGGAGGAGTTCCCGCTCGGCGTCCCGATCCTTCAGCAACCGCAGGGCCTCTCGCACGACCTCGCTCGCCGTCTGGTAGAGGCCGCTCTCGACCTTCTCGTTAACGAGCCGCTCCAACTCAGGGGTCAGGGATACGTTCATCGCGCTTCCTCATGGCGACCGTAGCGCCGATATCCGTTTATGTCAATGAATGGCAATATTTGCCATCGTCCGGATCGAGAGTCCAGAAAAATGGCTATCGGCCGGGCCAGCAGTCGAGACAGAATCGTCGCACTCTTGAGCCTCACATCCTCGAACGAGTGCCGGCGCCTGGGCGTGGTCGCGACCTTCGGCGCGAGATGACGTCGAACCAGCTCGGACCCATTCGGCGGCGACTCCTCGCCGAAGATCTGGTTCGTCTCCGCCGGCCGGACGAACACCGTCGCTACGCCGCGTGCCAACGACTGGGACGCGTCGATCCCAACCCGCACCAGATCGACGCGGTGGTCTTCGCCCTGCGGCGGATCGACGAGGGCGGCTGCATCCTGGCCGACGAGGTCGGGCTCGGCAAGACCATCGAGGCAGGCCTGGTCATGTCGCAGCTGATGGCCGAAGGCAAGCGGCGCGTGCTGTTGATCGTGCCCAAGTCGCTGCTGGGCCAATGGCAGAACGAGCTCTACACGCTGTTCGGCATCGAGGCGCGAGAGGGCCGGCTGGACCCTGACGCATTCGCCGGCACGGGCGTCTTCCTCGCCCATCGCGAACTGGCGGGTGGCCCCAAGGGCGCGTCCCTGCTGAAGGCCGCCGACCCGTTCGATCTGATCGTGGTCGACGAGGCGCACGAAGTGTTCTCGGCCCTCTACAAGCGCTACAACAAGGACGGCGACTACGACGAGACGTCGAGGCACGCCCAGACGGCCGGCCGCGTCCGCGACGTCGTGAAACGAGGAGGCTCCCCCGTCCTGCTGCTGACCGCGACGCCGATGCAGAACTCGCTCGCCGAGTTGTGGGGGCTGGTCCAGTACGTCGAACCGACCGGGATGCTGTTGGGCCGGCTGTCCACCTTCCGCGAGATCTTCTGCGACGTCGGCGACCGCGCCGTCCTGGCGGACCAGGCCCCGGAACTGAAACGGCGGCTGCAGACGGTGCTTCAGCGAACGCTGCGGCGGCAGGCCCAGGAATTCCTCCAGATTCCGTTCGTCGAGCGCCGCTCGCGCGTGTTCGAGTACTCGATGAGCCCGGACGAACGGGCACTCTACGACGACGTCACCGTCTGGCTGATGCAGGAAGACCTGTGCGCGTTCCGCGGCAGCCAGCGACACCTGCTGTTGATCGGGTTCCACCGGCGCATGGCGTCATCGCTCGACGCGCTGTCGGTCAGTCTGAAGCGGGTGGCGCAGCGGCTGCGGGATCGTCTGGCACACCGCGGCTATCGGGTCTCGGACGACGGCACCGAGATGCTGCGCGAGATGGCCGAAGACCTCGAAGGGGATCTCGGCCAGGACGAGCCAGGTCGCGATCTCGACGACTCGACGCCGGAGCCGACCGATCCACCCGAGCCCGTCCCCGAGCCCGTACCCGAGTCCGACGAGCGGCTGCGTGCCGAACTCGAGGTGGTGGAGCGCTTCGCCGGGCGGGCCCAGTCCCTGGGGCACGACAGCAAGGCGCGACGATTGCTCGAAGCGCTGCACATCGTGCGCGACCGCGGCGCTTGCGGGGATGGCTCGGGCAAGGCCGTCATCTTCACCGAGTCGCTGACGACCCAGACCTACCTTCGGCGGCTGCTCCTCGAACACGGCTACGGCACGGACGACATCACGCTCTTCAGCGGGGCCAATGACACACCCGAGGCCGAGCGGGCGCTCGACCGTTGGCAGGCCGAGGTGGGACACGCGATTCCCGAGGCACGCCAGCCCAGTCGAGAGGTGGCCATCCGCCTCGCGCTGGTCCACGAGTTCGCCAGTCGATCGACGGTGTTCATCTCGACCGAAGCCGGCGCCAAAGGTTTGAACCTGCAGTTCTGCGACACGGTCATCAACTACGACCTGCCGTGGAACCCGCAACGGATCGAGCAGCGCATCGGTCGCGTCCATCGCTACGGGCAGAAGCGTGGCGTGACGGTCATCAGCTTTCTGGCGGCAGGCAACGAGGCCCAGCGGCTGACCCTCGAGATCCTGATGCAGAAGCTCGACCTGTTCGGACAGGTGCTCGACGCCTCGGATGCCGTCTTGTACGAGCCATCGCATGGCGCGCCGGAATCGCTGGTGGCGAGCGTCGGCGTCGACTTCGAGAAGGAGCTGCGGTCGATCTACGGCCGGGCGCGGTCCATCGACGACGTCACCGCCGACCTGAAGTTCCTTCGCGACACCATGGACGAACGGCGCCGCGCCTTCGACGAGGTTCAGGAGCGGGCGTCCGGGCTCATCGAGACGCGGCTCGACGACGGAGTCCGGCAGGTCCTGGCCCGATATCAGCGTGAACTGCCGGCCGAGCTCGAGGGACTGGATCGCGACGTCGACCAGATCACGCGGGCGTTCCTCGACGGTTCAGGCATTGGCTACGACCGGGCTCAGACGCCGGGGCGCGTCGACTACCGGGTTCACGCCTCGGCCGTCCTGCCGGAGGGCTACCGCGACGGGTTCACGGCCATCGTCGGCGACTCGCGCGACCTTGGCGAGGGAGAGGTGCTGCACCTCGGTCATCCCGTGGTCCAGGGGGCCATCGAGGATGCCAGGCGAGCGACCGCCAACCCGCTGCGTGTGGTGTTTGGCTGGCCTGATGCGCCCGCCGCCGATGCGCTGCGGCAGCTGGCCGGCCGGCGCGGGCGGCTGGTCGTCACGAAAGCTGCCTACCGTGGCCTCGAAAGCGTGGACCACCTGCTGGCGACGGCCGTCATCGAGGGCCACACCGACCCGCTGCCGGCTTCGGTCGTCGACGTCCTCCTCACCCTGCCCGTCCGCAGCAGCCAGCTGGTTGATCCGCCGGACGACTCGGCACTCCTCCAGGATGCGATCGATGACGCGCTCTTCGAGGACCAGGCCTCGGCCTCGTCACGGGAACAGGCCCGCTTCGAGCAGATGCTCCGGCAGCTCGATCACTACCTGAGCGATCAGATTCTGGTGCGGCGTCGGAAGCGCGCCGCCGTCGACGAGCAGATCGAGAACGCCGAGCAGAGACGCGACAAGGCCCGGGACACCCAGGTCGTCGCCGAGACGGGCTCGAGGCTCGGACGGCTCCTGAGCGAGCGGGCCGAGATCGACCGCCAGATCGATCGGCTCGAGAACGGCGGCGACGACGAGTACCAGGCCTGGCGCGGACGACTGTTTGCGCGGCGGTTCAGCAAGCCGGCGGTGGCCAGAATCCTCGACGTGCAGTTCGACGTGGCGGCGGGTGACGCCTGATGGTCAAGCTGCTCCACACCGCTGACCTGCACCTCGGCCTCGAGTACGGTCAGTTCGACGAGGACCACCAACGCAAGCTGTCGCGGGCGCGACTGGCCGTCGTCGAACCCATCCTGGCGCTCGCCGAGCAGTACGACGTCAACGCGGTGCTGTGGGCGGGCGACATCTTCGACACGCCGGAGCCGCCGGAAGACTGGTGGCGGGGATTCGCACATGCGTTGACGGCACGGCCTGGCTGGAACCGGCCGGTCGTCCTGCTGCCGGGCAACCACGACGCGCTCGTTCGCGGCTCTGTCTTCCATCCGGACCACCCGTTCCGGCAGCTCCTGCCGTCCTGGGTGCACGTCGTCGACTGCGACGGGTTCACGCTCGACCTCGCTCCCGATGCCGTGCTGCTGGCCGCGCCCTGCCGGTCGCGAGCCGGCGCCGACGACCTCGCGTTGTCGCTGCCGGCCCGCGGCGAAGGCGATCGGCGGATTCGCATTGGCCTGGTCCACGGCTCGACCTTCGACCTGCCCGACCACCAGACGAACTTCCCCATCGCGTCGGACGCGCCGCAGCAACGCGGTCTCGACTATCTGGCGGTCGGCGACACGCACGCCTACCGGTGTCTCTCCACCGATGGCATCGCGCCGATCGTCTATCCCGGCACGCCCGAGCCCACGCGCTTCGGCGAGTCGGAGAC
>JBDSLU010000153.1:0-5874 GCA_039916225.1 Vicinamibacteraceae bacterium
CGGCTGCTATGCGCCACGCTGGGCGCGCGGCGGCGCCGTCCCGCGGGCGGCAGTTGTCTACGAGTTCATCGAGCACGATCCGGCGCCGCGCGGATCCCCGCACGAGCCACACGGGCCCGGCGCCGCCGACCGCATCGCGCTGGCGCCGCCGGTGCTCACCGCGAACGTCGAGAACTCGCGGGCCAGCGTCCCGCTGCCGCAGGTCGGGCAGCACGGCGCCTCGGAGCCTCGAACCAGCGTCTCGAACCGGTGCTGGCACCCCTCGCAGCGGAACTCGTAGATCGGCATACGGTCCAAGTATAGCCACCTGCGCACGCCGCGCCCGCGTGCCGCGCCGGCGTCGAGACGGGGCGGCCGCAGCGTCGAATAGCAGTGCTCGTTTGAAGGGCTGCCGCGCCGGGCGTGAGAGCCCGGCGCAAACACCGCAGCCCCGCATGCGCTGCCGCCGCCGCCCTGAGGGGGCGGCGGCCAACATGTGGTGGACGGCGCGAGGATCGAACTCGCGACCTCAGCGTTGCGAACGCTGCGCTCTCCCAGCTGAGCTAGCCGCCCACGAAGAGGGGTGTCGGTGGACGTCGCGGCCCCGTGCGAGGACCGTCACCGTGCCGACAAGACGGGCAGTGTAGCATCCGACCGACATGTCCGCAACTCTCAGGGCAACAGACATTTCTGTCTGATCGGCTAAGGGCTCCCTCCTACTTCGGATGCTATACTTCAGGTCGATTTCACGACGATACGGCTCGGCCATCGGTGCACGCGGCCGGACCTGAAGACACTCACTATGAAAACGATTCGGCGCATCGGAGTACTGACCGGCGGCGGCGACGCCCCGGGGTTGAACGCGGTCATTCGTGCCGTGGTCAAGTCGGCCCACAATCACGGCATCGCCTGCCTCGGTCTCGAGGACAGCTTCGACGGGCTCATCGAGCCCAACCGGCACCGGGTCCTCACCCCGAAAGACGTCACCGGGATCCTGCGCGTCGGCGGCACCATCCTCGGCACGGTCAATCGCGGCAACCCGTTCCTCTACCCGGTCGAAACGAGCGACGGCAAGCGCGACTACTCGCAGCGCTGCATCGACATGTTCCACCAGCTGGGCCTCGACGGCCTGGTGGTGATTGGCGGCGACGGTACCCTGGCGATCGCCCATGAGTTCGCCAAGCGCGGCATTCCGCTGGTCGGCGTGCCGAAGACGATCGACAACGACATCGTCGAGACCACCAACTGCTTCGGCTTCGACACCGCGGTCAGCTTCGCGACCGACGCCATCGATCGGCTGCACACCACCGCCGAAGCGCACCATCGCATCATGGTGGCCGAGGTGATGGGCCGCTACGCTGGCTGGATCGCGCTGCACGCCGGCGTCGCCGGCGGCGCCGATGCCATCCTGATCCCGGAAATTCCCTACGACATCGACCTGGTCGCCGAGCGGGTCATGGCCCGCGAGAAGTGGGGCGCGAGCTTCTCGATCGTCGTCGTCGCCGAAGGCGCCGTCCCCAAGGATGGCAAGCGTCACCTGATCCAGGAAGCGCATGGCGGCAACGTCGAGCGCCTGGGTGGGGCGGCCACCGCGGTCTCGGCCCAGCTCGGCAAGCTCACCAAGAAGGAAACCCGCAGCGTGGTGCTCGGGCACCTGCAGCGCGGCGGTGCGCCGACCAGCTTCGACCGTGTCCTGGCGACCCGCTTCGGCGGCAAGGCCGTCCAGCTCCTGATCGACGGCGACGTCGACAAGATGGTGGCGTTCCACCCGCCGGCGATCGTCGGTGTGCCGCTCGAGAGCATCGTCGGCCGCACCAAGAACGTTCCCCTCGACAGCGATCTCATGGCCACGGCGCGGGCCCTCGGCGTCAGCTTCGGCGACGACGTCGGCGTCTGATTCTGAGTTTGTTGGCGACCTCACGGCGCCTCCGGCGGCCATTCGGCCTCGGCGTCCGTGGCCCCTCAGGAACGGTCGCGGCAGCCCTCGTCGTGTGTCGTCACGAGGGCGGCGCGGCTACGCCGTTTCCGTGAAGATCGCCTTCAGCGCATCGTGCTCGCGCGAGCAGGCCAGCGCGACCATCAGCTTCATCCGGGCCTTGAGGCCATTCAGGCGGCCGGCGAAGATGACGCCGAGCTGGGCGAGGTCGTGCCCGCCGCCGTCGTAGCCGTAGCGTTCCTGCACGCTGCCGGCGCCGTAGCGTGAGGCCAGCACCACGGGCACACCGGCGGCCGTCGCCGCCTCGATCCCGGGCTTCATCGCCGGCGGCAGGTTGCCGCGGCCCATCGCCTCGATGACGATGCCCGTCGCGCCAGCAGCCAGGCTGCAGCGCAGGAACCGATCGTCGGTCCCCGCCGCCGACTTCACCAGATCCACCGTCGCCTCGAGCCGCCCCACCCGGAGGCCGGTGTCGGCGCCGGCGCCGGTCCAGGCGCCGTGCCGGGTCGCGCGGCGGACGTAGAGCACCTTGCCGGCGTCGAGGACGCCGACCGGCCCGAACTCCGGCGAGGCGAACGATCCGGCCGATTCGGTGTGGATCTTCTGCGCCTCGGAGGCGGTCAGGATCTGCTCGTTCATCACCACCAGGACGCCGCGCGCCGTCGACTCGGCGTCGGCGGCCACGCGGACTGCGGCGAGCAGGTTGGCCGGGCCGTCCCAGCCGGCCTCGGAGATCGTGCGGATGGCGCCGACCATGACCACCGGCTTTTCGGAGAGGAGCAGCAGGTCGAGGAGGTAGGCCGTCTCCTCGAGCGTGTCGGTGCCGTGCGTGACGACCAGGCCCTGCACGTCCGGCCGCTCCAGCCACGCCGCGGCGCGCCGGGCCAGCCGCCACATGTGCTCGGGGGTGACGTGCGGCCCAGGCAGGCGCGAGACGTCCTCGCACTCGACCTCGGCAATCGCCGCGAGGCCGGGCACGTGTTCGAGGATGTCCTGACCGGAGAGGGCGGGGACGGCCGCACCCGTTGCCGGGTCGAGCCGCATCGAGATGGTGCCGCCGGTGAAGAGGATGGGGACCACGAGATCTCCGGCGCGCGTCCGAGGCCGGCTCGCGCGCGGTGCTGGCCCCCCGTCGGGGGCTACCGGGTGAGGAGCTCGCCGTCTTTCTTCTTCTGCATCTCGTCCACGGTGGCGACGTGCGCGTCGGTCGTCTTCTGGACGTCATCGAGCGCGCGGCGCTCGTCGTCCTCCGAGATGCCGTGATCCTTGAGCAGTTTCTTCAGCCGATCGTTGGCGTCGCGGCGCACCTGGCGGACGCCGTTGCGGCCCTCCTCGGCGTACTTGTGCACCAGCTTCGACATTTCCTTGCGCCGCTCCTCGGTGAGCGGCGGCAGGGGGATGCGGATGACCTTGCCGTCATTGGCCGGGTTGAGGCCGAGGCTCGAGGCCCGGATCGCCTTTTCGACGGCGCCCATCAGCGTGGGATCGAACGGCTGCGCCACGATGAGCGTCGGCTCGGGGACCGACAGGGCCGCCACCTGGTTGAGCGGCACCATCGAGCCGTAGGCTTCGACCTGCACCGGGTCGAGGAGCGTCACCGATGCGCGACCGGTGCGGACCCCACCCAGCTCGCGCTTGAGGTGCTCCAGTACCGTGTCCATCCGCTTCGTGACTTCGGCATGCAGGGTTTTGATGTCGGTGACGTCCATTGCGGCCGCGGCTCCTCGGCGAACGATCAGGCGGTGACGAGCGACCCGACCGGCTCGCCCATGACGGCGCGCACCAGGTTGCCCGGCTTCCGCAGGTTGAAGATCACGATGGGCAGCTTGTTGTCCATGCACAGCGAGATCGCTGTCGTGTCCATCACCTTCAGGCCGCGTTCGAGCACGTTCAGATACGAGATCTGATCGAAGCGCGTCGCCTCGGGATGGAGCATGGGGTCGGCGGTGTAGATGCCGTCGACCTTGGTGCCCTTCAGGATGACGTCGGCCTTGATCTCCATGGCGCGGAGCGCGGCCGCCGTATCGGTAGTGAAGTAGGGGTTGCCGGTGCCGGCGGCGAAGACCACCACGCGGCCCTTTTCCAGATGGCGGATGGCGCGGCGCCGGATGAATGGCTCGGCCACGGCGCGCATCTCGATGGCGGTGAGGACGCGCGTCGTGACGTTGAGGTGCTCGAGCGCATCCTGCAGCGCCAGGGCGTTGATCACCGTTGCCAGCATCCCCATGTAGTCGGCGGTGGAGCGATCCATGCCGCGCGCATTGGCGGCGATGCCGCGGAAGATGTTGCCGCCGCCGATGACGATGGCGGCTTGGATGCCGCGACTCTGGATGTCCGCGATTTCGCTGGCGATCTGGTTGGCGACGATCGGGTCGACGCCAAATTTCTGCTCGCCCATCAGGGCTTCGCCGGACAACTTCAGGAGAACACGCTGATAGGCGGGCATGCGGTCGCTAGTATATCGGTTCCGAGGAAACGGCGGACGCCCGAGCGGGCGCCGCCGCACCAGCGACTAGGCCGATTCGCCGACCTTGAAGCGGACGAAGCGGCTCACCGTAATCGGTCCGCCGATGGTCTTGGCGGCGTTGGCGATGACCTGGGCCACCGTCGTCTTCGGGTCGCGGATGCTCGGCTGGTCGGGGAGCACCGCGACGCCGTAGTAGCTGCCCAGCTTGCCCTCGACGATCTTCTCGATCACGTTGGCCGGCTTGCCGCTGTTCTCCATCTGCGCGCGGTAGATGTTCTTCTCCTGCTCGATGACCGACGCCGGCACTTCCTCGCGCGTGGCGTAGGACGGGCTCGCCGCGGCGATCTGCATCGCCACTTCGCGGACGAGCGTCTGCACGGCGTCGCCGCCGCGGGCGTCCGCCGGCACGCCCAGCAGCTCGACGAGCACGCCGATCTTGCCGCCGACGGCCTCGCCGCCCTCGGCACCGGCCGGCGCGTGCAGGTAGCTGCCGACCAGGCCGTCGCTCGTGAAGCGCGCCGCGCGTGAGATCGCCATGTTCTCGCCGGTGGTGGCGATCTTCTCGGCCACCTTCTGGCCGACGGAGCCGTCGGCCGCGGCGAGCGCCTGGGGATCCTCGGTCGACGGTGCGGCGAGCAGGTCGGCGGTGACCGACTGGACGAGGCCCTGGAAGGCCGGCGTGCGCGCCACGAAGTCGGTCTCGCAGTTCACCTCGGCGACGACGCCGTCGGTGGCGTCCGCATTCAGGCGGACCGCGACCAGGCCTTCCTTCATCGTCCGGCCGGCCTTCTTCGCCACCTGCGCCATGCCCTTCTTGCGCAGGATGGTGATGGCCTCGTCCACGTCGCCGTTCGCTTCGGTCAGCGCCGTCTTGCAGTCCATCATGCCGGCGCCGGTGCGCTCGCGCAGGGCCTTGACGTCAGTTGCGGTAATCGTCGCCATCGATGTCTCCACGAAAGTGAACACTCACTGCCCGATTGCACAGGCACCCAAAAACCCGATTGCGCAGGCAAAAACGGGGCGTACAAGGAAACGCCGGCCGAAACGTGCTTGGCCGGCGTCGCCCGACTCCCGAAAACAGCGTTAGACGGACGCGGGCGTCGTGGCCGCGGGCTCCCGGCGCTGACGCGCCACGGCGGAAGGGGAACCGGGCCCGCCGCCGCGACGCGACGGCGCTTCCGCCGGAGCATCACCGGCCGGCGGCGCATCGGCGGCGGCCGATTCGCGCATGCCTCGACCCTCGCTGACCGCGTCGGCGATCCGCGACGTGAACAGGCGGATGGCGCGCAGCGCGTCATCGTTGCCCGGGATCACGTAGTCGATCTGGTCGGGATCGCAGTTCGTATCGACCACGCCGATGATCGGAATCTTCAGCTTGCGCGCCTCGTCGACGGCGATCTGCTCGTGCTTGGTGTCGACCACGAACAGCGCGTCGGGCAGCGCCGACATGTGCCGGATGCCCTCGAGGTTCTTCTGCAGCTTCTTCTTCTCT
>JBDSLU010000154.1:0-2771 GCA_039916225.1 Vicinamibacteraceae bacterium
TTCGACGGGGCTGGCGTCCCGCCGGAGCTGCGCGGCCTGCCGCTGTTCCTCGAAGGCTTCGGCCGCGGCACGTGGACGGTGCGCCGCGAGCCGGTCGATGGCGACTCGATGGAAGCCGACATCGCCGCGATGCTGCGCGATCCGGCGATCGAGCTGCTGCAGATCCGCAACGCCGAGGCCGGCTGCTTCATCGCCCGCGTCGAGCGCGTGTAGCCCCTGGCGGCGCGACGGTCACGGCCCCGCGACCGTGCGCGCGAACGTCACCTGCGTGAGCGCAGGGCGGAGGGCGAACGGCGGCTGGGGAACCGAGCTGATCATCCCCGTCATCGTCCCGCCCGAGACGGTCAGGGTGCCGTTGAGCAGCGTGCGATGCTCGCCGTCAGGCTGGCTCGACACGGCAGTCGCCGCGAACTGGAACTCTGCGCCGGCGACCGATCCGATGACCGTCATCGTGGCAGGGTAGATGTCCGTGGCCGGGGCGATGCCGGTCCCGTCGACCGCCGTACCACGCTGGACCAGGCGCAAGCCGGGGCCACTATTGCCCACCGGAAACCAGGTGCCCGAGACGTCGGCATTGGCCGTCGGGGTCGGCGCGTTCGGGTGCCGAGACGAACACCCTGGCGTAAGCGTGGCGAGGACGGCCAGAGTGACCAGGGCGCGAACGGCTTTGGGGATGGCGGTCATGGACGCTCCGCAACGAGCCCGACGGGGGGACGTCCTGCTCAGCCCCTTGACGTTACGCCCGCGCGCCCGGCCACGCAAGGGACGAGGCTACTGCTGCAGGATCGATTCGATGCGCTCGAGGACGAGCGGCCAGCGATACTCGCGGTCGACGTAGGCCAGGCCCTGGCGGCCGAAGGCACGCGCCAGGTCGGCGTCCGCGGCCAGGCGCTGCACGGCGCCGGCGAAATCTTCGCTGGTGCGGTAGTAGAGCCCGCCGTTGGCGCGGCGCACCTGGCCGAGGAGCACGTCGCACCGCGCGTTCACGATCACCGGCGTGCCACGGTTCCACGCTTCGAGGACGACCAGGCTCAGGCTCTCGAACGGCGACGGCATCACCAGCGCCCGGGCGTGCGCCATGAGCGCATCGCGCACGGCATCGTCGACGCGGCCCAACGCACGGAGACCAGGCAGCGACGGCACGGGCAGGTTCAGCGGCCCGGCGAGGATCAGCGGCAGTGCCGCCGATCCGGCGCGCTCCGCGTAGGCCGCGTAGTGCCGCATCAGCGCGTCGCAGCCCTTGTTGCGATCGACGCGGCCGACATAGAGCAGGTAGTCCCGCGGGATGCCGAGCGCGTCGATGGCGTCGCGCATCGGCTCCGACGTCGCCGGATCGATGCCCGATCCGATGACCGCCGACGGCGGCAGCGGCGCGCGCGCCGCGTGGCCGATCATCGTTTCTTCTTCGGGCGTGAGGAACAGGTACGACCGCGGCAGGCGGAAGAACGGCGCGAGAATCGTGCTCGAGCGGATCAGTTCCTCGTGCTCGGCGGTCGGGACCAGCACGGCGCGGTCGGCGACGAGCGGCAGGCCGAACCACGACGGCGCGTAGCGGAAGGTGAAGAACAGCACGCGATCGAAGTCGCGCCCACGCGCCTGCAGATAGCTGAGGAGTCCGGGCAGCTCGGGGCCGTTGAGCCGGAACCAGCGCCGCTGCTCCTCTTCCGTCGCGACGTCGTCGAACACCCGATCGCTCAGGCGCCAGAACTCGTGCAGCGGCCGCTCGCGCGACGACGGAAACCGGTGCACGGTGACCGCGCCGTCCTTCGACAGGCCCGGCGGAAGCACGTTGGCCCAGGTCACGTAGTCGGTGGCGCAGCTGGTGGCCACCGACACGTCGTGGCGGGCCGCCAGCCGCTGGGCCATCGCGCGGCACAACGCCTCCGACCCGCCGGTGACTTCGGGCCCATAGCGCTGGACGACGCAGAGCAGCTTCATGCGCCGGGCGGACGGCGCCCCGGGCCGGCGACCTCGAGGTCGGCGATGCGGGCCTTGAGCCGCGCGTGATCGGCGGCGAGGGTCTGCACGATCGCCATCAGCGCGAGGTTCAGGTGATGCTGGCGGCGGAAGTTCTCGTGGCTGAACTCGTAGAGCCAGCGCACCGCGGGCAGCACGAACCGCGTCTTGACGAAACGGATAGGCGCGGCAATCAGCTTGTTGCGGTGGCCGGGGAAATCGAGCGACAGCACCGGCTTCCACGGGCCGTCGAGCCGGGCCGGCAGCAGCAGCGCGCGCGGATCCTCGACCGCCATCGCCTGCGCGAACAGCCGATCGACCTCGTCGAACACCGCGCGATCGGCGAAGTCGTCGCCGGCGCCCTGGAGGACGAGGCGCGCGTGCAGATCGGCCCGGATGCGATCCCGCACCTCCTCCATCACGGCTTCGGTCGAGACCGCGGGCTGGTCGCTCACGCCGAGATGATACAGCGGCCGGCCGGGCCCTTTTCCATCAGCGGGACGTCAGCGGGGCGCCGTCTTCAGCGCCGCCGACCAGAAGCGCGTCCGCCACACGTAGAACTGGCCGAAACGCTGGCCGGGTTCGACGTGGGTGTTCTCGGCCCACTCGTTCCAGGTGCTGATCACCACCCAGTCGGCGCCACTCGCCAGGGCCGCCTTCCACTGTCGATCGTAGAACTCGCCATCCTCGCGGGACACGCTCCGGCCGGAGCGGCCGACGAGCCGCGTCTCGTCGTAGCCGGGCATCACGGTCGCAGCCGCGATCCGCGGTCGACCGTCCGCCGAGAAGAGGAGGTGGAACGCCCGCGTCCCCGA
>JBDSLU010000155.1:0-9138 GCA_039916225.1 Vicinamibacteraceae bacterium
TCGACAGCCCCGCGAACACCGTCGGTCCGTGGCCGGCGATCCTGGGGTGCACCACGAACTCGTACTCGTCGATCAACCCCAGCTCCGCCAACGCCAGCGGGAGCATCACGCCTCCCACGAACAGGCCTTTCCCCGACTCCTGTTTGAGCTGCTGAACGGCCGTCTGCAGATTCCCGCGGACGAGCTCCGCGTTCCAATCGACCCGGTCCAGGGTGCTCGACACGACGTACTTCCTGGCCGCGTCGATCGTCCGGGCGAACGGTTCCGTCCACTCTGGCATCGTGACCGTCCGGGTCGACAGTCGCCACGCGGCCTCCATCATCTGGTACGTCACCCGGCCAAAAAGCAGCGCATCGGCCTGGCCGATGTTCTCGACCGCGTGTCGATGGACCTCTTCGTCCGCGATTCCCTCGCGATGATCGCAGCACCCGTCCAGGGTGACGTTGATGGAATAGCGAAGGGGTCGCATGGCGCAAGAGTAGCGCCGAGGGCGTGGACCAGCAAGGCTGGCCCACGCCGCGATCGATGTCGGTCAGCGGCTCGAGCGGGCCTAGAAATGCACGATCTGCGCGCGAAACGCCCCGCCGCCGGCGGCATCGCCGATCGCCAGCTGCGTCAGCTTCTCCTGCAGCTCCGCGACCGACTCGGAATCGGGCGAGGGGGCATCCGGATCGGTGTCGAGGAAGAACGCCTGCGTGCCATCGGGCGTGCCGTCTCCTCGCAGGCCGATGAGCACGCGCGCATGGACGGAGAAGTTCGCGCCGGGCTCTTCGTCGGCCGTGATCCAGAGCGGGCCGTGCGCGCGCAGTAACTGGTCGAAGCCCTGGACGCCGAAGCTCACCGGAGGTTCGGCCGTCAGGCCGAGGCGCTGCAGGAGCGCCGGCTTGTCGGCGCTCTTGAGCCCTTGCTCCGCGATGAACGCATCGAGGAACTCCTGCCCGGCCTCGGTCAGCACACTCTCGACCGTCGCGTTCGTGTCCTTCTGCCACGAGACCAGGATCGTCGCGACCGTGGCCCAGCAGGCCATCGCGTTCGCCTGCTTCAAGGGCCTCAGGCGACCCGGCACCTGGACATCGATGGCGGCCGGCCCGGTGTCGTCCTTCTCGATCGTGACGGTCTGCTTCCGATCGCCGACCTGGTCGGTCACCGACGTCTTCATCTTCGGTGACTTGGCGGCCGAACTCATCAGATCCTTGATCGACTGCTTCTGCACCGGCTTCTCGCCAGTTCCGGCCGGCAGGCCAAGCGCCGTCTGGAATGCCTGTGCCGTCAGCTCCTTCTCGTCCTGGTCGTTGATCAGACCGCGCTGCTTGGCGCTCTTGATGGCGTCGAGCGACCTGGGCAGCCCGCGGCGCGCTTCCTCGGCCTTCACGAAGCCGGCCGCGTCCTTGCCGAACGCCTCGGCCGTCTTGAGCGAGCTTTGCAGCGCCGACAACGCGTTGAGCTGGTTCTGCGCCAGGCCGGTGATGTCGCGGAAGGCATCGGCATGACCCAGGACCTGGAATGCGGCGCTGAGATCGGTCGGCGCCGGTGCCGCTGGGGCGTTCTGGAACGCGACGATCGGCGCCGCGAAGTCCTTCGGCGTGAGGACCGGCCCGGGCGTCTGCAGGCTTGCCGTCGAGACCGGCGCGATCGCCGTCGGGTCGTCCGGGCAGGGCTCCTGCTCCCACCGCCAGAAGCGGGTCTCGTCGATCTCCTCGCAGCTGTTGCAGTCGCCCATCACCGCTTCGGCGAAGACACCCTTCGTCGGCAGGCTCAATCGCAGCGGTCGCGGTGGTGTGAGCGGGGTGTAGAGATCGAGCAGCGTCGGCGGTCGCACTTCGCCCTCCTCAGGATTGAGGATGCGCTGCCGGTAGCGCGGATCCAGCTGATAGCCCGGAGCCACGGGCATCACCAGGCAGTTGCCGACGATGCCGACGATGCGGTTCTCGACTACGGAGGCGACGCTGCGGCCGTTGGTAAATGGAGCCTCGAACCCGTCGAGCAGCATGAAGCGGCGGCTGGCGTCCATCCGCCACCAGATCAGGCGATGGTAGTGTTCGAGGTTCTCGTTGAGATGGCGGAGGAGTTGGCGACGCTTGCCGAGATCCTCCTGGCGGGGGTTACGGCGCTCCAGGTCGGTGAATCGGGTCGTGTTGAGGAACAGCGGATCGCCGGCCTTGAGATCCGAGAACAGGCGCGGACTATGGTGCAGCGTCTCGGAATGGGTGTCGGCCGCGTACTGCATCGACGCGAGCTCGACGATCACCTGCGAGCCGGCCGGCAGCTCGAATCCGGTCGAGAACTCGAGCCCTTTGACCTGATTCCGCGGTAGCTGCGGCGTGGTGATCGTCGGGTTGACACGCACGAGGTGCCCCTTGCCCTCGCGGTAGGCGCCGACGAGCGTCACGTCGAGATGGGCGGGTTCCAAGGCGTCGTTGAGCCGCTTGAAGCGGGCCGAGATCGAGTCGATGAAGGCGCGGGCGATACGCGGCGCCAGATCGGCCTGGAAGCGCCGGTCGGCCTCCTGCTGGTTCTTCAGGTGGGTGTTGTAGAGCGTCTTGGCGAGCTGCGGTCCGAAGAACGGCCACACGTCGGCGAAGTAGTCGTCGATCGGCTCGTTCTCTTCAGGATCGCGCGGGCGGGCGATGCTGAGGCGGATGTTGAGCTCACCGCTCACCCGGCGCATGACTTGCTCGGCGTAGCTCGCGAGCGGGAAGTCGGTCCCCACGTAGCCGGATTGGATGCGCTCGATGGCGGCGAACCCCTCCGCCAGCTCCGGCTTGAGCAGGAACGGCTCGATAGCATCGCGCCAGCGCAGCACCTTGCTGTCGGTGAAGTCCGTCATCAGCAACGGAATGAACAGGCATTCGCGGACGCCGACCAGGCGCTGGTGGAGCTGGAAGTGCTGCAGGACCTCGAAGTACTCGATGGTGATGGCGTGGCCGTGATTGTGATTGGCCACCACCTCCGACTGGACCTGGTGCGTCTCACCCTGACGCACGCTCTGCACCACCGACACCCGCTGGCTGCGCAGTGCCGAGGCCGATTGCGTGATGCGCTCGCGCAGCTGCTGCAGCGCGCTGGCCGTCAGGGAGCGCGAGCTGTCCTGCCACGCGTCGGATGAGGCGCCGCCCGCCCCGCCGCCGCCGCCGACGCCGAGGAAGCCCGCGCCGATCGGAATGCCCAGGCCGAAGCCCCCGCCCGCCGCCCAGACGTTCGAGCTCGAGCCGCCGCGCACGCTCTCGGTCAGCACCGACTTGACGATCTCGCTGATGCCGCGGTCGTGCTCCAATCGCGCGTCGAGCCGCTCCTCGAACACCCGGCTCTCGGACCGGATCGCCGACTCGCGGCGATCCCAGTCCACGATCACGATCTCTTTCTTCTGGCACGGGGCGAGCGGCAGGCTGTAGACCAGGTCGCCCATCGAATAGCCGTCGGCCTTCCAGGTCTGGCGGAACTGGAGCATGTGGCCGTGCGCGATCGTCGCGGCTTGCGCCGAGCGGGGCAGGCCGTCCCAGTCGGCCGGATTGTCGGCCGTCATGTCGTGCCGTCCGCGCGGCGGCCGCCGGTCGCAGGCGATGATGTCCCTGAGGTAATTGAACGCCGACAGCCGCTCGGCGGCCATCAACTGGATCGGGGTGAACCCGTCGGGATCGCCGAGCACGCTGGCGAGCACGTCGGGCGAGATCCGCAACGTGTCCGACTCGAGGGTCTTGGCCACGCTCTCCGGATCCAGGTAGTTGCGCCAGCTGCCTGCGACCGCGGCGCCGCTCTGATCGAACGAAATCGACGGGGGTCGCTTGCCGAGCCGATCGGAGGTGCGGGCGGGCTGCAGCGTGGCATCGAGCGACTTGTAACCAAGGGCGAGCTGACCCGCGAGCTCGAGCACGGGCCTGGGCGGGCGCGGCGGCACGACAGGACGCTGTCCGAGGATGAACGGATCGGTCGTGCGGACGATGGTGAAGTACTGGTATTCCTCCAGCGTGCGGTTGGGCGTGTTCAGCTTGACGCAGCGGCCCGCCGCCGGATCCGTCGTGAAGACTTCCGGGGCGTTGACGAGATCATCGGGGTCCGGATCGCGCGGCAGACCGGGTTTCGGCGGCACCGGGGCGTCTGTCGGAATATCCACGAGCACGCGGACCTCCGGCGGAAGCCGGCGCTCGGCGCCGAGCGCGATCGCCGAACCGGAGGGGGCGACGTTACCCGCGACCTCCAGACGGGCCGCGGTGAGGAACAGGCGCGGGTAGGGCATCGAGAAATACCCGGCGCGCGCCGCCTGCGCGACGCCCAACACGCTCTCGATGGGATCGGTCCCTCCGCCCGGCGTCAGCTCGCGGGTTCCGAACAGGATGACCTGCCGCCCGGCGAGCGTCGCCCGGCCGCTCCGTTCGATGAGATGACCGGTGAAGACCGTCGGCGCGTCGACGAACGGGTCTGGATGCTCGTCGAGCTCGAATGGGACGCTCGGTTGAACGTCGAGTCGGAGGGTCTGATTGGGAGGCGGCAGCGCCTCGCGCGTCTCCTGATGGAGGCTCACGCCACCAGGATCGAAGACCGCGATGCGAATGACGCCTACCGGCTGGGTGTCGTCTGGCATCTCCAGCACGAAGGTTCCGGCGTCGGCGGCTCGCGCGCGCGCCGAGAACGGGAACGTCTCCTCCGGTGCCGTCCCGGACGCTGGCCGTCGCCCGGCGTCGAACGCGAGCTCGACGGCGTAGTCCTGATAGCCGCTTGCTGCGCCACGTAGCCTTCCGCGAATGACTTTCATAGCGTGATCACTCTGCTCGCTTCGGGCGTCTACGTGACGACGACCGTGACTTCGTCTGTGTCGCCAGTGGCATTGGTGACCGTGACGGTCGTTGTTCCGGCGGAAACCGGCTTGACCTTGGTTTGTGTCGCCGTTTGCCCGTTGAGCGTGACTTTGGCATTGCTGGCCTGCCAGGAGGTACCACCCGCGGGGTTCGCGACCGTCAGCAGTCCGTCTGGGCCGCCTACCTGCAGCGCCAGGCTTCTGGGGCTGATCAGCGGATAGGCGAAATAGCGCGTGACGCCCGGGAACAACGTCGCGGGATGTGGAGCCGTCGCGGCGAGGGTTGCGTTGGCGGCGGTGTCGACAATGTTGAAGATCCGGCTGCCATAGGCCTGGTTCGTTTCAACAGACGTGTGCGTGACGTCGTTCTCGCGCGGCGCATTGATCGGATTCGCGCGCAGGTGCGTGAGTCCTTTCTGCCAGTGACTGCCAAATCCTGCCGGGGCGGATGCCGGCGGGGGGATGATCCCTTCGTGCGCTTCCACATCCTGCCGGAGTTGGGCGATCGAGATGCGCCCGGCCGGAAGCGGGTTGCGGGCGTGGGCGCGATGGAACGGGTGACTCGGGTCATAGAGCGCATCGTTGCTGAACGCATGCACATTCCAACTGACCGGCTCACGCGGCAAGAACTGGAACCCCTGATTTGGCCCATCAAGGACGAGGCTCGTGTTGACGACCCTGTCCCCTCTGGTCGGCGTGAGGCCAAGGGCGGTCTGCTCTCGAGGCGGCTGCGCAAGCGTGCCGTTGCCCGATCGCCCCAGTGGAATGGCTGGCGCGTTCTCGGACCACTGTCGGGGCGTGACCACGACGCTACGGGCCAGCGAGGTGGCCCTGCCCCCGACGGTGACATCGACCGAGATGCGGCCGCTCCGCACCATATTGCCTTCCCAGTGCGCCACATCGTTGTTGCCGGGCCTGGAGAACACGAACGATCCATCCCTGAATTTCCAGTTCGACATCGTCGCGCCGGCCGGGAGGTTCGTTATCTCGTAGCGTCCGGTCGTGCCTCGCAGGATGCTCGCCGGTCCCGCGAGAGCGGGTACTTGTGCGGGCTGTCCTTCCGCGCCAGGGCCGCCTTCCTGTGACACCTCGACGGTCTGCTGCTCGCCAGCCGATTCCTCCTTGACGGTCACCGTGCTCTTTTTCGCATCGCCGGCCGCCTTCATCGCTTCCTGAACGGTGGCGGTGTCGGCGATCGATGCGTCCTTGTCCGGCGCGCCCTGTTGTCCGATGAGCGCCTTGAGCGCCGCTTTCGAAACCTCGCGGGAGGCGTCGTCAGTGAGCCGGCCGTCCTTCTTCGCCGCCTCGAGGCTGTTGAGCGTCTGATCGATGCTGCGCTGCGCCGCTTGTGCGTGCGCGAGCTGGACGGCTTCCTGCCCGAAGGCCTGGGCGGTGGCCAGCGACGACTGCAGCGCCCCGAGCGCGTTGCGCTGGTTCTGGGTCAGGCCGGTGATGTCGCGGAACAGATCGCCGCGGCCGAGCAGTCCCAGGGCGGCGCTCAGGCCGCCGGGGTCGGGCGCCTGGGGGACGTTCTGGAACGCGACGATGGGCGCCGGGAAGTCGGTCGCCGTCAGGTTCGGTGTCGCGCTCGCGCGGCTGGCCACCGTCACCTCCGCGATGCGCGGTGGGTCGTCGGGGCACGGCGCCTCGCTCCAGCGCCAGAACCGGCTCTCGTCGATCTTCTCGCAGGAGTTGCACGCGCCCATGACCGCTTCGGCGAACACGCCCTTCGTCGGCACGCTGACCTGACGTGGCACGTTGGGGGTGAGTGGCGCGTACAGATCGAACAGGGTCGGCAGAAGCTTCTTGCGATCCGCGTCGTCGCGCAAGGCGCGGTAGCGCGGGTCGAGCTGGAAGCCCGCCACCACCGGAAAGACGAGGGAGTTGCCGACGATGCCGATCAGGTTGTTCTCGACCACGGAGGCGACGCTGCGCCCGCCCGAGTGGGGCGCGATGAATCCGTCGAGAAGGATGAAGCGCCGCTCCTTGTCGAGCGTCCACCACATCGCCTTGTGGTAATACTCCACGTTCGCGTTCAGGTGCGTCAGCAGGCGGCGTCGCAGGTCCAAATCCTCGGCTCGCGGATTGCGCTCCTCTTGCTGCGTCAATCTGGAGGTCGAGAGGAACACCGGATCGCCGAGCAGGAGATCGTCGAGCACGCGGTCGTTCTGGTAGAGCGGGTGGCGCAGGTGGCGCGTGTTGTAGCGGAAGGTCGCGCCTTCCACGATCACCTGCGAGTGCTCCGGCAGCTCGTGCTCGGTCCGGATCTCGACCGCGACGATCCTCCGTCTCGCGATCGGCGGCGTGTTACCGCTGTCGGCCAGCGTGACGATGTGCGTCGTGCCGGTGCGGTACTTGGATGCCAGCGTGGGATCGAGGTTCGCTTCCTCTTCGGCGCCCGTCTCGTCGATCAGGACGACGTGGAGCGAGGCGATGAACTGCTCGGCAATCTGCGGCGCGAGCTGATCGCGGAAGATGATGTCCTTGAATCGCTGGTTGGCCAGGAAGCGTTCGTAGACGTCAGCCGGGTTTCCGCCGATCAGCTTTGGCCAGAACGGCCACACCTTCTCGAAGTAGTCGGCTTCGTCCTTCTTCGGATCGCGCGGCCGCGCAATGGTGATGCGGACGCGCAGCTCTCCCTCGAGTCCCTCGAGCGGCTCCTCGGCGAACGTCCCGAGCGGAAAGTCGAAACCGACATAGTTGAGCTGAATGCGCTCGATGGCGTCGAAGGCGGGCTGCAGGCTTCGCGTGAGCAGGTTGCGGCTCAGCGCCTCGCGCCACCGCAGCACCTTCGTATCGTGGAACCGCGACATCAGGAATGGCACGAAGAGGCACTCGCGCACCTCCGCCAGCTCCTCGAGCACCTGGAAGTGACGCAGCACCTCGAAGTACTGAATCGTCAGCGCGTGGCAGTGGTTGTGGTTGGCGATGACTTCGGTCGTGACCTTGCTCCGCTCGCCTTGACCGAGCGTCTGCACGACCGTCGCCCGCTGGCTCCGCACCGCCGCGGCGGACTGCGTGATGCGGTCCTTCAACTCCTGCATCGTCTGGCCGCTGATCTCGCGCGACGAGTCCTGCCAGGCCTCGGAGTCGGCGCCCCCGCCGCCACCGGCCGCACCGACCACGAGCGGCCCGATCGCGAACCCCAGGCCGCCCCCGCCGCCATAGGTCTTGGCCGTCGATCCACCGTCGATGGACTCGCTGAGGGCCGTGTCCATCATTTCCTTGACGTCGCGATCGCGGACGAGATTGGCGAACAGAACCTCACGCTCGGTGAGGTCCTCGGTGCGGGTCGCATCCTCGCGCCGGTCCCAGTCGATCGTGACGATCTGCTTTTTCTGGCAGGGCGCGAGCGGAATGCTGTGCAGCAGATCGCCGAGCGAGTAGCCGTCCGCCTTCCACACCTGCCGGAACTGCAGGATGTGCCCGTGCGCGATCGTCGTCGCCTGGTAGAAGGTCGGCGTGTCGTCCCAATCGACCGGGTTCAATTCGTCGAGTGGCGCTCGCCCGGCAGCCTGGCCGCGCTGCGCGCGCAGGATGTCCTTGAGCAGTTGATGCGCGGAGAGCCGTTCGGCGGTCATCAGGCTGAGCGGCGTGAAGTCGTCGGCATCGACCAGCACGGTGCGCAAGCTCTCGGCGGACAGGAACGGCAGCGTCTGTGAGAGCGCTGTGTCGATCGACGTCGTATCGATGGCCGCGCGCCATTGTGCGACCTCGCGCACGCCGTGCGTGTGGAGGCCAACCAACGGGGGGAGCGCTGGCGCCGAGTCGAGGGCGGCGCGGGCACGGTCGCTGCTGGCGCTCGCCGGTTGCGCCGTCGTCTCTGGCTCCAGGGTGGCCGCGAGCGCGTCGGTGGTCGTGGTCAGTTCCAGTGCGGCGCCTGGCGTGGGCCGGACCTTCAGCTTGCTGTCGATGGTCTCGTGGCCGAAGGCGAGCTGCTTGATCCAGGTGCTGAAGTCGCGGGGCAGCTTGATCGGCGGCTCGAGGTGCGTGCCTTTGATCTCGGGATCCGTCGTGCGGACGACCTTGTAGAACGGCAGCTCCTCGAGCGTCCTGTTCGGGGCGGTGAAGTCGACGCAGCGCCCGGTGCCGAGATCGGTCGAAAACGACTCGGGCGAGTTCAGCAGATCGTCCTCGTCGGGCGCACGAGGCGGCGTCGCGCCGGTCGAGGGCGGATCGACACCGGCCTCATCCGCCGGCAAGCTCATCGCGAAGACGACTCGCAATGGAAGGCTGCCGTCGTCCTCGAGGCGAAGCGGCGTCTGGACGCGAGCGACTTCGGCAAAGGCGTCGGCGAACCGTCCGCGGGGGTAGGGGCCGGAGACGTAGCCCTTCGCATCGGTCCG
>JBDSLU010000156.1:0-14472 GCA_039916225.1 Vicinamibacteraceae bacterium
AGCCCGACGAAGGCGTTGAAGGGATAGCTGGCGAAGCGCGCGAACGGCGCGAGGTAGAGCGAGAACAGCGGCGGCAGGGCGTAGACGCGACCGCCCCACGGATAGGCCACCGCGTCGTAGGTCCACCGGAAGCCGCCCGATTCGACCAGGCGCGCGCCCTTGGCCAGATACGCGTCGGCGTCGTGCCAGGCGAAATCCGAGCCCAGCACGTAGAACAGGCAGCCGAGGCGGAGCGCCAGGGCGAGCGCGACCAGACCGCCGACGGCGAGCCACGGCCAGCGTGCCGGGCGGACGTCGACAGGCGGAGCGGCGGCGAGCAGCGGGGCAGGGATCGCGGAACTCTCGGCGGGCACGGACGCCCTATTGTGGTGACTCGTCCTCTGCGATTCAAGGTTGCCGCTGCTCACGACCGCGGACGAGCGATCCGAGCCGGCGCCAGCGAGCCGATCCGCCCTGAACATCGCGGTGTTTCTGCTACAGTGAGGGGTGGCCTGCCCGGCACCAGTGTCCGACGTGTGACTGTGGATTCCGCCGAGCCCATTCCCGAGCTGCCCGACGCGCCACCCGATGCGTCGGCTGACGTTCCCGGCCGCCGCCGTTTGCCCCGCCTGCGGCGCTTCGTGCGCTTCGTGCTCGCCGCGGTTGCGGTGATCCTCGCGGTCGGGCTCGTCACCCTCTTCAGCATCGATCTCGGTCCGTCGCTGCGCGGCCTGGCCGAGCGGCGGGGCGCCGGCTTCCTCAAGCGCGAGTTCCACATCGGCGGCCTGTCGGCGCAGCTGCTCAGCGGGCACTTCGTCGTCACCGACCTGAGCATCGGCGGCCTCTCGGCTGGCGACCGGCCCTTCTTCACCGCCAAGCGGATCACCGTCAAGGTGCCGTGGTGGACGATCATCAGCCGCGACCTGATCGTCGAGGACGTCGAAGTCGCCGATTGGCACATGACGGTCGAGACCTTCAAGGACGGCCGGCACAACTTCCCGAAGTTCACCAGCGACGGCCCGAAGGGGCCGAAGCGTTTCGTCACCACGGTGCGCACGGTCACGGCGACGCGCGGCACCTTCGAACTGCAGGACCACGGCGCGCCGTGGTCGATCGTGGCGCCGAACCTCGAGGTCGCGATCCGCAAGGAAGACGTCTACCGCGGCACCGCCGCCTTCGACCAGGCGACGATTCGCATCGCCCGCTTCGAGCCGATGTGGAGCCGGCTGACCAGCCGCTTCAAGATCGACGGCGGCAAGATCGTTCTCGAAGGCATCGACCTGATCACCGACGGCGCCGTGTCGCACGCGGTGGGCGAGATCGACACCGCGCGCTGGCCGGAGCAGACCTACGCGGTGCGATCGCGCATCGACTTCCCGCGGATGAAGTCGCTGTTCTGGGCGCGCGACAAATTCACCCTCACCGGCAAGGGCGAGTTCGCCGGCACCTATCACCTGTTCAAGGGCGGTCGCGAGCTGGCGGGACGTTTCGCCAGCCTCGACATGCGCCTCAACGACTGGCGCTTCGCCGGCATGGAAGGGTCGCTGGTCTGGACGCGCGACCGCTTCGAGGTGACGAAGACGCGCGCCGGCTTCCACGACGGGCGCCTCAATATCGACTTCTCGATGAAGCCGCTCGGCGATCCCCTGCGGCCGGGGATCGCCCGCCTCGAGGCGGCCTACGACGGCCTCGACGTCGCCGGCCTGATGGAGGCCCGCCAGTTCGCCGGCCTTCGGCTGCACGGCCGCGCCACCGGCCGCAACGTCCTGACCTGGCCGCTGGGCCGCTTCCGCGAGCACAGCGGCGAAGGCGACATCCGCGTCGCGGCGGCGACGCCGCTGCAGGATCGGACGCTGCCGCCGAGCACGGAGCCGACCGAGGCCTTCGCTTCGCTCCCTCGCGTCCTCAACGCCAAGGGCTTCCCGGTGACGCCCCGCCGCCAGCCGTCGACGTTCCCGCTGCTCTTCAGCACGCCGATCGGCGGCGCCATCCGCTACACCTACGGACCGGAGTGGGTGACCTTCGCGCCCGGCTGGCTCGCGACGGCGTCGACCTACATCGAGCTGCAGGGCAAGACGGCGTGGGGCGATCGATCGGCGCTGGGTTTCCACGTGACCAGCGGCGACTGGCAGGAGAGCGACCAGTTTCTCACCGCCGTGATGACGGCGTTCGGCAGCCCGGCCCGTCCGGTGCCGGTCGGCGGCGCGGGCCGCTTCGACGGCACGATGCTCGGCGCCTTCCGCCGGCCGCGCGTCGAGGGTCGCTTCACCGGCGAGCGGATGCGCGCCTGGGACGTCGAGTGGGGCGCCGCCGCCGCCGACCTGGTCATCGAGAACAGCTACGTCGATCTCGCCACGGCGCACATCACCCGCGGCGCCTCGACGATGGACATCGACGGCCGTTTCAGTCTCGGCTTCCCGCGCAAGGATCACGGCGAGGAGATCAACGCCCGCGTCCGCATGCAGGGGCGGCCCGTCGTCGACCTCAAGCACGCCTTCGAGCTGGACGACTACCAGGTCGACGGTACCCTCACCGGCGAGTTCCGCATCTACGGGCCGTACCGCGGTCCGTTCGGATTCGGGCGCATGCAGATCGACGCCGGCTCGTCGTACGGCGAGGCCTTCGAGACGGCTTCGGCGGCGCTCCGCTTCGAGGGCACCGGCGTCCGCCTCGACACCCTCGACGTGCGCAAGTCGACCGGCAGTGTCACCGGCGCCGCCTTCGTCGGCTGGGAGGGCACCTACTCCTTCAACGCCGACGCCCGCCGCGTGCCGGTCGAGAGCCTGGCGATCGCGCGCTTTCCGACCCTGCCCCTGACCGGCCTGCTCGATTTCTCGGCGTCGGGCAGCGGCACCTTCGACGAGCCGCGCTACAGCGTCCGCGGCCGCGTCGTCGATCTGTTCGCCGCGGAAGAGGGGCTCGGCCAGCTCACTGGCCGCGTCGAGGTCCGCGGTGACGAGGTCAGCATCGCCCAGCTGGAAGGGGCGTCGCCCCGGCTCGCCGTCTCGGGCGGCGGCCGCATCACCCTGACGCCGACGCGCGACGCCGACCTGACGCTGCGCTTCTCGCGGACGTCCATCGACCCCTACGTCCGGCTGCTCGAGCCGCGCCTGTCGCCGTTCACGACGGTGGTGGCGAGCGGCGGCTTCCGCGTGGTCGGCCCGCTGCGCGATACCTCGAAGCTGAGCGTCCAGGGCTCGATCGAGGACGTCGACCTGCGGCTCTTCGACTATCACCTGCGGAACGACGGCCCGATCCGCCTGTCGCTCAAGGACGACGTCGCGCGCATCGAGAAGCTGCGGGTCGTCGGCGACGGCACGACGCTGGAGCTGGTCGGTGACGCGCACGTGAGTGAGGATCGCCTGCGGGTCCGCGCCCTCGGCGACGCCAACCTGAGCCTGCTGCAGGGCTTCTTCCGCGATATCCGGTCGTCCGGCTCGGCCAAGGTGCAGGCCGAGATCACCGGGCCGTCGCGCGGGCCGGTCATCACCGGCACCGCCATCCTCACCGACGGGCGCCTGCGCTACTTCGGCCTGCCGCACTCGATCGACGGCGTCAACGGCACGGTCGAGTTCGACGCCGGCGGGCTGCGCATCGACACGTTGTCGGGACGGATGGGCGGTGGTGAGGTCCGCTTCGGCGGCCGCATCGGCATCCGCAACGGCACGCTGGAGAGCTACAACCTCACCGCGGTCGGCCGCGACATGCGGGTGCGCTATCCGGAAGGCTTCCGCTCGCAGGTCGACACCGATCTGGCGCTGCGTGGCCCGGTCGGCTCACCGGTGCTGACCGGGACCGTCCACGTCAAGGACGCCCTGTTCATCAAGTCGGTCGACACCGAAGGTGCCGGACTGTTCGGCCTGGCGGCCTCCGCCGGCGCCGCGACCACGACGCCGACGACGGCGCCGTCCGGCTTCCCGCTGCGCTTCGACCTGAAGATCGACGCGCCGTCGGCGCTGCGCATCGACAGCCCGTCGGCGCGGCTGGTCTCGAGCGCCGATCTGACGCTGCGCGGCACCTACGATCGGCCGTCGCTCATCGGCCGCGCCGACATCGAGCGCGGCGAGCTGCTGCTCGAAGGCAATCGCTACCTCGTCACCCGCGGCGCCATCGAGTTCACCAACCCGACCCGCGTCGACCCGTTCTTCGACATCGAAGCGGAGACGCGGGCGCGGGCCCCTGGCCAGACCTACCGCGTCACGTTCCGGGCCTCGGGCACGCGCGATCGGTTCGCGTGGGATTTCTCCTCCGATCCGCCGCTGTCGACGGTCGACATCCTGGCCATGCTGTTCGGCGATCTGCGTGACACGCGCGACGCCGAGCTGAGCGCGTTGCGGCTGCGCGATCGCACCGAGGAAGAGTTGCTGGTCGCCCGGGCCACGCGGCTGCTGGCCAACCCGATTTCGTCCGAGGTCGGCAAGGTCGTACGCAAGACGTTCGGCGTCGACACGGTGTCGATCACGCCGTCGCTCGGCGACCTGTCGAACCTGCAGTCGGCGCGCCTCAGCCCGACGGCACGGCTGACCATCGGCAAGCGGCTCTCCGATCGCCTGTTCCTGACCTACGCCCAGCCGCTGACCTCGGCCCGTCCGGAGCAGCTCCTGCTCATCGAATACAACCAGAGCGAGCGCTTCGCGTGGATCCTGTCGCGCAACGAAGACGAGACCTACGCGATCGACGTCCGCGTGAGGCACGTCTTCTAGTGACAGGCCGGACGCGTTGGCGGGGCGCCCGGCAGCGGTGGCGGGTGGCAGCGCTCTGGACCGGGCTCGTGACGACGCTGGCCGCGCTCGCCGTGGCGACGCCGATCGCCGCCCAACCGGCGCCGGCTCCGCCGCCGGGGTCCGCCGCGCCGGCAGCCGCAGCGGCGATGGCCACCACCGCGCCAACCGACGTGGCGGCGTGGGCCGGCCATACGGTCCTCGAAGTGGCGGTCATCATCGCCGGTGAGCCGACCGTCGAGCCGCGCTGGGTCTCGCTGGTCGAGACGCCGCCGGGCGCGCAGCTCTCGCTCGTCGACCTGCGCACGACGCTGCGGCACTTCTTCAACACCGGCATGTTCGCCGGCGCCGAGGCGGCCATCGAGCCGGTGGGCACGGCCGGCGGCATCCGCGTCACCTACCGCCTCATCCCGACCCACGTCGTGAGCGAGCTGGCGTTCCGTGGCGATCTCGGCCTCGACGGCGGGGCGCTGCGCCGCCTCGTGGTCGATCGGTTCGGCGCCCAGCCGGCGCCCGCCCGTGCCGATGCCGCCGCTGAGCACCTCGCCATGCAACTGGCGGCGCGCGGCTTCGTCCAGGCGCGCGTCACGACGGCGCTCGAGACCGACCCGGGTGGCCGCACGACGTTGCGCTTCGACGTGGCGGCCGGCCGCCGCGCCCGCGTCGGCAAGGTGTCGATCGACAGCGAGGGCGTGCCGGCCAAGCTCCTCGGCGAGATCCACGTCGCGTCGAACGTGATCTACGACGGCCCGGACGTCGAGCGTCAGCTGGACGAGGTGCGCACCCGCCTCCGCCGCGACGGCCACTACGAGGCCTCGGCGCTGGTCCGGGCGACGCCGGCGGGGACGTCGCCGGCCGGCGATCCTGTCATCGACGTCGTCATCACCATCACGCCCGGGCCACTCGTGACGCTGCGCTGGGAGGGCGATCCCATTCCGGACGCGCGGCGGCCAGAACTGGTGCCGGTCGCGCGCGAAGCGTCGGTGGACGAGGACCTGCTCGAGGATTCGCTCCGGCGGATCCTTCAGTTCCTCAAACAGCAGGGCCACTGGCGGGCGGAGGCCGGCTACCGCCGCGATGCCTCGCCCGGCGGCCTCGCCGTGACGTTTACCGTCAAGGCCGGCGAGGTGTTCCGGCTGGGGCGAGTCGAGGTCGACGGCGCCCAGGCGCTCACCCGCGCCGACATCGCCACCGTGCTGCCGGCGGTGCCCGGCGAGGTCTTCGTCGAGAGCACGGTCGACAGCCAGATCGTGGCCTTGCGCGAGCGCTACCGGCGCGCCGGCTACCGCGACGTCCGCATCGAGGTGACGATGGAGGAGCGCGACGCCGCGGCGACGGCGGCGCGGCCGGGCCGCGGCGGGCTCGTCGACGTGCGGCTCTTCGTCGCCGAAGGCGCGCTGGTCCGCGTCGGCGCGGTGCGGCTGGCCGGCGTCTCCGGCGTGTCCGAGGCCGACCTGCGCGCCAAGCTGAAGTTGGCGCCCGGTGCGCCCTTCTACGAGCCGCTCATCGCGACCGATCGCGACGCGCTGTCGGAAGTCCTGTTCGATCGCGGCTACGATCGGGCGCGCGTCGTCTCGACGGTGACGCCGGTCACCGGCCAGCCGGCCGTGGACATTGCCTACGACGTCGCCCAGGGCACGCTGGTGCGGGTCGGGCGCATCCTGGTCGTCGGCAACCGGCGAACCGCGACCGACACGATCGTGCGGGCGCTGACGCTGAAGCCCGGCGATCCGCTCGGCCTCGCCGAGGTGTTCGAGAGCCAGCGCCGGCTGCGCGCGCTCGGTCTGTTCCGGCGCGTGACCATCACCGACGTCGGCGAAGGCGGGGAAGCGCAGCGCGATCTCGTCGTCACCGTCGAGGAGGCCGCGCCGACGTCGATCGGCTACGGCGCCGGCATCGAAGTGGGGCGCTACCTGCGGCAGGAGACGCCGGGTGGGCAGGCCAGCGAGCGGCTCGAACTGGCCGGCCGCGGCTTCTTCGAGGTCGGCCGGCAGAACCTGTGGGGCTCGAACCGCTCCCTGAACCTGTTCACCCGCGTCAGCCTGCGCCCGTCCGGCGTGGCCCAGGCCGGCGGTGGCAGCGACTTCGGCTTCAACGAGTACCGCTTCCTTCTCAGCTTCCGCGATCCGAGCGTCTTCGATGTCGCCGACACGCGCATCACCGGCTACTTCGAGCAGGCGGTGCGATCGAGCTTCAACTTCGTCCGCCGCGGTGTGCTGGCGGAAGGCGCGCGGCGCTTCAAGGATCGGATCACCCTGGTCGGGTCGTACTCGCTGAGCACGGTCCGGCTGTTCGACGAACGCATCGCGCCGGAGGATCGCCCGGACATCGATCGTTTGTTCCCGCAGGTCCGCATCTCGAAGTTCCAGGGCGCGCTGCGGCGTGACACCCGCGACGACCTGCTCGACCCGACAAAAGGCCTGGTCATCGGCCTCGACGGCGACTTGGCGGCGCGGGCGCTGGCCTCGCAGGTCGGCTTCGTCAAGGGCTACGGCGAGGTGTTCGCCTACCGCACGGTCTCGTCGCGGCGCCGGATCATCCTCGCCGGCGGCGTGCGGGTCGGCCTGGCCAAGGGCTTCGAGCGCGACGCGGCGCGGGTCAGCGACGCGGGCAGCGTGGTGGTCGGCCCGGACGGCCAGGCGATCATCGACGTGGTCACCGATCTGCCGGCCAGCGAGCGCTTCTTCACCGGCGGCGACACCTCGGTGCGCGGCTTCGCCCGCGACAGCCTCGGCGACGTCGGCACGCTCGACCCGAACGGCTTTCCGACCGGTGGACATGCCGTGACCGTCATCAACGCCGAACTGCGGACGCCGCTGTGGCGCGAGCTGGGCGGCGTGGTCTTCGTCGACGCCGGCAACGTCTTCCGCCGTGCCGCCGACCTCGATCTCGGTGCGCTTCGGGCCTCGGCCGGTTTCGGCTTCCGCTACAAATCGCCGGTTGGTCCGGTTCGCGTCGACTTCGGGTTCCGTCTCGGCAGCCGACGCGGCGTGCCGGACGAGAGCGAACCGAGCTACGCGATCCATTTCAGCATCGGGCAGGCCTTCTGATGCCCTTCGTGCCGCTTCTCGCCTGCGTCGCCGCCATCGTCGCCCCCGGCCAGGGCGTCGTCGCCGATCGTCTCGTCGCGGTGGTGTCGGGGCAGCCGATCATGGCGTCTGATCTGCGGGCCGCCCGGGCCCTCGACCTGGTTCCCGGCGGGGCCGCGCTGGACGACGCCGCGCTGATCGATCGGCTGGTGGTGCGGGAGTTGATGCGGGTCGAAGTCGAGCGCTTCTGGACGACCGTCACCGACGTCGATCGCGGTGTCACCAGCCGCGCCGACGCCGCCGAGCGGACGACGCGAGCCGGCGGCGACACCGGGCTCGCCGCGCTCGGGCTCTCGCCTGGCCGCCTCCTCGCCTGGCTCGAGGACGACGTGCGCATCGAGCACTACATCCGCCAGCGCTTCGACGCCGGCTCGCAGCCGTCGGACGACGAGGCGCTCACCTGGTACCAGATCCACGAGCGCGACTACCTGCGGGACGGCCGTCCGCGGCCGTTCGCCGACGTCCGCGACGAGGTCCGGGCCCGCCTCGCTGCCGAACGGCGGCAATCGCTGGTCGACGACTGGATCGCCGGTCTGCGCCGGCGCGCGATCGTCGTGCTGGCGCCCACGTCCAGCCCGCCATGACGACTGCCGCCGCCATCGGCACCGCCGGCAGCGGTGTCGCGCGTCTCCTGCCCGCAGCCGGTGCCGCGCTGGTCATCGGCCTGGGCGTCGTGGCCGCCGCCGGCGCCGTCACGCTGGTCGCGCGGCCGGATGGCTGGACGGTCACGACTCTCCTGGCCGGCCTGACACTGGCCGGGCTCGGCTGGGCCCGACCGGTGCTGGCCGTCGCGCTGCTCCTCGCGCTGGCCCCGATCTGCGGGCATCGCCCCACCACCGGTCCCTTCCTCGCCTTCGTCGGGCTGACCGCGTGTGCCGTGCCCGGGTGGCTGGCTCGCCTGGCCACGCGCGATCGGGCCCTGACGCTCGGCGTCCTGGGCGCCCCGGCCGGCCTCGCCCTCGTCGCCTACTGCGGGGCCTCGCTGCTCAGCCTGAGCAGCCTGCCGATCTACGCGCCGGCGGACATCGTCGGGGCCGCCTCGATCGCCGAGGCGTGGCGGCGCTTGCCCGAGGCGCTGGCCACCGCCGACGTCGTCGCGACGATCTATCCGATCCTGACGGTCGTGCTGACGCTGCACGCGGCGGTGGCCGCGCTGACCATCGCGGTCGGCGTCCGGCGCGACGCGGCCGACGGGCGCGCGGCCGCGGACGGCGGCATCGATACGGTGCTGGTGGTGATCGGCGCCATCCTGGTCGGACTCGTCGCGACCCTCGCCGCGGGGGCGCTCGATCGGCAGGGTCTGATCGATCTGCGCGTGCTGCGGGCGACCGATCCGTTCACCAACGTCAGCGGCGACGAACGGCTGCAGTCGACCTTCGGTCACGCCGGCTGGTTCGCCGAGTACGTCTGCTTTGCGACCCCGGCGATTCTCGCGCTGTGGCTGTGGCCCCTCGACCAGCGCCAGGCGCGTGAGCCCAGTCTCCCCGAACCTCCGAGCCGCCGCTACGCGCGCCTCGTCGCCGCGGTGGCCCTGCTCGCCGCGGCTCTCGCCGCGATCGTCCTGAGTTACCAACGCGGTGGCTGGATCACCGGGGCGATCGTCGCCGCCGGGGTGGCCGCCGCCATCGTCCGCCTGTTCGGCGAGACCACCGCCTCGACCAGGGTTCCGCCGCTGCGCCGGCTGCTGGCCATCGCCGCCGGCACCGTGATCCTGGCCCTGCCCCTCGGTCTGCTCGTGATCCGTCTCGCCGGCGGGCCTGGCGCGATGGACCGGTTCGCCGCCCGGGCCCGGACCATCACCCAGGTGTCCGATCGCCAGGCGCACGTGACCGCGGGGCTGCGGCTCGGTTCGCTCCTGCCGGTCCTCGGCGGCGGCAGCGAATCGTTCGCGATGCGCTATCAGCAGGAGTACCTGCTCGCCGGCGGCGCGTTCTACGCGCGCGGCCAATCGCCGCTGCTCGGCATGTACGGCAGCGCGCACAACGTCTTCGCGCAGACGTTTGCCGGCAAGGGCGCTGTCGGGCTGCTGGCCCTGCTGCTGGTCGTCGTCACGTCGGGCGTCGCCGCGATCCGCGCCGTGCGCCGCCCGGGCGCGTCGAGACGATCACGCGTGGTCGCGACGGTCGTCCTCGGCATGGTCGGGGCCTTCGTGATCTACGGGCAGGTCCAGGAAGTGTTCTACGTGGCCCCGCTTCAACTGACGGTGTTCGCGGCCTTCGGGCTGGCCGCGGCACTCGAGCCGCCGATCGCGTCCCTGACGTCGGCACGGCGTCGGCTCGGTCTGGTCGGTGCGCTGCTCGCGGCGGGGCTCGCCGCGCACCTGGTTCACGGCTACGTCGTGTCCGGTCGACTGGCCGGCGAGTATCGCGATCGGGCGATCACACGGGCCGGCGAGCGCCTCTCGGCACCGGTCCTCGGAGACGACGGTGAATATTTCCAGTGGGCGGGCACTCGCGCCGTCGTGACCGTGCCTCGGCAGGCGACCGAGCTGTCGTTCGACGTCCGGCGGTCGGTGGCCGCACCGCGCGACGTCGAGGTCCGCTTCGACGGACGCCTCATCGATCGCATCCACCTCGATGCCGACGGCTGGCGCCACGTGGTCTATCCGCTGCAGCGGGTGCGGGCGCTGCCGCGCCGGCTCGAGATCGTCGTGCTGCCGGGGCCACTCGCCACTGGCCCCGGCGACGATCGCGGCGCCGCGGTGCGCCGGATCCGGTGGGGGATGGAATGACGCCAGGCGCCCGCGCCTACGATCGCGTCGATGACATGACGCCCGCCGCGTGCGGCGACGACTGCCTCGATCGCAGCGCGTCGTAGAGCGATTCGAGCTGCGCCGCGACCACCGGCCAGGCGAAGGCCTTCTCGACCAGGGAGCGGCCGGCCGCGCCGAAGCGGGCCAGCGCCTCGTCGTCGCGCGCGAGCGCCTCGGCAATCGCATCCGCCAACGCCGCCGGCGACCCCGGTTCGACGAGCCAGCCGGTATGCCCGGGCCGCACCTTGTCCGGCAAACCGCCGGCGCGTGTGGCCACGACCGGCTTCCCGCCCGCCATCGCCTCCAGCGTGACCAGCGAGCTGCCTTCGTAGAGCGTCGGGTGCACGAAGACATCGGCGGCGGCGTACCACGCGGCCAGCTCCCCTTCGCTCACCCGACCGGCGAGGTGGACGCGCGAGGCGAGGCCAGCGGTCTCGATGGCCGAGGCGATCGTCGAACGGAACGGTCCGTCGCCGACCAGGGCCCAGCGCCAGCTCGCTCCGTGGCCGGGACGCGCCCCGAGCTGCGCCAGTGCGGCCGCCAGCACATGGAAGCCCTTGTTCTCTTCGAGCCGGCCGACGCTGAGCAGCAGCCGCTCGCCGGTCGCCAGCCCGAGCCGCTCGCGCAGCGCCCGTGCCGGGCCGGCGGCGGCGACGCGGGCGCGATCGATCATCTCGAGATCGACGGCATTCGGCACGACATGGATCCGCGCCGGATCGATGGCCAGGTGGGCGCGCACCGGCGCGACCAGCGCGTGGTCGGTGGCGAGCACGGCGTCGGCGGCGTGGGCGCAGGCTCGGACGGCGACCTGCAGCGGCGTGTAGGCGAGCCGCTTGAGCCGGGCGAACCCGGGATGCGTGCCGCCGAACTCCTCGAGGCCTTGCGGGTTGAACACGAAGGGGGCCGACAGGCGCTGCCGCCGATACGCCCACGCGTAGCCGAGGCCGCTGGCGCCGAGCGCGTGGACGAGGTCGACCTGGCCGGCGCGTACGAGCTGGACGGCGACACGACCGGCCCGCCAGCCGAAGATCGGATAGGCGGTGGCCCGATCGATCACGGTGGTCCCGCGCCGGCCGGCACCAGGGAAGGTCACGTAGGGCACCGTGCGGAGCGCGATGTGGCCGGACGCCGCGTCGAAGAGGGGCGACACATCGCCCTGGGCCCCGAGCCCACCAGCCGTCGTCGGCGGCTGGGTGATCAGCGTGATCGACAGTCCCCGCCGCGCCAGGTGGTGCAGCAGATCGTAGACGTGCCGCTCGAGGCCGCCGACGCCGTGCAGCGGGTGCACCGACCGCGCCAGAATCGCGACACGGAGCGGCGGCGAATCAGCCACGGGCGCGTCTCTCCGCGATCAGCGTGTCATAGAGCGCGCCGATGCGCGTGACCACGGCCGGTGTCGCGAACGTCGCCTGCACGCGGGTCCGGGCGGCGGCGCCGAGGCGGGCGCGCAACGATGCGTCGCCGACGAGCCGCGCGATATCCGCAGCGAGGCCGGACGCCGAGGTCGACAGCAGTCCGGTCTCGCCCGGCACGACCACGTCGCGCGTGCCTCCGGTGTCCATCGCCGCGATGGCGACGCCGAGCCCGCTGGCCTCGAGCAGCACGCGGCTCAGCGACTCGGGCCCGTGCGACGGGAACACCAGCAGCGCCGCATGGGCGAGGTGCGCGAGCGTCGCCGCGCGATCGAGCCAGCCGGTGAAGCGGACATCGAGGCCGGCGCCGCCGGCCGCCTGTTCGAGGGCGGCGCGATCGGGCCCATCCCCGACGACGATCAAGGGCCAGGGCAGCTTCGCCTCGATGGCCGCCGGGACCAGGTGCTGCACGCCCTTGTTGAAGGCCAGCTTGCCGACATAGATCGCGTACGGTCCCTCGATCCCGGCGACCGCCGCCGGCCGCGGATCCTGCGTCGCGCGATCGAGGGTGGCGACGTCGACCGGGTTCGGGATCACCTCGACGCGCCGGCCGGCCAACGCCGGCGCGCGGGCCACGAGATCGCGCGCCATCACCGCGCTGACCGCGACGACGGCGTCGGCGTCGGCCAGCCGATCGGCCTTCCAGCGCAGGTTGGCGCGCATGTAGGGAATCGCCGGCAGCGCCGCCGGCCACGCCGCGCCGGCGTGGGCCCGGACGCAGCGCGTCATCATCCCGGCCGAGCACGCCGGGCACAGCGTCGCGCTCGATCGATCGTGGATCAGGTCCGACCAGTAGCAGACCGGCCAATAGTCGCGGATGGTCGCCACGACCGGGACGTTGGCGGCGTGCGCGCCGGCGATGGCGCCGGGGATCGAGAGCAGATGCTGGCCGTGCACGATGTCGACGCTGCGTTCCCGCACGAGATCGCGGATGACCGGGGTCAGGCGTTCGGCGAGCCGCTCGTTCTTGAGGTAGTTGCGCACGAACGGAATGGGCGGCGACGGCCCGCCGAACTCGAGGACGTCGAAGCCGTCGAAGGCGTCCGTGACGACGCGGAGGCCCGTCGGCGTACCGGGCCGCGGCCGCAGCACGGTCACCCGATCGCCGTCCGCGCGCAGGCCGCGGGCCAGCTCGTAGGTGCTCCAGCCGCTGCCGCCCGCGACGGGCGGGAAGGCGTCGGTGACGAGCAGGACGTGACGCGGCGCCGGCATCGTCATCCCGCGTGCGTGCGCGGCGTCGCGCGCATCGCCGTCATCGCCGCATCGAGGGCACGGCAATGCGCCGACCAGCTGAAATGCGCTTCGGCGCGGGCCCGTGCTGCCGCACCGAGCCGGCGTCGGCGATCCGCGTCGGCGAGGGTGTCCAAGGCATTGGCCAGCGCGTCCGGAGCGTCATCCTGGTAGAGCACGCCGGCGTCGCCCTCGGCCAGGATCGCGCGGAGCCGCGGCAGCGCCGGCGCCACCACCGGCAGCCCCGCCGCCATGTATTCGAAGACCTTCAACGGCGACCAGTAGAAGCCGTGGCGCAGCGGCGCGTGCGCGTCCGGCTGAAAGGGCGCGGCGCCGGCGTCGGCCGCGGCCAGGGCCGCCGGCATGGCGTCGTAGGGCAGCGCGCCGGTGAAGGCGACCCGGGTCAGGCGTTCGGCAGAGACGCGGGCCTCGAGCGCGGGGCGCTCCGGGCCATCACCGATCAGCACGGCGCGCCAGGGCGAGCCGCGACGCTCGAGCCATGCGATGGCGTCGACCAGGCGTCCGACACCGTGCCAGGCGCGGAAGGCGCCGGCGAACACGGCGATCAGATCGCCGGGCTGGCGGGCGAAGGGCACCGGCCCGGCCGCGTCGGGCCGGAAGCGCGCGGTGTCGGCGCCCCATTCGGTCACGATGACTTTCGCCGCCGGCGTGTCGGGCGGCAGGATGGCGCGATCGGTCGTGACGATGAGATCGGCGGCGCGACACTGCCATTCGCGCCACCGCCGCATCGGTTCGACGACGAGCAGGCGATCGACGGTGCGCTTCGGCGAGCCGGGGTAGTCGACGACCGGCGCGTTCACTTCGAGGACGGTGCGGGCGCCGACGGGCGCCGCCGCCAGCAGGCCCTCGCCGCCGAAGTTGTGGTACCGCTCGATGATCACGTCCGGGCGCAGCGCGACGGCCAGCGCCCGCACGCGGCCGCGCCGCAGCAGCCGCAGGTTCGGCGATCCGAGCGGCGTCCCCACGTCGTGCCACGTCGGCCCGTTCACCGTTCCTGTGGGCCTCCGCAGGCTCGGCCCGGGGCCGGACTCCGGGCCAGGTGTCGCGCCAGCTTCCGGGCTCGGCCCCGGGCCGCGCGGCGGGACGGGCTCGCCCGCGCCGTCGCGCACCGCGACGTGGACCTCGTGTCCCAGCGCCGCCAGGCCTTCGGCGACCGCCTGGACGTGGGTCGATCCGCCGAGCGTGCCCGGGACGATCTGATCGATGGCGGTGTAGAGAATCCGCACGGCGTCACCGTTTCTCGAGCCGCGCGAAGAACGGGCCGGAGC
>JBDSLU010000157.1:0-2773 GCA_039916225.1 Vicinamibacteraceae bacterium
CAGTTCCTCGCCCAGGGTGGCTACTTCCTCTCTCCGGCGGAAACCGACGCGCTCGCCAAGGTCCTGGTGATGCCGCAGCGGCTGCCCAACCCGCAACTCGTCGGGCGTCCCGCCACGGTCGTCGCCGCCAAAGCCGGGATCTCGGTGCCGCCGGGGACGCGGGCGCTGCTCGCGCCGCTCGAAGGCGTCGGCCGCGACTTCCCGCTCTCGATCGAGAAGCTCTGCCCCGTGCTCTCCTTCTATGTGGTGAAGGACTGGCAGGAAGGCTGTCTGCGCTGTCAGCAGATCCTGCAATACGGGGGCATGGGCCATACCATGTCGATCCACTCGCGGAACGACGACGTCATCCTGCAGTTCGGGCTGAAGAAGCCAGCGTTCCGCATCGTCGTCAACACGCCGACGACGCTCGGGTCCATCGGCCTGACGACTGGACTCGACCCGGCCATGACACTCGGGTGTGGCGGATGGGGTGGCAACATCACCTCGGACAATATCTCCCCGCTCCACCTCATCAACGTGAAGCGCCTGGCCTACGAGCTGCGCTCGGCACGACCCAACGAAGCCGCCCCGTCGGCGGCCCTCCGCAACTCTGCCGTTCCGCTGACGAGCCGGGTCGACGCCTTCCTTGGTGCTCGCGGCTTCCGGCCGGCCGGACCAACCGATCCGGCGCCGTCAGCGTCTGAACGCTCGTCGGTGACGCCAGCAGGGTACCCCAGCCCCCGCCCGGCACCCCCGCCCCCTCCTCCGGTGGCCTTCGTCTGCGAAGACGACGTCCGCGTGGCGGCAAAAGCGGGCCGTCGCATCATGCTCGGACCGAAGACGATCGTCACGCCCGCGGCCCGCGACGCCGGAGAAGCCTTACGGCTCTTCGACATGCAAGCCTGAGCTGGCCGCCAGTCGCCACGCATCCGCGCGACCGCCTGGAGAGCCGCTATTGTTGTGCCGATTGGGTTTAGAGATTGACCGCCGTTCGGACCCCGGTGTAGTGTCGCCCGTCGATTGCCTGGGGTAGAGCCCCACCGTAAGCCCTGTCCGAAGGAGTCGCCTGTGGTTCGAGCGTCACGCGTGCGATGGTTGGGAGTCCTGGCACTGCTCAGCGGTGCCTGTGGTGGCCGCGGTCCGGCCCAGCCGGTGGTATCCCCGGCTCCCAAGCCCTCATCAGCGCAGGCCGCTCCGGCCGCCCCATCTTCCTCGCCCGCGGCAGCTGATCCGGTCGCCGCCCTCATTGCCACGTCGGAACGTCTCTACGCCAACGGCCAGCGCGAGCTCGCCGAGGGCCACCTCGACCAGGCGCGACGCGAGTTCGACCGCTCGGTGTCGATCCTGCTCGAGTCGTCGGCCGGCGCTCGCGCCGACGCCCGGCTCCGCGATCACTTCGACCGTCTGGTCGACCGCATCAGCGCCCAGGAAGCCTCGGCGCTGGCCGAGGGCGACGGGTTCAACGAAGGCCCCTCGGAGCCGGCGCCGATCGACGAACTGCTGGCCATCGCCTCGACCTTCGACGATGCGGCGTCGGCACCGGCCGCCGCGACCGCGGAGATCGTGCGCGCCGACCTGGCCCAGGCCGCCCACGACATCCCCATCCCGCTCAACGATCGCGTCCTGAACTACGTCGAGCTGTTCCAGGGCCGCCTGCGCGGGCACATCCAGTCGGGCATGGATCGCGGCGCGCAGTACCTGCCGATGATCCAGAAGGTCTTCAAGGCGGAAGGCCTGCCCCTCGATCTCGCCTACATCCCGCTGATCGAGAGTGCCTTCAAGCCGGTCGCCGAGTCGCAGAAGCGGGCCCGCGGCGTCTGGCAGTTCATGCGCGCCACCAGCGAGGAGCGCGGCCTCGAGACCAACTGGTTCGTCGACGAGCGATCCGATCCTGAGAAGTCGACGCGCGCCGCCGCCGACTACTTGAAGTGGCTCTACGCGCAGTTCGGCGACTGGCACCTGGCGCTGGCGTCGTACAACGGCGGCCCCGGCCGCGTGCAGCGGGCCATGAAGCGGAGCGGCATCGAGGACTTCTGGGCGCTCTCCGACGGCAAGCGCCACCTGCCCCGCGAGACCCGCGAGTACGTGCCGCTGATCCTGGCGGCGATGGTGGTCGCCCGCAACCCGACCCAGTACGGCTTCGCGCCGATGGCGACGGACAAGCCGCTCGCCTACGACAGCGTGACCGTCACCCGGGCCGTCGACCTTCGGCGCATCGCCGAGTGGACCGACACGCCGCTCGAAGGGATCCAGTCGTTGAACCCCGAGCTGCGGCGATGGACCACGCCGGTCCGCGCCGATCGCTACGACGTCAAGGTGCCGCCGGGTACCGGCGACAAGCTGCGCGAGCACCTCGCCAACGCGACCGGCAGCGATCTGGCCGCGTTGCACTGGTATCGCGTCAAGCGCGGCGAGTCGGTCGCGACGATCGCGCGCAAGCTGGGGGTCAGCCGCGGAGACCTTGCCGAAGCCAACGGTCTCGCCGCCAAGGCCCGCGTCCGCCCCGGCCAGGATCTGCTGGTGCCGCGCGCGCCGTCGACGGCGCTGGTCGCGCGTGCCGAAACCCACGCCCCGGCGGCCCGCAACGCCCGCGTCGAGGCCACCGCCGAGCCGCGCCGCGAAGCGAGCCGGCCGGCCGATCCGCCGCGCAACGCCCGCGTCGTCTACAAGGTCCGCCGCGGTGACACGCTGGAGAGGATCGCGCGCGCCTTCGACACGACGGTCGCAGCGATCAAGTCCGCCAACCGTCTCCGCGGCAACCGCAGTCGACAGGTTACACTCTCGACGTGCGCTG
>JBDSLU010000158.1:0-6175 GCA_039916225.1 Vicinamibacteraceae bacterium
TACGGTCATTGTCGCGATCTCAGCGCGCTGAATCGCCAGCTCTCGTGCGCCGGCTTGCCGCAGCGTGATCGTCGTCGCGGTCTGGGCGCCAAGGAGGCCGGCGGCCGTGTCGCCGTTCCGGCGTTCGACGAGGTAGGTCTCGTAGTGCTGGGCGATCGATCGGCTCGGCAGGAGGATGTCGGCCAGCAGGCTCGCCGGCGGACGATGCCGCACCGTGGCGAGGTCGGGGCCGAGATCGCCGCCGGTGACGTCCCCGCGCCGGTGACAGGCGGCGCAGGTACGAGCGAACACCTCGGCGCCACGCCCAGGCTCGCCCGTCAGGTCGAGAGCCGCCCCGTAGCGTCGCACCGTCTCGGCGTGCTTCTGTGGATCCTCCTCGAGCACCGCCCGCGCCATCGCGCGGATGGACGGATCCTTGTGGAGCACGAGATCCTGCTTTTGCCAGAATCCCAGGCTCCACGGTGGCACCGTTCCTGCGGACAGCGCCTCGACCAGTAGTCGCGCGCGCGCCGGGTCGTCGATGAGGACGTCACCGGCGCGGGCCCGCACCTCGGGCGTGAAGCCGGCCCACCGCGAGAGCAGGAATCGACCAATCGCGTCGTTCGAGGTGAGCGGCGCCGCCTCCTGGGCGGCTGTCCGCCCGGCCGCCGCGAGCGTGCCCGGATCGATGCGTCCGAGCGCGGTCACCGCGGCGAGCTGCACGACGTCCGGCTCGTGCGGCGCCACGAACCGCGTCAGCCACTCGCCGCGGCGCTCGGGACGTTCCATCGACACCAGCGCGATGGCGTCGGCGCGGAGCTGCGCGTCGGTGTCCTGGCTGGCGGTCGTGGTCGCCCGCTGGACGGCGGTCTGCCACGCCGCGTCGTCGCCCAGGCCGGCGATCCGCAGCAGCGCGAGCGTGGCTGCGCGCACGGTGGCCGCGGTATCGTCGAGCAGCGTCAGCAACGCGGGCCGGATGCCCCGCAGCGTCCCGCGGGCGGCCCGCCGGCCCTGCGCGCCCTGGGCCAGCCCCTCGAGCAGGGCGCTGCGCCACCACGAGGCGTCGGCGTCGCGGGTCGCGGTCACGACGTCCATGATCCGCGCCACGTCGGCGGCCTTCTGGCGAGCCCCGACGATCGACGCCAGCTGGCGGACGAAGGCGGCGCGCGCAGCGGACGGGGTCGCCAGGACGCGCGAGCGATCGCGCAACATCGCGTCGACGAGCGCCGGCGCCTCGGCCGACCCGGCGCTGAGGGCCGCCCGCTGCATCCACAGATCGTCGAGGTGGGCGAAGAGCAGCGCCCGGCGCGCGGCGGCGGCCTCCGGCGTCGCCAGCGACCCCAAGGTGCCGAGGACGACGAACCGGACGCGCGCGTCCTGTTCGTCCACCATGGCGACGAGGCGGCTCGCGAGCGACGGCGACGAGCGGAGGCGCGGCTCCGCCAGGGCGACGGCGTTCTCGCGCACGCCGGGCGTGGCGTCCTGCATCGCCGACACGATCGACGCGTCGTCGAGCGCGCCGAGACCGTCGAGGGTCCAGAGCGCGTGGACCCGCGCGAGCGGCGACGGTGACTGGGTCGCCATCGTGCGCAACGGCGCGATCGCCTGGCGCGGGTGCCGGTCCACGAGCAGGCGCTGCGCCGTGCGTCGCCACCACAGGTTGGGGCTTTCCAGCGCACGCATCAGGTCGGCGTCGCTCGCCGACCCCAGGCGCGGTGGCCCCGGACGGGATGCGGGGGCGTCGGCGCGGACCACGCGGTAGATCCGTCCGCGGTCGCGGCCTTCGTACATCGGCGACGGATCCCTTTGCACGTCGCTCGATGTCCACTCCGGATGCTCGATGCGTGGCCGGTAATAGTCGACGACGTAGAGCGCGCCGTCAGGGCCGACGGAGAGGAAGGCGGGGCGGAACCAGGCGTCGCCGGCGGCCAGGAACTCGCGTCCCGGCTCGGCGCGCTTGGCCATGAACGTGGCGCCGGCCGGCGTCAGTACGTCCCGATGCACGAGGTTGTGCACCGGCTCGGCGACGAACAACGACGTGCCTTCCACGTCCGGGAACGCACCGCCTGTGTACGGCGTGATCGCACAGGCCGACGTGAACTCGCCGGCGCCGGTCAGCAGCTCGAAGGTCGGCCGTTTCGTGATGGGGAAGACCTGCGCCGTCGCGCCGTGGTCCGGAATCCGCGCCATCGCCGAGTCGAGTCGCAGGTCGGGGTTACGCGCCAGCCAGGCGGCCGGCATCACGGCGTGCCGCGCGTGGTCGGCGTTCTCGGTGGTGAAGTAGCGGCCCCAGGCGTCGAAGCCGTGGCCGTATTGCGACGTGCCGGACGTGGCCTCCAGGCGCCCGGCATCCGGGCGCAGCCGCACGCCGCGCCGCTCGACGGTGACGGCCGGCCGGTGCGGATGCCCCGGCCAGCGCAAGGGCGTGCCGCGATCGCCGAACACGTCCTGGTAGATCACCGCCTGCGTCGGTCCTTCGTGCGCCAGGTGGATCCAGTTGTCGAGGCCGTAGACCGGTCCGTTCACCATGTGCTGCGGGTTGGTGACGGCGAAGCCGGTGATGACGACGGTCCGGACGTCGGCGCGCCCGTCGCCGTTCGTGTCCTCGAAATACAGGAGGTCGGGTGCCGCCGTCACCAGCACGCCCTTCTTCCAGCGCATCACCCCGGTCGGAAGCACCAGCCCGTCGGCGAAGATGCGACTGGTCTCGTAGCGCCCGTCGCCGTCCGTATCTTCGAGCAGCTTGACCCGACCCGTGGGCGCGGTGTCGAGCGGATAGCCGGGCATCTCGACGACGAACAGGCGTCCCTGCTCGTCGAAGTCCATCGCGACCGGGCTCTGGATGTCCGGCTCGGCGGCCACCAGCTCGATCCGGTAGCCCGCCTCGAGTTGCATCGTGGCCATCGACTCGGCCGGCGAGTAGGGCGGGCCGTCTTCACGCCAGGCGAGCGACCCCGTGCCCAGGAGGAGAAGGGCCGAGCAGCACACGAGCAGTCGGCGCATGGGCATAGGCGGCAGATATCGTACCCTCGTGACCGGATGATCGCACACGCGCCCCACACCGCCAGACCGCGAACGCACCTGGCCGTTTTGCTGATCCTGAGCCTGACGCACCTGCTCAACGACCTGATCCAGTCCCTGATCCCGGCGGTCTACCCGATCATCAAGACCACCTACGCCCTCGGGTTCGTGCAGATCGGCATGATCACGCTCACGTTCCAGATCGCCGGCTCGTTGCTGCAGCCGGTCGTCGGATGGCACACCGACCGGCAGCCGATGCCGTATTCGACGGTCGTCGGGATGACGTTCACGCTCGTTGGACTGGTGGGGCTGGCCTTCGCGTCGCGCTACGGCTTCATCCTCGCATCGGTCGCGGGCATCGGGATCGGCTCGTCGATTTACCACCCCGAAGCCACGCGGATGGCGCGTCATGCCTCCGGCAGCAGGCAAGGACTGGCGCAGGGGCTGTTCCAGGTCGGCGGCTACACCGGGGGAGCGCTCGCACCCCTGCTGGCCGCGCTCATCATCGTGCCGCATGGCCAGAGGAGCCTGGCGTGGTTCTCGGTCCTGGCGCTGCTGGCGATGGTGCTCATGGCCTGGACGGCTGGCGCCCACACCGAGATCCGCAACCGGTTCGCCGCCGCTCGCGCGTCGCTCTCGGAAGCCGCCGGAGCAGCCCGGCCCCACTCGCGGGCGACCATCGCCACCGGGCTGACGGTCCTGACCTTGCTGATGTTCTCCAAGAACGCCTATGGCGAGAGTTTTCGGTCGTTCTACACCTTCTACCTGATCGACCGCTTCGGGGTGTCGATCCAGACATCGCAGTTGATGCTGTTCATCTTCCTGATGGCGGCGGCGGCGGGCGCTCTGCTCGGCGGCATCGTGGGCGACCGGATCGGCCGCTATCGCATCATCTGGATCTCGATCCTCGGCCCGCTGCCGTTCTCGCTGCTCCTGCCCTATGCGAACTTCTTCTGGACCGGCGTGCTGACGGTCGTCATCAACCTGGTCATGGCCAGCGCCTTCGCCTCGATCCTCATCTATGCGATGGAGCTGATCCCGAATCGCATCGGCCTCATCGGCGGGCTGTTCTACGGCCTCAACTTCGGCCTCGGCGGCATCGCCGCCGCCATCCTCGGCGGCCTGGCCGACCACATCGGGATCGAGCGGGTCTACCAGGTCTGCTCCTTCCTTCCGCTCGCCGGGCTGCTGACCTGGTTCCTGCCCCGCATCGAGGCGCGTCACGACGCTCATTGACGACGCGTAGCGGCCGGCCCGGGCGCAGCCTTGGCGAATCAGCGCCGGTGGTGTTCAATGCCGCATCCACTGGAGGCGGTATGAGCACATCGGTGCGTCGCGCGGCCTGCGCCCTCGCAGGCGTTACCCTCGGCGTCGGCGCGCTCGCCGGCTGGCCATCGGCGCAGCAGCCGGGTCGGCCGACGCTCACCGTCCCCGACGGCTTCGAGGTCGTGCGAGTCGCGGGACCGCCGCTCGTCGAACGGCCCATCGTCGCCGACTTCGACGAGGACGGCCGCCTCTACGTCGCCGAGTCGTCGGGCTCCAACGCGAAGGTCGAGCAGCAGCTCGCCGAGCGGCCGCACCGCATCCTGCGCCTCGAGGACGTGGACGGCGACGGCGTCTTCGATCGCCGCACGGTGTTCGCCGATCGCATGATGTTGCCCGAAGGCACCATGTGGTTCGACGGGTCGCTCTACGTTGCGGCGCCGCCGAGCATCTGGAAGCTGACCGACACCAACGCCGACGGCGTCGCGGATCTGCGGGAAGAGTGGTTCCAGGGCAAGACGCTCACGGGCTGCGCCAATGACCTGCACGGGCCGTATCTCGGGCCCGACGGCTGGATCTACTGGACCAAAGGCGCCTTCGCCGAGCAGACCTACGAGCGCCCCGGGCAGCCGCCGCTCGTCACCAAGGCGGCGCACGTCTTCCGGCGCCGCCCCGGCGACACGGTCGCCGAGCCGGTGCTGACCGGTGGCATGGACAACCCGGTCGACGTCGCCTTCACCTCGACCGGCGATCGCCTCATCACCGCGACCTTCCTCGAGCATCCGCAGGCAGGCAAGCGCGATGCCCTCATCCACGCCGTCTACGGCGGCGTCTACGGCAAGGTGCACGGCGTCATCGACGGGCATCCGCGGACCGGCGAGCTGCTGGGGCCGGTCTGCCATCTCGGACCGGCGGCGCCCTCGGGACTCACGCGCGGTAGCGGTGCCGGCTTCACGGACCCGGGCAGGGAGACGTTCTACGCCGCGCTCTTCAACATGCAGAAGGTGACGCGGCACGAACTGGTGCCGGCCGGCGCGACCTTCACCAGCAAGGACACTGACTTCGTCGTCGCCGACTCGCTCGACTTCCATCCGACGGACGTCATCGAGGACGCCGACGGCAGCCTGCTCGTCGTCGACACCGGCGCCTGGTACAAGCTCTGTTGTCCGACGTCGCAGCTGGCCAAGCCGGACGTGCCGGGCGCGATCTACCGCGTGCGGAAGCGCGGCGCGCCGCCGGTGGCCGACCCGCGCGGGCGTCGTCTCGACTGGCAGGACCCGTCGCCGGCGGCGCTGATTGGCCGCCTTGCCGACCTGCGGCCGGCCGTGTGGCGCCGCGCCATCGAGGCGCTGGCCCGCCTCGGTCCCGAACGCGTCGTGCCGGCGCTCATCACCGCAGGCGCCGGCAGTCCGTCCGCCGACGTGCGTCAGCGGGCGCTGTGGACGGCGATGCGCCTGCCGCTGGCGGCGGCCGGCGCCGCGGTCCGGCCGGCGCTGCGCGATCGTGATGCTCGCGTCCAGCGCGTGGCGGTGCATGGTGTCGGCCTGTGGCGCGACCGCGAGTCGGTGCCGGCGCTATCCGATCTGCTGCGGTCGGCAGACCCGCATGTCCGTCGCGTGGCGGCCGAGGCGCTCGGTCGGATTGGTGATGCGCGCGCCGTTCCGGCACTGCTGGCGGCTGCGGCGCGGCCGCTCGATCGCGTCGGCGAGCATGCGGTGACCTATGCCTTGATCGAGATCGGCGACGCGGCGGCGACATGGAAAGGACTGACGGCCGCGGCGCTGAAGACACGCCGGGCGGCGCTCGTCGCTCTCGATCAGATGGGCCGCGATGCCCTGACGTCGACGACGGTCGTGCCGCTCCTCGACGCGGGCGAGAGCGTCGTGCGCGACACGGCCTGGTGGATCGCCGA
>JBDSLU010000159.1:0-13374 GCA_039916225.1 Vicinamibacteraceae bacterium
CCCCGGCCGCATCAAGGCGCCGGAAGTCGATCGCGCTTTCGCCGGCAGCTATGCGGCGGCGACGCGTCTGTCATCGGGTGGCCAGCGCTCGGTGACGCTCTACGGCGCCTGGCCGGTCACGAGTGGCGGCGCTGGGCTCCCCGCGGGCACCGTGAGCCACGTCGTGCTCGTCTCGCAGTCGACGTTTCGCATCCTGCAGCGCCTGTACGACGTGCGGCTGCGGATGTTCCAGGTGGTCGTGGTTTCGCTGCTGGTGGCGCTCGCCTTCACCGTCGTCGGCTCGCTGACCATCGTGCGCCCACTGCGTCAGCTGCGCGACGACGCCGAGGCGCTGGTCGATCATCACGGCCGCCGCCTGCGCGCGTTTCGCGGCACCAGGCGGACCGACGAAGTGGGCGAGCTGGCCCGCGCGCTCGAAGCGCTGACCCGGCGCCTTGATACCCACCTGCGCTTCACCGAGCGCTTCGCCGCCGACGTGTCGCACGAGCTGCGTAATCCGCTGGCGTCGATCCGGGCCTCCGCGGAGACGCTGGCGATGGCGGAGAAGGGCGAGGACCGGGCGCGCTTCCACGCCCGCATCGCCACCGACATCGCCCGGCTCGAGACGCTGATCGCCGGCGTGCGCGAGGTGACGCGCGTCGACGCCGGGCTGGAAGCGGACGAGCGGCGACGGCTCGATCTCGCCGCGCTGGTGCGCGAGCGCGCCGGCGAAGGCGCCGGGGTGACGCTGACGGTGGCCGGCGGGGCGCCGGTCGTCGTCGACGCGTCCGCCGATCGGCTCGGCCAGGTCCTCGACAACCTGCTGGACAACGCGCGCAGCTTCTCGCCGCCCGGGGCGGCGATCGACGTCGAGGTGAGCCGCGTCGACGGCGCGGCCATCGTCCGCGTCCACGACCATGGCCCCGGCATCCCGGCCGAGCACCTGGGCCGCATCTTCGAACGATTCTTCAGCCATCGTCCCGGCCAGGCCGACGCCCGGCAGCGGCACGCCGGGCTCGGCCTGTCGATCGCGCGGGCCATCGTCGAGCGCCACGGCGGTGCGCTGACCGGCGCCACCCACCCGAGAGGTGGCGCCGTGTTCGAGCTGACGCTGCCGCTGGCCTGAACAGACCCAGGCGTCGCCCTCGGCCCGTCGTCCTGGGGCGATCGTGGCGCCCGGTGACGACGCCACGCTGGCCTCACCCGCGCTCTCAGGCCGCGGCGTCCGGGCGTGTCCCCGACAGCAGCTTGGCCATGAACGCATCGGCGACGCCCATCGATGCGCCGTTGCCGTGCCCGTGGCTGGTCACCGAGATCTCCGGCACGAGCTTCATGTTGTGCTCGGCCAGGACCGCGGCGATCTGCATCGTCGTGTAGCCCGCCGTGCCGATCGCCGCGACCGCGAGGCGGTGCGATTCGGCCTTGGCCGTGCCAATCGCCAGCGTCACCGTCGCCTCGGCCTCACCGCGCAGCCGGTTGGCGGTGGCTTCGGCTTCGCCCCGGACCCGCAAGGCTCCGCCCTCGGCCTGGGCCCGCATCGTCAGCGACGCCGCTTCGGCTTCGGCGCGCAGCTTGGTCGCCGACGCCTCGCCGCGGGCCGTTTCGGCAACGGCCATCGCCTGCCGTTCAGCGATGCGCACCTGCTGCTCGCTGCGGACGACCTCGTTCTGCAGGTTGGCGATCGACGTCTCGCGCTCGAGCGCCTGGCGCTGCACCTGGGCCTCGCGCTGGACCTCGTAGGTGCGCTGCAGCTCGTCGGCGATCTTGCGATCGGTCTGCGTCTTCATCAGCTCGGCAGGCGGCACGATGTCGCCGATCAGCGTGTCGAGACACTCGACGTCATAGGCCTCCACCGCGCCCTTGATGTTGTCGAACGCCTCGCGCTGCCGCTCGGTGTGCTCCGAGAGGAACTCCAGCACCGTCGAGCGCTGCGCCGAGTTGCGGAAGTAGTTGGCCACCGTCGGCTGCAGGACATGGTCGACGAGGTTCTGCATCGAGCCGACGCGCGAGATCACGCGGGGCGCGTTCTTCATCCCGATGTGGATGATCTGCGACACGTCGAGCGAGAACGCGAAACCGTCCTTCGAGCGGACCGTGATCGGCGCCAGGCGCTCGTCATAGTGATGCGCCTCGGTGCGCGTGGCCCAGTTCAGGACGATGTTGGTGGTCGGCACGAGCTCGACCTTCATCACATGGGCGTTGATCGGGTGCTTGCCGGGCAGCAGCGGATCGACCCAGACGCCCTTGTGACCGCGGGCGACGAGGTCGCCGTGCGTGAAGGCGTCGCCGGATACGTCGAGGTGCTCGGCGCCGACGTAGCTGACCACCACGCCGACGTAGCCGATCGGGATCTCGGTCATCGGCGTGAGCTCGATGTTGACGAACCAGGGGTTGATGTTCCACGAGCCGGACAGGAGGATGTCCTCCTGGAGGCCGCGCGAGCCGCCGGCGTCGACGAACGCCTGGCCGTTCTGGAAGCTGTCGTGCCCGTCCACCGACGGACCGGCGAGGTCGCCGGCCGGACTCGGGCGGCCGTCGAGCACCGTCACGATGCCGACCTGGTCGGCCGGAATCTGCCGCACGAAGAGATCGTCCGGCGAGGTGCCGAACTCGAGGGCGTTGTCGCGACGTACGATCTGGAACAGCGCCGGGTTGATGCGGTAGGTGCCGGCCGTGATGATGGCGATCTGGCGGCCGCGCTGGCCGCCGCCGTGCAGGAACTTCTCGGCGTCCTGAAAGCTGTTGCAGGAGACCTCGCGGCCGAGGATCTGGTTGGGCGGGACCGGCGCGCCGTCGGCGGCGACCACCAGCGCGATTTCACCAGGGGGCACGATCACCATCGGCACGCGCTGGACCTTGTAGAGGAGGTGCCAGTAGCCGAAGTGCCAGCCCGGGGTGAGGAGGTTGGCCTGCAGGCCGGCCTCGCCGTTGAGTGCGACGACCCGTCCGATCGGCAGCGGCCGGCCGTATCGCTTGACCACGAGGCCTGCCTCGCGCTCGCTGATGACGCGCAGGCCGAACGCGACGAAGGACAGGGCGGTGACGACGATCGCCGTTCCGCCCGCGAACCACAGACTCCAGATGAAGGTGCGCACGCTGTCTCCCTGTGTTGGCCGGAATCGTCCGGCGTCTGGCCTTAGTGCACCCCTCGTGCCGCAGACATTTCGGCCAAATACAGGCTGTGTCACGTGCACTGACGTGATTTGAATCGTGTCATGCGTAATACAATCGCAGCATGCTGGTGCAATGGCTGGGGATCGAGCCGCCGTCCGCGCTGCGCCAGACGCTGCGCGGCGCCAACGTAGTCCTCGCTGGAGGCGCGGACGCACCGGCGGTGGTGCTGACCGCGGCGGGACGGACGCCGCCGCGCCCGACACGCCGGGGTGACGCGGCGGGACCCTGGCTGTGGCTGTCGCGGGGACCGATGTCGTTCACCTCGGCGCGCGCCGCCGTCGCCGCCGGCGCCTACGACGCGTGGTCGCTGCAGGAGCCCGAGGCCGAGGCCCGGCTGCTCGCTCGGCTCCATGAACTGGCGGCGCCCGAGGACGATCCACCGGACACGCCAGGGATCGTCGCTGCGAGCCCGGCCGCGCGGGCCATGCTGCGCCAGGTGTGGCGGGTGGCGCGCACGCACATGCCGGTCCTGCTGGTCGGCGAGACCGGCACTGGCAAGGAGGAGATGGCCGCGCTCGTGCACCGCTGGTCGGCGCGCAGCGGCCCCTACGTGCCGGTGAACTGTGCGGCGATCCCGAACGAGCTGATGGAGTCGGAGCTGTTCGGCCACGCCCGCGGCGCCTTCTCCGGCGCCGTCGCCAGCGTCGACGGCAAGCTGATGGTCGCGCGCGGCGGCTCGGTCTTCCTCGACGAAATCGACGACACGCCGCTCTCGACGCAGGTCAAGCTGCTGCGCGTCCTCGAGGACGGCCAGGTGACGCGGCTCGGCGAGACGACGGCGCAGCGCGTCGACTTCCGTATCGTCGCCGCCACCAATCGCGATCTCGAGACGCTGATCGCGGAGGGCCGCTTCGGGCAGGATCTCTACGAGCGCCTGGCGATCGTCACCGTCCACCTGCCGCGGCTGCGCGAGCGCGCCGAGGACATCGCCGCGCTGGCGCGCCATTTCATCGGCCGCTTCTACGCCCGCGCCGGGCTGGCGCCGACGGTGACCACGGTGTCGGCCGGCGCCCTCGAGGCGATGCGCTCGCATCCCTGGCCGGGCAACATTCGCGAGCTGCGCAACGTCATCTACGAGGCGCTGGTCTACAAGCGGGCCGGCTCGGAGTTGCTGCTTTCCGACCTCGTCGGCCTGATCCGCCCGTCGGCGGCCGCGTCTCCGGGCGGCATCGTCAACCGGTCGGCGCTGGCGTCCGCCGTCGGCAGCGCCGGCTTCGAGCTGGCGCGCGAAGTGTCCGGTCTGGAGCGCGCCGCGCTCGAGATCGCGCTGAAGCGCACCAGCGGCAACGCCGCCCAGGCCGCCCGCCTCCTCGGCTCCGTCGGCCGCGGCCAGGCGTCCGACCCCGGCGGCACCGTCCGCGCGATGATGAAGCGCCTCGGCATTGCCCGCTAGCTCTACGCGCCGGCGAGCAGCAAGGTCTGCAGGAAGGCGCGGACGGCCGGCGGCAGCTTGCGCCTTGTCGAATACACGATATCCGTATATCGTAATGTCATGATCCATTCGTTCGCGGACGCCACCACCGCGGACTTGTGGGAGGAACGCAACACCAAGCCCGCGCGCCGTGTACCGCGAGACATCTGGCCGATCGTGCTTCGGAAGTTGACGATGCTCGACAGCGCGCAACGGCTCGAGGACCTGGCAGCGGTTCCCGGCAATCGGCTCGAGGCCTTGGCTGGCGGCCGGAAAGGGCAGCACAGCGTTCGCGTGAACCAGCAGTACCGGATCACCTTCCGATGGGAGAGAAATGATGCACACCACGTCTGTTGCGAGGACTACCACTGACGGCATTCCGCGTGATGCCGCAAGCCTGGGGCCGGCGGTGCATCCAGGCGAGATTCTGCTCGAGGAGTTTCTGAAGCCGCTCGGCATGACGCAGGTGGCGGCGGCGCAACGCCTGGGGATGTCCACCGTGCGCCTGAATGAACTCGTGCGGGGCAAGCGCGGTGTGAGCGCCGACACGGCGCTGCGGCTGGCGCAACTCTTCAAGACCACTCCGCAGTTCTGGATGCACATGCAGGCCAATTTCGACCTGAAGGCCGCGATGGTTCGGCGGCGTGCTCTGAAACTGGCTAACAGGCCGTGAGCGTCGCCGGTCGAGGGGACGCCCGCGAGGGCGTCTGCGTGCAGGGTGCCAGAGTCTTATGAACGAGGAAACAGCACGGCGCGTCCATTCGCTTGTCGTTTCGGCGTGCGCAGCCATAGACGACTCGGTGGGGGTCGTGCAAGAGGGCGACGACGAGGCGGAGCTAGCCGAGTATCGGCGGTCCGCCGGGACGGTTTTGGCTGCGATGATGGAAGAGTTGCTGGCGCCGATATACGAGCAGCACGAGTCGCTCATCCCGCCACAACTTGAACGGGTGGATGGAAAGGTCTGGCGCTGACGTCCCTCGCGCCCTTCCCACCACGGGTTGCTATCCTCCGGCCAGAATCAGAGTCAGCAGGAAGGCGCGGACCGTGCCCTTCCACGAGTCCGTGCTGTCGAAGCGCTCGTCGAGCGCGTGCGCGCCTGATCCCGAGCCGCCGCCGTCGATCGTGATCGCCGGGATGCCGCGCTGCATGGCGGCATTGGCGTCGGTCGAGCCCTCGTGCAGCGCCATCCGCTCGCCGATCGCCTGCGTCGCGCTCCGCGCCGCCCGGACGATGGCGGCGGTGTCCGCGGTGGCCCCGGCCGGGCGATCGCCGACGATGGTCAGCGTCGCCGTCACTTGCCCCGGCTTGTTCCAGCGCGCGTTCTCGGCGGCGACGGCGTGGTCGACCAGCGCCTTGAAGCGCGCGTCGAGCGCGGCCAGCGATGCGGCGTCGGCGGACCGCAGATCGACCTCGAACCACGCCTCGAACGGGATCGCGTTGACCGACGTGCCGCCGCCGATGCGGCCGACGTTGAAGGTCGTGCGCGGCGAGGACGGCACGGTCAGGTCGGACACGGCGGCGACGGCGCGGCCCAGCGCGTGGATCGGGTTGGCGGTGCCGAAGGCGCCGTAGCTGTGGCCGCCCGGGCCGCTGAAGGTGACCTTGTAGCGGCGGCTGCCGACGCCGACGCTGGTGACGTCGAGGCCGATGCCGTCGATCGAGACGAACGCGTCGATGGTACCGGCCAGCTCGGTGCCGACGAGATGCCGCGCGCCGCGGATGTCGCCGAGGCCTTCCTCGCCGACGGTGGCGACGAAGGTGACGGTGCCGGCGGTCTGGAGCGACGGCGTGGCCATCGTCCGCGCCACGGCAATCAGCACGGCCAGGCCGCGCGCGTCGTCACCGATGCCCGGCCCCTTCAGCACCGGGCCGGTGCGCGTCACGCGGACGTCGGTGCCTTCGGGAAACACCGTGTCGAGGTGGGCGCTGATCACCACGTGCGGCCGCGGCATCCGGCCGCGCCGGACGCCGAGCACGTTGCCGATGCTGTCGATACGTACGTCGCTCAGGCCGGCGGCGACGAAGCGCTGGCGGACCGCTTCGGCCCGGGTCGCTTCCTTGAACGGCGGCGCCGGAATCTCGGACAGCGCGACCTGATCGTCGAGGATCGCCGGTTCGCGGGTCTTGAGCGCCTCGATCGCGGCGACGACGTCGGCGCGGGCGAACAGGCGGCGGGCGGCGGTGTCGTCGGCGAGCGGTGGCGCGGCGGGCGACTGCACCGCCAGCGGCAGCGCGACTCCCAGCGCGACGGCAAGGACGCGGACGAGCACGATCAATAGCGGGCGAGCGCCTTGATCGCCGCGAGGACGTGCGACGTCTGCGGCAGGATGACTTCCTCGAGCCCCGGCTCGTAGGCGACCGGCGTGTCGAGCGCGGCGACGCGGGTCACCGGCGCGTCGAGGTCGCCGAAGCACTGCTCGCCGATGCGGGCGGCGATCTCGGCGCCGAAGCCACAGGTGAGCTGATCCTCGTGGGCGACGATGACGCGATTCGTCTCGCGCACCGCCTGCGCGATGGTGTCCCAGTCGAACGGCATGAGCGAGCGCAGGTCGATGACCCGCACGCTGATGTCGTCCTTCTCGGCCTGCTGCGCGGCCAGCAGCGTCCGCTGCACCAGCGCGCCCCACGTGATCACCGTGATGTCGGTACCGGGGCGCCGCACCGCGGCCTTGCCGAACGGCAGCGTGTAGTCGGGCCCTGGATAGACGCCCTTGTTGTAGGTCTGCCGATAGAGGTGCTTGTGCTCGAGGAACAGCACCGGGTCGTCGCAGCGGATCGAGGTGCGCAGGAGCCCGGCGGCGTCGACCGCGTTCGACGGGTAGGCGATGCGCAAGCCGGGGCAGTGGGCGAAGATGCTCTCGCCCGACTGCGAATGGTAGGGTGCGCCGCCGCGCAGGTAGCCGCCGATCGGCACGCGGATGACCATCGGGCAGGCGAACGTGTTGTTCGAGCGGTAGCGCAGCATCGTGACTTCGTCACGGATCTGCATCATCGCCGGCCAGATGTAGTCGAAGAACTGGATCTCGACGACCGGCTTGAAGCCGCGCACCGAGAGGCCGAGCGCGCGCCCGACGATGTTGGCTTCGGCCAGCGGCGAGTTGTAGACGCGCTCGCGCCCGTAGGCCCGCTGCAGCCCGTGCGTCACCTTGAACACGCCGCCTTTGCCCGAGACGTGCGGCAGCGATTCGGTCGGGCAGTCGGCGACATCCTCGCCGAAGACGAGCATGTGCGGCATCCGCGCCATCTCGTCCTTCAGCGTCTGGTTGATGGCGGCGACCATCGTGTCCGGCTTGCCGTCGGTCGACGGTTCGGCGTCGAAGCCGGCCCCGGCCGGATCGACGTTGGGCGAGTAGACGTAGAGCGTCGCGGTCTGCGGATCGGGCTTGGCCGCGACCAGGGCCATGTCGGTGGCCTCGGCGATCTCGCGGTCGACATCGGAGAGGATGGCCGCCAGCGACTCCGGCGTCGCGTGGCCGGCCTGCTGCAGGCGACGGGCCAGGAGCGCGATCGGATCGCGCTCGGCTTCGCGGGCCCGCTCGTCGGGCGTCTTGTAGAGCTTCTCGTCGTCGGACAGCGAGTGCGAGTAGGGCCGGATCACCTTGGCGTGGACCAGCGCCGGGCCACGCCGGGCGCGGGCATGGGCGATGGCCTGCTGCATCACGCGGTGGCTGGCGACGTAGTCGCAGCCGTCCACCTTCTGGATGAACAGGTCGGGGAAGCCATGCAGCAGGCGCGAGACGTCGCCGCCTGGTGTCTGCTCGGCGACCGGCACCGAGATGGCGTAGCCGTTGTCCTCGACGAGGATGACGAGCGGCAGCTTCTCCTGGGACGCGGTGTTCAGCGTCTCCCAGAACTCGCCCTCGCTGGTGGCGCCCTCGCCGGTCGAGACGTAGGTGATCTCGCCGTCGTGGTGGCGATCGCCGCGCGGCGGCAGGCCGCCGACCGTCTCGTAGCGCTTGGTGGCCTCGGCGCAGCCGACGGCATGCAGGCACTGGGTGCCGGTCGGACTGGACCCGGAGACGATGTTGAGACGGCGGCTGCCCCAGTGCGACGGCATCTGCCGACCGCCCGAGGCCGGGTCGTCCTTGGACCCCACGCCCTGCAGCAGCATGTCGTAGGGGGTGACGCCGAGCGCGAGGCAGAAGGCGCGGTCGCGATAGTAGGGGAACGCCCAGTCCTGGCCGGGGCGTAGCTGGCGGCCGGCCGCCACCAGGATCGCCTCATGACCGGCGCCCGACACCTGGAAGAAGATCTGGCTCTGGTTCTTGAGCTGGATCTCCTTGTCGTCGAGACGTCGCGACAGGAGCATCAGCCGATAGGCGGCCAGCAGCTCGTCGCGGCGCAGGTCGCCCTCGACGCGGGAATCGCCGTCGATATGTTCGGTGAGGGCCCCCCCGGAAGGAGGAGCCGGGGTCGCAATCGACCCGGACGGCGTGGCAGACAGCTCGGACAGCTTCATGCGGCGCGCTCGGTCGGCCCCAGGCAGGGCCGGCCAACCAACCGATTATAGAGAGGTAACGACCACCGGTTCTAGCTCGAACTTGCCGGTGGCCAGACCGCGCATTGGTGGCACGGTCAGGACTCCTCGGCGGGGACGGCGGCGGTGGGCGGTTGGTCTAACCATTCGGGCCGAATCGGGCAGAACAGGTCCAACGTGAACGTGTCCTCGATCGCCTCGGCCTGGTGCGGCACATGCGGTGGGACGTGCAGGATTTCCCCCTCGCGGACGATCACTTCGTCGCCGTTGACGAGCGCCTTCAGGGCGCCCTGCAGCACGTAGGTCATCTGCTCGCTCTCGTGGGCATGCACCGGCACGAGCGCACCCTTCTTCATGTAGTGCTGCGCGACCATCTCGCGGCTGCCGCTGACGATCTTTCGGGACACCATCTCGGTGACCTTCTCGAGCGGCAGCTCGTCCCAGCGATAGAGGCGGAACGCCTCGCGATCCTCGATGGACATGGCACTCAATGGACGCGGGAATCCCAGCGCCGGCCGCCATCGTGGACGTCGAAACGCTTCTTCAACCGGTTCATCCGCCACTTCACGTAGCGGTACTTGATCTCGGCCCACGGACCGCCGCGGCCCATCGACAGATACAGGTAACCGAAGAGCAGGCCGCCGAGATGGGCGAAATGGGCGACGCCGCCGCCAGCGCCGCCGCGCGCCGACTCGTAGAGCACCAGCAGGCCGGTGAGCAGCACGTAGACGCGGACCGGGATCGGGAAGATGAAGTAGTAGATGATCCGGTTCGGAAAGAAGATCGCGTAGGCCAGCAGCAGGCCGTAGACCGATCCCGAAGCGCCGATCGTCGGGATCACGTAGACCGCCTGGGTCGACGCGAACGGCAGCAGGCCGACGACGAGCGTGGTCAGGGCGGCGCCGACGCCGCAGACGAAGTAGTAGCGGTAAAACGCCGTCTGGCCCCAGCGGCGTTCGAGGTCGACCCCGAACATCCACACCGCCAGCATGTTGAAGATCAGGTGCATGAACCCGCCGTGCAGGAACATGTAGCTGAGCGGCTGCCAGACGTAGCCGCGTACGACCAGCGCCGGCGTCATGCCGAACCACCAGATGATCGCGCCGTTGAGGTTGCCGTACTCGCCGAACGGGACCAAGTCCGCGAAGTACTGGGCGAGGAAGATCCCGATCGTCGCGATCAGCAGGAGCTTGACGGCCGGCGTGGGGGCGCCGGGGCCGATGGTGTACGCGACGGACGACCCCGACCCTTTCACGACCGGCATCGTACCACCCTGCCGAAGGATCGCGAAGCGAGCGCGAAGGTGCGCGAAGGTGCCTCAGTTCCGGCGTCGGCCGAGCCGACCAGCCACCCCGCTCCAGACCCGACCGAAGGCGACCTCGAACTCGTGCAACCGCAGCAGGCGGGCGGAGAGGGCGAGCGCGGCGAGGCCCAGGCTGATGGCGAGGCCGACGCGGACGGCGCGGCGCCAGGGCTCGTGGCCGGCCCAGTGAAGGGCCAGTTGGTGCTCGACGCCCCAGGCCACTGCCGCCATCGCCGTCGACGCCGCGACCACCTTGACGAGCGCCGTGATGACGCGGCGATCGTCGAGACCACCGAGCCGCCGCCGCAGCATCCAGAAGAGCATGGCGGCGTTGGCGAGCGCGGCTATGCCGGTACCGAGCGCCAGGCCGGCGTAACTCAGGCTGGTGCGCACGAGCAGCAGGTTGAGCACGACGTTGAGGAAGATGCACGTCATGCCGATCGTCACCGGCGTTCGCGCGTTCTTCAGCGCGTAGAAGGTCGGCGAGGCGATCTTGACCGCCGAGTAGCCGACGAGCCCCGGCGCATAGCCCATCAGCGCCGCGGCGATGCCGGCGGTATTGGCCGGGTTGACGTTCCGGTATTCAATCAGCAGCTCGACGATCGGGCCGGCCAGGGCGATCAGGCCGAACGACGCTGGTACGTTCAGCATCAGCATCATCCGCAGCGCCTGCGAGACGTCGTTGCGCACCCCCTCCATGTCCTCGGCCGCGGCATGGCGGGTGATGCCGGGGATGGCGGCGGTGGCGATGGACACGCCGAACAGCCCGATCGGCAGATACATCAGCCGGAACGCGTATCCGAGGTAGGTGACGGCGCCTTCGCCTTCGCTGGTGGCGAGATAGACGTTCACCAGCTGGTTCACCTGCGCCGCGGCGAGCCCCACCGTGCCGGGGATCATCAGCCGGACGATCTCGCGGAAGCGTGAATCGCCGAAGGCGAACTGCGGCCGGAAACGGAACCCGGCCTTGATCAGTGCCGGCCACTGCAGCGCCACTTGCGCCACGCCGCCCAGCAGCGTGCCGATGGCCAGGCCGACCATCGCGTGCCAGCCGAGCATCGGCATGAACGGCACGATGAGAAAGGCGCTGGCGATGCAGGCGACGTTGAACGCCGCCGGAGCCAGCGCCGGCAGGAAGAACGAGCGCAGCGAGTTCAGCATCCCCATGCAGGCGACCGCGACCGCGATCAGCATGAGGAACGGAAACATGACCTGGGTGAGGGTCGTGGTGAGCTCGAGCTTGCCGGGCGTGGCGGCGTACTCGGGCGCGACCCAAGCGGTCAGCGGCCCGGCGAGCAGGATGCCGGCGATGGTGATGACACCGGTGACGACGATGAGGCCGGTGATGACGATCCGCCCCAACTCCCAGGCGGCGTCCTTGCCCTTGCTGTGCAGCTCGCGGGTGAACGTCGGGACGAACGCGGCGCTCATCGCCCCTTCCGCGAAGAGATCGCGGACGAGGTTGGGCAGCCGGAACGCCACGTTGTAGGCGTCCATGAGGTGACCGGCGCCGAACGTGGTCAGGAAGACCGTGTCGCGCAGCAGGCCCAGCACGCGGCTGGCCATGGTCGCGATGCCGACAAGCCCGGCGGAGCGGGCCACCCCGGGCGTGGGAGTGCCAGCTGGAACCGGCGCAACGGTCTCTGTCGCAGGCGAACCCGACTCACTCATCGGGCCTCAGCCTAACAGCAGTGCCGCAGGGCCGTGGCCGTGGTTCGCCGCGGAGCTGTGTCCGGTGAGGAGGCGGCCCGACGCGGCTGATTGGCGCCCGTCAACAAGGACGGCAGCCCCGGCGGCTGCGCGATGACGCTGAACGCGTCATCGCGCTCAGGGCCGCCGGCAAGAGCTGCCGCGCACGCGTTTCTGAGGGAAACGCGTGCCAAAAAAAAACGGGCTCCGGATGGGGTCCGGAGCCCGAAGGAGGATGATGAGAGGCTCTTGTCGAACCCGTCACATGCATAGACGACAGGTGTAGACGAAAAGTTTGCAAGGCCCGTCACCCAATCCATCCCAGCCACGTCCGGGCTCCGACGATCACGGCCGAACTCAGCCCGGCGATGGCGCTGCTGCGCCCGACCGGGCCGCGGGTCCACAGCCAGGAGACGCCGCCCGCGGCGAGCAGGGCGACCGCCGGGGTCACGGCGTAATAAAGACGGCTGATGAATTCATCCGTGTAGCGTTCGAAGCGCGGCTCGACCGGAGCCAGCACCGACACGGCGGCGACCGCTGCGCAGACGGCCAGCGAGGCCATCGTCAGGAGCGTCGCGCTGTCCCGCGCGGTCCGCACGGGCAGGCGAGCCAGGCCGACGAGCGCGAGCAGGAGGATGGGCGTGCCGTAGGCCGCGACGGCCAGCCGTGCGGCGCGCCAGGCGCGCTGCACCCGCGACGTGCCCACCGGCGCGCCCGGGCCCTCGGCGGAAGGCGCCGGCGTGGCTTCGCTCGGCGCGACCTCGCGAGCGACGGACGGAACGGACGGGCCCGGCGTGGTTGGGGCTGCCGCCGCAGCGCCGCCATCCCCGACTCGCTGGGCGGATCGAAATGCGTCCCCGAAGTGCCGGTAGTAGAGCCCGACCGCGAGCAGGACTGCCGCCAACGTCGCGACGAGGACGACCCGGCCGGCGCGTCGATCCTCGCCTTCGCCGCGCCAGGCCACGAGGAGGGCGGAGGCACCGATCAGCCCGCCGAGGAGCGCGATGAGCCCGACGTGCGAGAGGAGGCCGAGCGCGACGAGGCCGGTCAGCGCGACGGCGGCGAGCGGCCGTCGCCAGCCGAGCGGCCACGTCATCGCCGACGCCACTGCGATGGTCGCGATCGACTGGCCGAAGGCGTACGTCTGGTTGGCGTTGCCGATGAGGATGAAGGGCAGCGGCGCCAGGAGGTAGGCCGCGACGGCGACGACGCCCGACCATGGCTGCGGCGCGTGCCGTCGCACCAGCGGGTAGAGCGAGAGCGCGGCGAGCACGTGCGCCACCGCCACCACCACGCGCAGCAGCATCACGTGGTCGCGCGTCAGGCCGGCCCACGGCGCGG
>JBDSLU010000160.1:0-15897 GCA_039916225.1 Vicinamibacteraceae bacterium
CCGCCTTCGTACAGATCGCGCTTGATGCCGCGAAGCCCGCCCGAACTCTTGAAGAACGCCGGATCGGCGCCGCCTTCGCGGTGCGGCCCGTTGTCGCTGACGAACAGGATCAAGGTGCGCTCGTCCAGCTTTCGCTGGCCGACGAGACTGGTGAGGCGGGCGATGTCGCGGTCCATGCGCGTGATCATCGCGGCGAACGCCGCGTGTGGCGTCGGCTGCGATCGATAGCGAAGCGTCGCGCCGTCGATCGTCGCGCCGGTCGGGCGGGCATCGGCCCTGGCATCGACGAACGGCGTTTCCGGAAAGCGTCCCGTGAACGGCGCCATCGAGTCGTCTGGGACGCGCAGTTCCGCGTGCGGCACGGTGTAATTGAGGTAGAGGAAGAACGGCTTCGAATCCTTGGCCGCGATGAACGACTCCGCCTCGCGCGTGAACAGGTCGTTGACGTAGTCGCCGGTGAGATCGGTGGCGACGCGTTCGGCGTTGCGATAGAGATGATCGGTGTATTGCCGGTGGGCGTGCCGATGGTCGAGGAAACCGAAGGAATAGTCGAAGCCCTTCTTGTCCGGTTGGCCAGTCGTCCCCGGCGTGCCGAGGCCCCACTTGCCGATGACGGCCGTCCGGTAGCCGGCATCACGCAGCAGCATGGCGATGGTGACGTCCTCGGCTCGCAGCGGCACGTCGCCGTTGCCGCGGATCCACCCGTGCCCGGTGTGCATGCCCGTCATCAGCGCACAGCGCGACGGGCCGCAGACGGTGGTGCCGGCGTAGTACTGGGTGAAGCGGATGCCCTCGCGGGCGAGGCGATCGAGGCCGGGCGTCGCGAACTGGGCCTGGCCGTAGGCGCTCAGGTCGCCGTAGCCGAGGTCGTCGGCCTGGATGAGGATGATGTTGGGCCGGCTCTTGGCCTGGCCTTGGACGGGGCGCCCGAGGCCGCCCAGCACCACGACACCGACGCCGACGGCGAGTGCGCCGATGGCAAGGCTGCGTTTCATGCCGCTGATAGTAGACGAGGCCGCCCCGTGTGGAGCGGCCTCGCGAGCCGTCCGGCCCGACGTCCGGGCCAGGACGGTGAAAGCAGCGGGCGAACGTCAGCGGCAGACGATGTTGCCGTCGTCGATCGACTTGCCGATGATGGCACCGGCGCTGGCGCCGATGATCGTGCCGATCGTCTTCGAGCGTTTGCGGGCGATGACGTTGCCGAGCACGCCGCCGGCGATGCCGCCGATGATCAGGCCGGCCGTGCCGTCATCGCGCCGGCAGTAGTAGCGGTCGTCGGAGCCGCGGTAGATGACGTCGGCGCGGCCCATCCGACGGGCGCGGTAGCGGCGATTGTCGTTGCGGTAGTAGGGCGCTGGATCCCAGCTGCCGTTGCCCGCCTCCCAGCTGTCATCGTAGCGGTCGTCGTAGCGGTCATCGTAGCGGTCATCGTAGCGGTCGTCGTAGCGAGCGTCGTAGCGGTGGCGGCGGTCTTCGCGCCGCTCGCGACGCTCTTCACGACGATCCCGACGCTCCTCGCGGCGATCCTGCTGGTCGTCGTAGCCGTAGCGGCGCTGGCCGCCGTCGGCAAGAGCCGCGACCGGCTGCAGCCCGATAAACGAGGCGACGAGGAATGCGGCGGTGGCAGTCTTGAAGCGGTTCATGTCGACCTTCCTTCTCTTGGTCACGATTGACCCGACCGGTGAAGGAGCAAGCGGCATGCCGTCCCTAGCAGCGAAAATTGCCCGTGTTTTCACAGGTTTCCACGACGTCTGGGCTGGATCGGCCCCTGAAGTGGACACCCCAGCCGTAGCCCGTCAGCTCATCGCGCTGCGCAAGCAGCCTGTGCCGCTAAAATCGCCTGGCAGCCGCTCATGAAGTTTGGCGTGAACACGTACATCTGGGGCGCGACCTTTGGTCCGGCCGATTTCCATCTGCTGCCGAGGATCAGGGACAGCGGCTTCGACGGGATCGAGGTGCCGATCCTGAATCCCGCCGCGTTCGACGCCGACGCGGTCGGCCGTGAGCTCGACCGCATCGGCTTGTCTCGCACGGCGGTGGCGAACGTGCCGGGCGGCTCGAGCCTGGCGTCGTCGGATGCTGATGCCCGGCAGCGCGCGATCGGCCACGTCACCGCGTGCATCCATGCCGCCCGCGACCTCGGCGCCAAGATCCTGGCTGGCCCGATGTACACGCCGGTCGGGTTCCTGACCGGCCAGCGACGGACCGCCGACGAATGGACGTGGGCCGTCGACAGTTGGCAGCGCCTCGCGGGTGTCGTGCAGGCGGCCGGCATCGAGATCGCGCTCGAGCCTCTCAATCGCTTCGAAACCTACTTCGTCAACACCGCCGCCGACATGGCTCGGTTGTGCGACGAGATCGGCAGCCCGCGGGTCGGCATCCTTCTCGATACGTTCCACGCCAACATCGAGGAGAAATCGATCGGCACCGCGCTCCGTCACGCCGGCGCGCATCTCAAGCACCTGCACGTCTGCGAGAACGACCGCGGCATCCCGGGCTCGGGCCACGTGGCCTGGACGGAGTTCTTCGACACCGTCGCCGAGCTCGGCTACGACCGATGGATGACGATCGAGAGCTTCGGCTTTTCGCTGGGTGAGTTGTCGACGGCAGCGGCCGTCTGGCGCGACCTCGCGCCGACGCCGGACGCCATCGCGTTCGAGGGCGTGACGTTCTTGCGCGCCAACGCTAGTGCGCCGAGGACCTAGCGCCTCCGCCGGGAGAGTCCTCGTATGTAGCGCGTCAGCTGCCGCTGGGCCGGGCTGCCTAGCAGGTAGAACCACGGCACCAGCAGGCCACCGAGAACGGCGGGACCACGAGTTTCGCCGACGGGCCACATCCGGCCCTGCCACGCATCGCGGTCAGCATCAGAGACGCCGGTGCGGCGCTGATGCCGAGACATTTCAAAAGCGGCGATCGACCATGCGCCGACGGCCACCACGAGGCATACCCACAGACCTGCCGGCGCCCACGACGCTCCCTCGGCAGCCAGCAATACGAGCAACGCGGCTGCCACGCACGCTGTAAACGCAAGGGCAGCCGTCACCCTGCCCACGCGGGCCGCCCTCGCGTCGTCTGCCGTCCGCGCCTGTGAGTCAGCGCCCAACGGATCCGCTACCGACGGGCATCAGCTCCCGCAGGCTGAGGACTTCCGCGATGATGGCACCCTTCAGCGTGCGTTCGCGATCCGGTGCGAACAGCGGTGAGTGCAGGGACGGGAGCGGAGCCCCGCCCTTTTCGGACGCCTCGAACGCGGCGGGCGTCGCCGCGCCCACCCGGAGCGTCAGGGTCGGGATGCCCGCCTTGTGGAAGCGCGAGAAATCCTCGCTGGCCATCTCGGGCTCCACTTCCTTGACTCGCTCTGGCCCGAGCGCGCGAAGCAGGGCACCCGACACTCGCTGCGTCAGCGCTGCGTCGTTGACCAGAGCATCGGTGCCGTCGAACCGATCGATCACCGGCTCCTTCGGCGACCGGCCGGCCACGGCCTCGGCCTTCACGATGCGATCGATGGCGCTCAGCAGGTGGGCGCGGACCTTGTCGGTGAGGGAGCGCACCGACAGCTCGATGCGTGCCTCGGACGGAATGATGTTGGCCTTGGTGCCGGCGTGGATGGTGCCTACCGTGATGACCGCCGAGTCGAACGGCGACACCTCGCGAGAGACGATGGTCTGCAGCGCCAGCACCGTGCGGGCAGCGATCACCACCGGATCGATGGTCGTTTCCGGCCGCGCACCGTGGCCGCCGGCGCCGAAGATCGTGACGCGGATGGTGTCGCTGTTGCTCAGCACCGGCCCGGCGCGGTAGCCGATGAGGCCGGCTGGGTAGCGGGCGTCGTCGTGGATGGCCAGCCCGAAGTCCGGCCGCGGGAAGCGGGTGAGCAGGCCGTCGTCGAGCATCCACTGCGCGCCGCGCAGCGTCTCTTCGGCCGGCTGTCCAATCAGCACGAGGGTGCCGGCCCACCGGTTGCGGGTGCCGGCCATGATGCGGGCCGTGGTCATCCACGCGGCCATGTGGATGTCGTGGCCGCACGCGTGCATCAGCCCGACGTCGACGCCGTTGTCGTCCTTGGTGCGGGCCGTGCTGGCGTAGTCGAGGCCGGTCTTCTCCTCGACCGGCAGCCCGTCGAGCTCGGTGCGCAGCAGCACGACGGGCCCGGCGCCGTTCTTCAGTACGCCGACGACGCCGGTCTTGCCGACGCCCGTCGTCACCTCGAAGCCGAGCGCCTTCAGCCCTGCCGCGAGCGTCGCCGCCGTCTTCTCCTCGTGGCCCGACAGCTCGGGCTGACGATGCAGATCACGATACAAGGCGTCCGCCTGCGCGTAGACGGCGTCGATTTCGCCGGTGACTTCCGTCGCGCGCGCTTGGGCGCTGGCGATCGAAGCGGTTTGAAGCAGGGCCGCGGTCAGCACCGCCAAGCGTGCAGGGAGGGATTTCATGCGCAGGGTCGGCACGCGACACATCCTATCCGCCTCGGCCGGTTGACAGCGAGCCCCTGGCACGACGAGGCTGGCGATGAGAGCGATGGACGTCAACCCGGCAGAACTCGAGATTCGTCCGAATCCTGTGACGAAGCTCATGCCGCTCGTCCTTGCCATGATGGCGATGGTCTGGGGAGCATGGCGATCCTCATCCCCGGTATCCCTCTGCTCGGACGGATCGCCTGCCATACGGGGGATCGCTCATCGTGAACTTCGCGATGAAGGACCCTCCCACGGCGATCACGACGCGTACAGGCTTGATGTCCAATGAGGTCCTCGAGATCGCGCCGCGCCTGATCAGGGCCCTGATCATCCACGGCGTGGACGTGAGGGTTCCGGGCAGACCAGACATCGGAACTGGCTGACCGCTTGGTTCACGCCCCACTCGGCGGCCAGGTGTGGGCCGGTGCCCTCGATTGAGGCAATGGGCGTAGGATGGGAGTCATGAAGATCGACGAATTGGAAGCCGAGGCCTTGCGCCTGGATCCCAAGAGTCGAGCGCGGCTTGCCGGGCGGCTTCTCGAGAGTCTCGACGACCTGTCCCCGGAAGAGAACACGCGGATCTGGGCCGAAGAAGCGCAGCGGCGCGCGGCTGCGCTCGACTCGGGGCTTCTTCCGGCTCGTTCAGCGGACGAAGTCTTCGGCGACGCTCGCGCGCGGATCTGACGCGTGCGGGTCACGTTCAACGAACTCGCCGAACGCGAGCTCAACGACGCCGTCCAGTACTACGAGCTGGAGCGTCCCGGGCTTGGCGCTGCTTTCGTGGCGGAAGTGGAGGGATGCACTCGGGAGATCGTCGCGCATCCCCTTGCGGCGCTGTCCGTCGGCGGCCCTATTCGAAGACGCCTGTGCCAGCGATTTCCCTATGCGCTCCTGTATTCGGTCGGTAACGACGAGATTCGAATCCTCGCGGTCATGCACCTGAAGCGGCGCCCAGGCTACTGGGTCGCGCGGCGCTGAACGCACGAGTCGAAATGTCAACGGCTTGGTGTCGCGACATCGCCGACTGAACTGACGATCAGCTCCCGCACGGTCGGCTCCGAGCCGCACGTCTCGAACCAGTCGATGCCTTCGCTGACGAGATCGAAGCGCAGCGCGTAGCGGCCCGGCTCCTTCGGCATCGGAACCTCGATGGCGACGTCGGCCTTGCCGCCGCCGGCCACCGGATGCGGCAGGAAGGCGCGGGCCCAGTCGCGATCCACGATGGCGCCGTCGGCCTTGGCGAGCTGCGCGCCGAGGCGGATGTGGCGGCGGCCATAGGTCGCGGTGGCGGGGAAGGGCCGCTGCGACAGGTTGCGCACGCGGGTCTCGATGCGGACCGTCGAACCCGGTGCCACGTGCAGCTTGGCGTCAGCCGGAGCGCCGCGGACCTCGATCCGCGCCCGCGGCATGGCGCCGGGGATGGCGTTGCCGAGGTTGTTGTCGTCCCAGATCTCGTGGCGGATCGCCGCGTGCTCCTCGGTGCCGGGCGCAAAGCGGCGCGAGTAGGCGTGCTCGGGGTGATCGGTGATCTCCCAGCACAGGCGGTCGACGCCCCACTCGGCGGCCAGGCGGCGGGCTCGCGCCATCTCGCGGTCGTTGTCGTTCCAGTTGAACAGGATGTAGCGCCAGTTGATGACCGGCACGTCGCGCCCGAGGCGGCGCTTCTCGTCGATGGCGGCGCGCATCATTGCGGTGGACTTCTCGAAGCTGCCGCGCTGGCGGTAGCGCACGTAGACGTCCTGCGAGGCGCCGTCGAGCGAGAACGTCATTTCGTCGAGGCCGGCCCGCACCAGCTGACGCACGCGGTCCTCGGTGAAGGCCCCGCCGTTGGTGCTCGTGTAGAGATAGATGTGCGGATAGCGCGACTTGACCATCTCGCACATCTCGACGGCCTTCTTGTGCAGGAAGGCTTCGCCGTAGTTGAAGAAATCGATGCGGGCCAGGGTCGGGCCGAGCTCGTCGAGGACGCGCTCGAACACCGCGATGTCGAGCATGCCGGCCTGGCGCGTCTTGGTGATGCCGGTCTCCGGTGCGCAGCAGGCGTCGAGGCACGAGATGTTGCAGGCCGCCGTGGTCTCGACGTAGAGGCGGCTGGGAAACGGCGTGACGCCGCCAGGGCCGATCTCGAGCGGCCGGACGCGAGCCGGCTCGTCGTCGGCCAGGGGCAGCTTGAGCGGGCAGTCGCCGCAGAAGGTGGATCCGCCGGCGTTCAGATCACGGCGCAGGTTCGAGGCGGTCTCGCCGGTCCAGATCGCACCGACCGGAGTGGTGCGGGCGTCGCCGAGGACGCGTTTGCCGTAGGGATCGGCGCAGCCGCAGACGACGCGGCCGTCGCACAGCATCACCGCGGTTTCCCACGGCCAGGAACAACGGAAGCGGGTGGCCTGGAAGTTCAGCGACACGCTATTCGTTCGGCAGCTTGCGGATCAGCGCGCCGAGTCGTTCGTTCTCGTAGGTGACGGTGTTCAGGAAGAGGCTCTCGACCAGGTACTCGGCCCGTTCCGCGTCGGTCATCTGATCGACCAGGGCGCGGATCTCCTTCATCATGTCGTCGAACGAGCGATCGAGGTCGAGCTGCACCGTCACGTCGCGATAGAGCGCTTCGATGACCGCGAGCAGGTCGTTGTCGAGCGGAATGGTCGTGCCGCGCGACGTGCGGATCGTCTTCATGCCGCGCCTCCGAAGCTGGCCAGGGCCCCCGCCTCGTCGGCATGCGCCTGCAGGAAGTTCAAGGCGCCGGTCATCGTCAGCATGGTCTCGACGCGCTTCTGCACGCCAACCAGGCGGACCTGCCCGCCGGCGGCATTCATCTGCCGGTAGAGATCCATCAGGCAGCCGATCGTGGCGCTGTCGATGTAGCCAACGGCGGACAGATCGATGATCACCTTGCGCGTGCCGCTGCCAATCAGCCCGGTCACGGCCGTCGAGAACTCGTTCAAGCTCGGGTACATCATGCGGCTCTCGCCGACTCGCACGATGCCTACGTCGCCCCGGTGTTCCGTCGTCAACTTCATGCCCGTTCTCCGTCGCGCCGCATCGTGCCGACCCGCTCGCGCGGCACGCCGCCCGACTCCTGCACCTTGCGGATCTGCCGGCCCAGCTCGAGCCGGCCCCGGTTGATCCGCGACTTGACCGTGCCTTCAGGTACGCCCAGACGGTCGGCGATCTCCTGATACGACAGTTCGTGGATGTCCCGCAACATCACCGCCGAGCGCAGCGTCGGGGCCAGGCCGTCCAGGCCGCGGCGGAGCAGTTCGCGCCGGTCGCTGCGCTCGAGCACGACGAAGGGACTGAGGTCGCCGGAGGCCGGCGTCAGCTCGCCGGCGTCGACGTCGCGGTCGACCGTCTCGCGCTCCTTGCGCACCCGCCGGTAGTGGTCGATGCAGAGGTTGCGGCTGACGCTGATCAGCCAGGTCTGGAAGTTGGCCCGTCGATCGAAGGTGTCGAGCGACTTGAACAGCTTGAGGAAGATGTCCTGGGTGAGGTCCTCGGCTTCGTCGTGCTTGCCGACGAACTTGTAGGCGACGTTGAACACCCGCCGGCGATGTTGCTGGACGATCTGCTCCCACGCCTGCTGGTCGCCGGCCAGGCAGCGCTCGATCAGTTGATCGATGGGGGCGACGGTCAGGCTGGGATCGGGCTCGGTCACGTGATGGCTGTGGGTGTCACCGGCGCGGCGCAGGACGGCGGCTACATTAACAAAACCGGCCCGGAACACCAAAGGTCGGCGGCATGCCCGGCCGGGCCCCTGGCATACAATTGCCGGCGTGTCCCGTGGTCCCGTGACGTCCGATCCTGCCGCCCCCGGCTCGCTCGCCAAGGCTTCTTCCGTGCTCGATGCCCCCGTCGGCTTCGCCGAACGCGACGGCGCCTGGACCTGCGATGGCGTGCCGCTGGCCGACATCGCGCGGGAGGTCGGCACCCCCTGCTACGTCTACAGCGCGGCGCTGATTCGGGCCCGCTACGCGCGGCTCACGGCGGCCCTGTCCGGCTGCCGGCACAGCGTCCACTACGCCCTCAAGGCCAACTCGACCCTCGCCCTGGTCCGGCTGATCCACGGACTGGGGGCCAGCGCCGACTGCAATTCGGTGGGGGAGATCGAGGTCGCGCTCCGGGTCGGCTTCACGCCGGCCGACATCGTGTTCACCGGCGTGGGGAAGACCGCGGCCGAGATTGCCCGGGCTGTTGCGCTCGGCCTCAAGGCCATCAACGCCGAGTCGCGCGGCGAGCTCGAGCGCATCGACGCCGAGTCGATCCGCCAGGGCCGGCGCACCCGGGTCGCCCTCCGGGTCAACCCCGACGTCGACGCCAAGAGCCACCCGCACATCTCGACCGGCATGCGGCGCAACAAGTTCGGCGTGCCCATCGGCGAGGCACGGCTGCTGCTCGCCGACATGGCCAAGCGGCCCGGTCTGGAGGTGGTCGGTGTCCACGTCCACGTCGGCTCGCAGATCACGACGCTGGAGCCGCTGTCGTCCGCCGCGGAGCGGATGCTGGCGCTCGTCGACGGCCTGAAGGCCGACGGGGTGGCGTTGCAGCACCTCGATCTGGGTGGCGGCCTGGGCATCAGCTACGACGGCGGGCCGGAGCCGGACGTCGAGGCCTACGCGGCAATCGTGGCCGCGGCGGCCCGCACCGCCGGCCTGACGCTGATCGTCGAGCCGGGGCGCTGGCTGTCGGGGAACGCCGGCGCGCTGCTGTCCGAGATCATCGACATGAAGCCGGCCCCGGACGACGACGCGGCCGATGACGGGCGGCCGCACCGGCAGTTCGTCGTGCTCGATGCCGGGATGACCGACCTGATGCGCCCGGCGCTCTACGGCGCCGTCCATCGCATCGTCCGGCTCGAGTCGGCCTCGGGGCCGGCCGTCCCGTGCGACATCGTCGGCCCGGTCTGCGAGAGCAGCGACGCCTTCCTCGGCGATCGGACGCTGATCGATCCGCAGGTCGGGGCGCTGGTCGCGATTCTCGACGCCGGGGCCTACGGCTCGGCGATGGGCTCGAACTACAACCGCCGGCCGCTGGCGCCCGAGGTGCTGGTCGACGAGCGGAGCTGGCGGATCATCCGCCAGCCGCAGTCGATCGACGACATGGTGCGCCTCGAATGCCCCTGATCGCGTTCGAGGGGCTCGACCAGAGCGGCAAGGAAACCCAGGCGGCGCGCCTCCGAGCCGAGCTCGAAGCGGCCGGGCACCGCGTCGAGACGCTGACGTTCCCCGACGACGCCACGCCGATCGGCAAGGAAATCCGGGCCGAGCTGGCCAGCGGGCATCGGTGGCAGCCGGACGTCATGCAGCTGCTCTACGTAGCCAACCGCCACGAGCGCAAGCCGATGATCCTGGAGTGGCTGGCCGCCGGCGCGGTCGTCATCTGCGATCGCTATCTGGCGTCGAGCGTGGCCTACGGCGAAGCCTTCGGCCTCGACGCGGCGTGGCTCGTCGACATCCAGCGGCACCTGCCGCCGCCGGACCTGACGGTGCTCCTGGACATCGCGCCGGAGACCGCCGTCGCCCGCAAGCAGCAGGGCCGCGATCGCTACGAGCGCGACACGGAGTTGCTGACGCGCGTCCGGTCCAGCTATCGCCGCCAGGCGGCGACGACCGCGAACTGGACGCTGATCAACGGCGAGCAGGCGAAGGACACCGTCGCCATCGCCGTCAGCGCCGCCGTCCGATCACGGCTCGGGCCACGGTAACCGCCCGGACGTCCGCCGCCCCCGCGGCGCGGAGCACGGCGGCGCACGCCTCCAGCGTCGCACCGGTGGTGATCACGTCGTCCACCAGCACCACCACGCGGCCGGCGATGGCCTCGGTCATCGCCCGGCGTCGCGATTCCGCCGACCAGGATCCGCGGCGGTAGCCGGCCGGCGCGATCGCGAACGCGCCGCGGACGTTGCGCCGGCGCCCGCCGGCGGTCAGCTCGGTCTGGGCGGTGGTGGCGCGGATCCGGCGCAGCGCGGCGACGACTGGCGGGCCGAGGGCGGCGGCCAGGTCGTGCGCCTGGTTGAAGCCGCGGCTGCGGCGGCGCGCCCGGTGCAGCGGCACGGGCACCAGTACGTCGGCCGCGGCCAGCAGGTCCGCGGACTGCGCCCGCACCAACGCCGCCAGCGGCGGCGCCAGCGAACGTCGTCCGTCGTACTTGAAGGCGTGGAGGACATCGCGCAGGCGTCCTTCGTAGGGGCCGACGGCGCGGACGGGGAGGGCCGCGGGGATGCGGCGGCAGCGCGGACAGATGTCCGCGTCCGCTCGCCACGCCGCGTGCGGCTGGCCACAGCGGACGCACCACGGCGGCGACCAGCGTCCGATCGCCTGCCAGCAGGCCTGGCAGACGCTGCTCGCGGACGGCTGGTCGAGCGGGGCGTCACAGGTCGCGCACGGTGGCGCGAAGAGCAGGGTCAGCGCGGCATCGAGCCAGCGCCGGGCGAGGAGGGCGGGACGCGCTCGCCTCGTGTCGTCGACGGCAACGGCGGCCCCGGCGTCGCCGTCCGCCGCGGCCGGCGTGTCAGGCGGGGTCTGGCTGTCTGGCGGGCCGGCGGCCCGATCCGACGACGGCGCCGGTGGCGTCGTCGCTGACGTCGACCCGGATGGCGCTGCCCCAGAGCCGCTCGAGTGCGTAGAACTCGCGGGTCTCAGGGGTGAAGACATGGACGACGAAGTCGAAGTAGTCGACCAGCACCCAATCGGAGCCGCGGTAGCCTTCGACCGCGATGGCGCGTTGTCCGAGCGCCTTCAACGCTTCTTCCACGCTGTCGACGATGGCCTTCACCTGGCGCGTGTTCTGGCCGGTGCAGACGACGAAGACGTCGGTGAACGCCGACGTATGGCGCAGGTCGAGCACCATGATCTTCTCGGCCTTCTTCGCCGACGCCGCCCGCACCGCCGCCTGGACCTGCTCCGGGTAGTCGGCCAGGGTCAGCGTCTCCTCGTTCGGCTCCGGCGCCTGCCTCGACGCCTTCGGCTCGCCGGCGGCGGCCAGCGTCTTCTTCGACGCGGTCGCCTTGGCCTCCCTGCGCGCCGCCGTCCTGGCGGCCGGGGATCGCGCCGCGCTGCGCTTCCGGGTTCCCGTCGTGGACGGCGCGTCCGTTGCGCGCGTGGTCCGCTTCCTCGGCGTAGCTTTACTCATGCAAGGCACCTGCCGGTCAGGCCGCGGCGTAGAGGCCGTGCCGGCGAACGTAACGAGCGACGGGCGGCGGGACGAGCGCCTCGAGTGAGGCGCCGGCGCGGGCCCGAGCCCGAATCTCGGTCGATGAGACGTCGGGCGTCGGCGAATCGATCAGGAAAACACGCGGCGTGGAAGGCCAGCCGGTGGTCGGGTCGCTGAAACGGCCCGACAGGGCCGGCAGTCGCGCCGGCAGCGACGTGACACTGAGTCCGGGCCGGGAGACGACGGCGAAGTGGCAGCGGTCGAGGATGGCCGGATAGTAGCGCCATGTCGCGATATCTGCGAACGCGTCGGCGCCGATGATGAACACCATCTGCGACGCCGGGTGGCCGGCCCGCTCGAACTCGTCGAGCAGCGTGCCGGTGTAGGACGGCTCGCTCGAGTCGAGCCCGAGGTCGCAGGCGATCAGCGACGCATCCGACTCGGCGGCCAGCGCCACCATCGCGAATCGATGATAGATCGACACCAGCGCCCCGGCACGGTGCGGTGGGACGCGGGCCGGAGCGAGCTGGACCGTCGACAGCCCGAGTGCCGCCCGGGCCGCCGCAGCCACGCCCAGGTGGCCGTTGTGAATCGGATCGAACGTGCCGCCCAGGATGCCGAGCGGCGTCATTCGAGCGCGGCGCGCCGCGCTGCGGCGGCCTCGCCGGCGGCGTACGAGCGGGGGTCGGGCTCGGGATTCGCCTGTGCCGCCTGCTGGGCCGCCAGGCGCGCGGCCGCCGCCGCTGCCTTGCTGGCCGCGACGTGCGGCCAGACGGCTTCGAGCAGCGCGGTGACGCCCTCGCGCGTCACCGCCGAAATCGGGATGCACGTCATCCCGAGACCCTCGACGTGCCGCACCAGCTTTTCCAGACGCTCGGGCTCGTCGAGCGCGTCGAGCTTCGAGGGCGCGACGATCTGCACCCGCTCGGCGATCGGCGGGTGGCCGAGGTCGGCGCCGCTGTCCGGCTCGTAGAGCGCCAGTTCGCGCCGGATGATCTCGAAGTCCTCGATCGGATCGCGGCCGCTGAGCGACGAGACGTCGACCAGGTGGATGAGCACGGCGCTGCGCTCGACGTGACCGAGGAAGCGGTGACCGAGGCCGGCCCCGGAGTGGGCGCCCTCGATCAGGCCGGGTACGTCGGCGACCACGAAACTGCGATCGCTGCCGAGATCGACGACGCCGAGGTTCGGGACCAGCGTCGTGAACGGGTAGTTGGCGATTTTCGGCTTGGCGGCGGAGATCACCGAGATCAGCGTCGACTTGCCGGCGTTCGGATAGCCGATCAGGCCGATGTCGGCGAGCAGCTTGAGGTGCAGGTGCAGCGACACCGTGTCCCCCGGCTCACCGGGATCGCATCGTCGCGGCGCCTGGTTCGTCGACGAGACGAAGACGGCGTTGCCGCGGCCGCCGCGGCCACCGCGCGCGATCAAGACCCGGTCGCCGTCGTAGAGCATGTCGGCGACGACCCGCCGTTCGCCGTGCTCGTCGACGACCGTCGCGACGGTGCCGGCCGGCACCAGGACGTCGACGTCCTGCCCGCTCTTGCCGGTGCGGTTGGAGCCTTCGCCGTTGCCGCCGCGCCGCGCCTTGAACTCCGGGTGATAGCGGAAGCTGACCAGCGTATTGAGGTTCGGCGCGGCCGTCAGGTAGATCGAGCCACCCCACCCGCCATTGCCGCCGTCGGGCCCGCCGCGCGGGACGAACTTCTCGCGACGGAAGCTCATGCAGCCGCTGCCGCCGTCACCGGCGATCGCGACGATGTCGACTTCATCGACGAACATGGCTGGCTGGCTTGGGAACGTGCCGCGGCCGACCGGTCCCGCAGATGGGACGGCCGGCCGTCGGGACGAGAAGACTTACTCGGCCGGGGCGGCCGGAACGATCGAGATGTAGCGGCCGTGACCGCCGTGATCTTCGAACTTCACGGTGCCGGTGACCTTGGCGAACAGCGAGTGGTCCTTGCCCATTCCGACGTTCTGGCCGGGGTTGAACCTGCGGCCGCGCTGCCGGACCAGAATCGAACCGCCGGAGACGAGGTTGCCATCGAAGCGCTTCACGCCGAGCCGCTGCGACTGACTGTCGCGCCCGTTGCGTGAGCTGCCCTGGCCTTTTTTGGTTGCCATTGCTAATCGTCCTTCTTCTGCCCGCCGCGCAGCGCGCGGCCGGACCCCTAGATCTCGATGTCCTTGATCTCGATCTTCGTCAGCGTCGACCGGTGACCGCGCGAGACGCGCATGGTCTTGCGGCGGCGCTTCTTGAAGACCCGGATCTTGGGGCCGCGGGATTCGCCGGCGATGACGCCCAGCACCTTGGCGCCAGCCACGAACGGGGCGCCGGACAGCATGCTGCCGTCGTCCTTGCCGACGAACAGCACCTGGTCGATGGTCACCTTGTCGCCGGCGACGAGCTGGACGCGGTCCACTTCGACGACGGTGCCCGGCGACACCTTCAACTGGCGTCCGCCGCTCTTGATGATCGCAAACACGTGAGCCTCCCGAAAAACCTGCGCCGCGGACCCAGACGACCGGAGGACTCCTCCGGCCGGTCCCTGAGGCACGGCACGAACCACCAAGCCTAGCAGGATCCGTGGCTTGGCGTCCAGACCGGCGGCGCCGCCTCCGGTCCGCGATTCATTCGGCCGGCACGTGCCTGGCCGGCGAACGCCCGGCGAAGGCTCGTCGGCTGGTCACTTCGCGCGGGTGAGGTTCGAGATCCAGTTGGCCTCCCAGGTCTTGCCCCCGTCGACCGAGAACGCCTGCTCGAAGTGCGCCGAGGTCGGGGTGATGTCCGACCAAGTGAAACGGACGAGGATCCAGCGGCCATTCAGCTCCTCGTGATCGTAGAACTCGCCGCGCCCGTCCGTCCACCGCCCGACGGTCGGCGGCATGCTGATGGTCCCGTTGGCGGCGTTCGCCCAATAGATGCTCCACGTCTGGTTGGCCGGGTTGTAGAGCCGGATGGTGAGCGCCTCGATCTTGGCCTTGGCGGCCGGGCTGTCGACGATGAACTCGTCCATGACCGCCTTGCCGGCCAGGATGTTGGTCGTCGTCTGCGTGCCGGAGTACTCGACCCACGTCGTCGATCCGGTCAGCGGTTTGACCAGGCGCTTCAGGTCGGCCTTCCAGTTCCCGACCATCCAATCGAAGTCGTGGCTCCCGTCGCGCGGGGCCGGACCGGTCGTGTCCGACGGGGCCGGCGAGGCGGTCTGGGCGGTGGCTGGTCGGGCGGTGGCGAGCCCCAACGCGATGAGGCCGATGGCGAGGGACGGGACGAGCGAGCGGAGGCGTAAAGCAGACATTCGAGGACTCCTGGGAAGAGGCAGTGGCGATTCCCGTTCACGCTACGCGGCGTCCGTGGCATCGTGAAAGAGCCACTTTCGATGCAAGTCCTGATACCACTCACGCGAGGCCGTGAACCGTTGTCGCGGCAGATCTACGCCGGCCTCCGCGACGGCATCCTCGCCGGCTCGTTCGCGGCCGGCCAACGCCTGCCGTCGACCCGCGATCTCGCCGAGCAGCTCGCGGTGTCGCGCACTGTGGTGGTGCTGGCCTACGAGCAGTTGCTGTCGGAGGGGTTCGTTGTCGGACGGGTCGGCGCCGGCACCTACGTACCGGAGGGCCTCGCGGCAGCGCCGTCGGGCGACGAGCCGCCCGCGGCGCGGCCCCGACTGTCACGCTTCGGCGCGTTTGCCCAGGCCGTCCGCTCGGCGGTCGAGTTCCCGGCGCCGGCGCCGCGTCCGCCCCGTTTCGACTTCGCCTACGGGCGCAGCGACGTCGACTGCTTTCCCTTCGAGCATTGGTGGCGGCTGCTGCACCGCTGCGCGCGGCGGACGGCGGTCCGCGGCCTCGACTACGGCTCGGCCGCCGGCATCGCGCCGCTGCGCGAGGCGATCGCGGCGCACCTGCGACGATCGCGGTCGGTGACGTGCGATGCGTCGCACGTGGTGGTCGTCAACGGCTCGCAGCAGGCGCTCGATCTCATCGCGCGCGTCCTCCTCGAGCCCGGCGATCGCGTGGCCCTCGAGGATCCGCTCTACCAGGGGACACGCGAGGTGCTGCGTGCCGCCGGCGCCCGCCTCGACACCGTGGCGGTCGATCGCGACGGCCTCGATCCGGCGCGGTTGCCGCGACGCGCGCGCCTCGTCTTCGTGACGCCGTCCCACCAGTACCCCACCGGGGCGATCCTGTCGCTGCCGCGGCGACAGGCGCTCCTGCAATGGGCGGCGCGGGCCGAGGCGCTGATCGTCGAGGACGACTACGACGGCGAGTTCCGCTACGACGGCCGCCGCCTCGAATC
>JBDSLU010000161.1:0-3944 GCA_039916225.1 Vicinamibacteraceae bacterium
TGGCGGCGCTGCCGCCGTTCCTGTCGAGCGCCGCCAACGAAGCCCGGGTTCGCTTTCACTGGCGGTTCGACACGCCCGAGCGCTATCAGGCTTACATGACGCGATACTTCCGCCTCATTACCGAAGCGGACGACGCCGTCGGCCGGATCGTCGGCGAGCTTCAGGCGCAGGGCGTTTACGACGACACGCTGATCATCGTCACTGGCGACAACGGCTACTTCCAGGCCGATCGCGGGCTCGCCGACAAGTGGTACCCATACGAAGAATCGATCCGCGTACCGCTCGTCGTGCGTGACCCGAGGCTGCCGGCCCGGCGCCGGGGTGTCTCGCGCGACGAGTTTGCGCTCAACATTGACGTCGCGCCGACGATCATCGCCGCGGCCGGACTGCAGATTCCGAAAGACATTCAGGGTGAGGATCTCGCGCCTCTGTACCTCCAGGCGCGTGCCCCCGCATGGCGCGACGAGTTCTTCTACCAGCATCCGACGGTCCTCGGCAAGGACCGCATCCCCTCGTCCGAAGCCGTCATCCGCCGGGATTGGAAGTTCATCCACTGGCCGGAGTTCGACCATCAGCAGCTGTTCGATCTGAGGAGTGATCCGGGAGAGGTGCAGAACCTGGCGGGCCAGCCGGCGAACGCCGAGCGCCAAGCGACGATGAGAGAGCGCCTCGACGCCTGGCGCCAGCGCGTTCGGTGAGGGACGCGGGAGCGGGGACTCGGTGCCAGCAGAAGCTGATCGCTGTTCGCTACTTCGCCGGCGCACCGTAGTACGGAAATCCATCCCAGCGATCGTCGTCTTCTGTCGCACGCGGGTCGGCGGTGTCCCGCATCCAGCGATCCAGGTCGGCGCGAAGGCGCTGCTGCGCGGCGCGGTGCGCCGCCTGCCCGGCGACGTTCCGTACCTGGTGCGGATCCTCCCGCAGGTCGTAGAGCTCCTCGGCTGGACGCTTCGCGGTGGCGAGCTGAAAGAACGGCGCGACCGCCGAATCGGGCGGGCGATCCAGGAGCAGCGACTTCGACGGTCCGCCGTCGATGTCACCGAACGGCCCGACGGCGACGTACTTCTCCGGGTCGCCTGCGGGCCAGCGGTCGGGACGGAAGTTCCGGATATAGAGATGGTCGGCCGTTCTGATGGCTCTGACCGGATAGCTCAGATCACCGGGCCTGACGTTCGCGTGGCGCTCCCGTTCGATGAAGACCCGGTCGCGTGCGGGCTGCGCCTCGCCGCGCAGGAGCGGCAGCAGCGTGCGGCCCGTCATCGTCTCGAGCGGCTTCAGTCCGGCACTCTCCAGCAGGGTGGGCGCCAGATCGGCGAGACTGACGAACGCATCGATGGCCGAGCCAGCCTGCGTCACGCCCGGTCCGCGGATGGCGAGGGGCACGCGCGCGCCGCCGTCATACACGTTGGCTTTCGCCCGCGGGAAGGGCAGGCCGTTGTCCGACGTCACGATGATGATCGTGTTGTCGAGCTCTCCCGCCCGTTCGAGCGCTTCGATGATCTGGCCGAGGTCCCGATCGAACCGCTGGATCTCGAAGTAGTAGTCGAGGAGGTCGGTGCGCACCTCCGTAGTGTCCGGCAGGAACGCCGGGACCTGGACCCCGTCAGCGTTCATCCCGCTCTGCGCCCCCGTCCCGGGCAGGTAGGGCCGGTGCGGATCGGTGCTCCCGAACCAGAAACTGAACGGGCTTCCCTTCGCGCGCCGCTCCATGAAGTCGGCGAAGCTCTTGAACTGCGGCCCCGCGGGGTTCCTGGTGCGTCCACCCGGCTCGAACCGGCCTGGCCCCCACCCCTTACCGGCATATCCAACGCTGTAGCCGGCCTGCTCGAGCAGGTCGGGATAGACGGCATGCGCCACGGGAAGAAATCCCCACAGGTTGCCGCCCTCCTGGAGGCGGTGAACGGCCTGGCCGGTGAGCAACGCGGCGCGGGACGGCGTACACGACGGCGCTGCGGCGAACGCGTGCGTGAAGCGCACGCCCTCCCGCGCGATCCGATCGAAGTTCGGCGTCCTGACGGTGCCATCGCCATAGATGCCGGCGTGAGGGAACGACCAGTCGTCCGCTATCGCCACGACGATGTTGGGTCGCCTGACGGCCGCGGCCGGCTGAGACGTCCGGCCCCGGATTTCCTCGAGCAGCGCCGCCAGCTCGCGCACCTTTCCGGGGTTCGCCGCCGCGAGATTGTTCCGCTCGCTCTCATCCGCCGCGAGATCGTAGAGCTGCGGCTGCGGATCGTTGCCGAGCTCGGTGTTGGTATTCGGCTGGATCTTCTGGCCCTTGCCGGGTGCGATGTACTTCCAGTGGCCCTGCCGGACCGACAGGGAGTTCGCCTGCTCGACGAGCACGGAGCGGCCGGTCTTCGACGTGCCGAGCAGCGTCGGCAGCAGGTTCTCGCTGTCCCGCGCCCCGCGGTCGGTCAGCGGCGACCCGATCAGCGCCGCAAACGACGCGATCAGGTCGACCTGCGAGACCAGCGCGCCGGACACGGCAGGTTTCACGCGGGCGGGCCAGCGCAGCACGAACGGAACCCGCGTCCCCCCTTCGAAGTTGCTGTATTTCCCGCCTCGAAACGGCGCGGCGGGGGCATGATCCCCCAGCTTCTCGACCGCCTCGTCTTGGTACCCGTCGTCGATCACGGGACCGTTGTCGCTGGTGAGCAGGACCAGCGTGTCGTTGGCCAGCGCGAGCCGGTCGAGCGTCGACAGAATCTCGCCGACGGACCAGTCCAGCTGCGCGATGGCGTCACCGCGCGGCCCCATCGACGTGGCGCCAACGAAGCGCGCGTGCGGCACCCGCGGCACGTGCGGGTCGTGCAGCGCAAAGAAGAGGAAGAACGGCTTCGCGCGATGCTGCTCGATGAAGCCGGTCGCCTTGCGCGTGAAGGTGTCCGCCATGTCGGCGTCCTTCCACAGCGCCGCCGTGCCGCCGGTCATGTAGCCGATCCGGCTGATGCCGTTGACGATCGTCTGATCGTGGCCGTGGCTCGGGCGCATCGTGAGAAGACTCGCGTTCCCGCGGCCTGTGGGCCCGTCGCCGATCGGCTGGCGGTAGCTGACGCTGATCGGATCGGCGGGATCGAGCCCGACGACGCGTCGGTTCTCGACGTAGACGGTGGGGACCCGGTCGCCCGTCGCGGCCATGATGAACGACGAATCGAAGCCGATGTCGGTAGGGTCCGGCCGGATTTCTCCGTTCCAGTTCGGCCCTCCCGAGGGGCCCAGACCCAGATGCCACTTGCCGACCACCCCGGTGGCATACCCGGCCCGCTGAAACACGCTGCCCAGCGTCGTCCTCCCCGGTTCGATGATCAGCGCGGCGTCACCGGGCAGGATGGCGGTGCCGGGCTTCCGCCAGGCGTACTCGCCGGTGAGCAGGGCGTAACGGGAGGGGGTGCAGGTGGCGGCGGGCGAGTGGGCGTCGGTGAACCGCAGGCCCTCGCGGGCGAGACGGTCGATGTTGGGCGTCTGCAGACGCCGCGCGCCGTATGCCGAGACGTCGCCGTAGCCCAGGTCGTCGGCGTAGATGAGGACGACGTTCGGACGGCTCTGGGCGGTCGCGTGTGACGCGGCGAGCGCCAGCAGAACAGGGATCGCAACGATGCTGCCAGTCATGCTCTTCTCCCACGCCCGCCAGCTCGCTCGGCCGCCAACGTCCGCTCGTCGGAGCTTGCGCGAGCGCCCCATCTTAGAGTAGTTCCTCCTTGCCCGGCGCGATCCACCGTGCGACCATCCCGCGCATGCGGCGACATCTCGATCTCCTGGTGTGCGCGGCCCTGTTGTGCAGCGCGTCAACTGGAGCCCCGACGTCCGGGGCCGAGCCGCCGCCTCGACCCGCCGGCCGCGGGCAGGCTCGCCCGGCGCCGCCGCCTCGTCCCAACGTGCTGTTCATCATGGCCGACGACCTGAACACCGACATGGGCACCTACGGGCACCCGCTGGTGAAG
>JBDSLU010000162.1:0-4374 GCA_039916225.1 Vicinamibacteraceae bacterium
CCGGCTTCGCGATCAACATCACCACCGGCGCCCTGTTCGTGCTGACCGAGCCCGATCAGTACATCTACAACCCGTCGTTCCACTTCAAGCTGCTGTTCCTGACCATCGCCGGAGTCAACGCCGGAATCTTCTATCTCACCTCCTACCGGCGGGTGTTCGCGGCCGGGGCGGCGCTCGAGGCGCCGCGCCGTGCCAAGGTGATCGCGGCGATCTCGCTGGGGGCGTGGATTGCCGTAATCATCTGCGGCCGGATGCTGACGTTCTATCGCCCCGCGAACTGCCAGGGCCGGCAGGCCAGCCTGCTGCTGACCTGCGATCCGAAATAGACGCCCCGCTTCCGAGCGGGGCATCCCGCCTCGCGGCGTTGCTCATCGCTCGTGTATGCCCGATACACTCGCTCTGTGCGCCTGGCGATCCGGGCGCCGCGCCCAGAATATGCTTCACCGAATCTCTGACTCGGGACACTAGATGGACCAGTACCGCATCCCGAGCCTGGCCCGCGCCTGCGAGATCCTCGAACTGTTCGTCGAGACGGACACGCCGCTGTCGTCGTCCGAAGTGGCCCGTCGCGTCCACGTGCCGCGAACGACGGCCCTGCGCATCCTGATGACGCTGTGCGAGCAGGGTCTGCTGTCGAGATCCGGTAACGACTTCGAGGCCGGCGGTGCCCTCTTCCGGCTCGGGATCCGCGCCCTCAGCTCGCAGCGGCTGCGTCGCTTCGCGGCGCCGATCATGCAACGCCTCGCCGCGGAGGTCCGTGAAACCACCCAACTCGTGACCCTGTCGGGCAACGATGGCCTGATCCTCGAGGTCGTCGAAGGCCCCCGGCTGCTGCGGATCGCGCTGGGCGCCGGCACGATCATCGACCTGCACTGCAACGCGGCTGGCAAGGTGCTCCTGACCTTCGCGCTGCGCGCTCGCCTGCCGGCACTCGTCGCGCAGGGCTTGCCGGTGCGCACGCCGAACACGCTGACGACCCTGCCGGATCTCGAGGCCGAGACCAGCCGCATCCAGACGCTCGGCTACGCCGTCGACGACGAGGAGTGCTACGAAGGCGTCCGTTGCCTGTCGGCCCCGGTGTGGGACGCCTCGGGCGGCACTCGCGCCGCGCTCGGCGTCATCGCCTCGGCGTCGACGTTCACCCGCCGTCAGAACGCCGACGTCGCCCAGCACGTCGTGGCCGCGGCGCGCGAATTGTCGGCGGCGATGGGCTACGACGAGCGCACCCCGCACGACTGACAGACGGCGCGCTCGCGCACAACGCCCTCTGCGGCGCCGTCCGTTCACATCACTCTTCAACATGCAACGCATGCGTAGCCGGCATTTGACTGCCGGCCGGCGCGAGCGTATACGTTTACGGCAACTGTCATCATTTGGATAGCGACTATCCGAATATGGACAGTCCGCGTGGCGGACTGCCCACGACCGAGGTCCGGAGGCCCGCATGCTGACGTCCGTCCATTCGCCAATCCAAGGGTTCTGTGTCGACGAGCCGCGCCGGCGCCCGTCCAGCCTCCGGGCCTGGGCCCGCTTCCTCGCCCTGGCCGTCGGCGCCAGTCTCGCCGCGGCCGCCCCGGCGGCGGCGCAGCTGAGCGCCGGCCGCATCGTGGGCACCGTCACCGATCCCTCGAAGGCCTCCATTCCGCGGGCCACCGTCGTCGCTACCGACGCGGCCACCAATGTCGCTGTCACCGTCTTCACCAGCGACCACGGCGACTACGTCATCACGCCGCTGAATCCGGGGACGTATCGCGTCACGGTGACGCTGGACGGCTTCCAGACGGCGGTCGTCGAGGCCTTGGCGGTCCAGGTCGGACAATCGACGCGGGCCGACGTCCAGCTGACCATTGGCAACCTCACCGAGACCACCATCGTCCGGACCGCCACGCCGCTGCTGGACAGCGAATCCGGCACGCTCGGCCACGTCGTCACCAACACCCAGATCGTCAACCTGCCGCTCAACGGGCGCAGCTTCTACGAGCTGGCGCGCCTGACGCCGGGCGCCGTACTGCTGCCCGGCGGCGGCAACCTGCTGCGCATCCGCGCCAACTACATCTCCGGCACCGCGGTCAGCGGCGTGCGCGGCAACCAGACCACCTTCATGCTCGATGGCGCCGACGTCACTGACCATCACCAGGGCGGCTCGCTGATCCAGACCTCGGTCGACGCACTGCAGGAATTCAAGGTGCAGCAGAGCGCCTACACCGCCGAGTTCTCGCAGGCCGGCGGCGCGCTGAACGCCACCACCAAGTCCGGCGCCGACCACTTCCACGGCACGGTGTTCGACTTCGTCCGCGACGACGCCTTCGACGCCCGCAACTTCTTCGCCCGCGAGACCGAGAAGCTGAAGCGGCAGCAGTTCGGCGCCACGCTCGGTGGCCCGATCATGCGCAAGCGGACCTTCTTCTTCGCCAGCTACGAAGGCATGCGCGAGCAGCAGGGCCTGGTCTTCAACAACACCGTGCCGACGACGGCCATGCGCGGCGGCGACTACAGCGCGTCGAGCCGGATCATCCACGACCCCATCACCCGGCAGCCGTTCCCGGGCAACGTGATTCCCGCCAGCCGGCTGTCGGCGCAGGCGCTGGCCTTCGCCACGCTCGTGCCCGATCCCAACACCGCGGCCGGCACGTTCTCCTGGGCGCCGGTGCGTCAGCTGGACAGCGATCAGGTGACCGTCCGCGTCGATCAGACGATCAGCAACAGCACGCGCATCTTCGGCCGCTACAGCTTCCACGACCAGCGTCAGACCGATCCCAACGCCTACCCCGCGCTGGGCAATGCCGCCCTGAGCACGCGCGGCCAGAACGTCGTCCTCAGCATGAACAACACGCTGACGTCGACGCTGCTGCACGACATCCGCTTCAGCTACGTGCCGTCGATCGTCGATCTCGAGGCGTTCCAGCAGGGCCAGAACCCGTATGCCGCGCTCGGCATCCGCGGCTTCGAGGAAACGGAGCGGCCCGGCGTCGGCGGCTCGTTCCCGGACTTCGCCTGGAGCGGCTACACCGCGATGAACGGCTCGGCCTTCGACCAGCGGCCGAAGACCCAGGATCTGAAGGTGTGGGAGATCGGCGACAACCTGACGTGGGTCAAGGGTCGCCACATCGTCAAGTTCGGCGGCAAGTACCGCCGGTGGGAGCCGCTCTTCACCGACAGCAAGACCTACGCCGGCCAGTGGAGCTTCGACGGCTCCTTGACCCAGAACGCGGCCCGCACGGCCGGCACCGGCGATGCCTTCGCCGACTTCCTTCTCGGCTACCCTCGCCAGGTGACGCGGGGCTTCCCCGCCGACTGGTTCGGCGGCCAGGCCAACTACTGGCACGGCTACGTCCAGGACGACTTCAAGGTCTCGAACACGCTGACGATCAACGCCGGCCTGCGCTACGAGTACTCGCCGTGGCTGTCCGGCTATCGCGGCCAAGTCGGCACCTTCATCCCCGGCGCGGCCCAGCCGATCGTGGTCGGCGGAGATGGCAACACGCCCGACCTCAACGCCCAGTTCGCCGGCCAGGCGGCCTACGCCCTCTTCGCCAACCAGATCCAGACGGCGAGCCAGGCCGGCCTGCCGCAGTCGATCACGGCGACCGACGCAGCGCAGTTCGGTCCACGGGTCGGCTTCGCCTGGATGCCGTTCAGCGAGAAGACGGTCATTCGCGGCGGCTACGGCCTGTTTTACGAGCAGGAGAGCTCGGCTGACCGGGTCAACAACAACATGGTGCCGTTCCGCCTCGATCAGACGGCGTTCAACGACCAGACGCCGCCGACGCGGACCATGGGCGACTTCTTCCTCGGCACACAGCTGGTCAACAACGCCGCGCCGACCATCGGCGCCGCCGCGCTCGAGCAGAAGATGGGCCGCGACCACCATTTCAGCCTGGGCATGCAGCAGCAGGTGGCGCCGTTCACCGTGCTCGAAGTCAACTACGTCGGCAACATCGGGCGATTCCTGAACGGCACGCGCAACATCAACATCCCCGAACCCGCGACCGGCGGCATCCAGGCCCGACGTCCGTTCCCGACCTTCGGCAACATCAACTACTTCGACGACTCGCTGGAAACGACCTATCACTCGCTGCAGGCGTCGCTGGAGCAGCGCACGCACGACGGCCTCTTCTACCTGGTGTCCTACACCTGGTCGAAGAGCCTGAGCACCCAGAACGTGCCCGCCGTCGGCGGCAACAGCGGCCGCGAGAAGGCGCTCTCCGGCTTCGACGTCCCGCACAACATCGCCATCAGCGCCGGCTACGAGCTGCCGGTGGGCCGCGAGCGTCGCTTCCTGGCCAACGCCCCGGCGGTGGTGGACGGCATCCTCGGCGGGTGGCAGGTCCAGGGCATCTACGTCTGGCGCAGCGGCCGGCCGTTCACGCCGAC
>JBDSLU010000163.1:0-3267 GCA_039916225.1 Vicinamibacteraceae bacterium
GCCTGGCGCGGATTGACGGCCAGCAGGCCGGCGAGCTGTGCCGCGAAGATCCGAGTCAGGGCCAACGTGGCCGGCTGCCGGTCGTTGCCCGGCGGCAGCTCGATCGTCACCACCCCCGCCACACCGCCCGCCGTCACGATCGGTACGACCAGCGCGCCCGGCGCCTCGGTGGTGCCGCGGACGGAGCGGGCTTCGCCGCGGGTGAAGGCGGTCGCCACCGGCGTCTCGCTCGATAGCGGGATCGTGCCCATCCGCCCGATCGCCGTCGACGGATAGCCGGCCGACAGGCCCGGCCGGAGCACGTCGTTGCTCTGGTCGTAGATCCAGACAATGGTGCCGCGCGAATCGAGGACGCCGTGCATCCGCTCGACCAGTCCGGCCAGCTCGATGGGCTGCTGGACGCGGGCCAGGGCCCCACAGACGTCGGCAGCAGCCTGCAGCGCTGCCGGAGACGCGGCGCGCTCGCCGAACCGCCGCGCCTGATCCTCGGCCTCCGCAGCCGCGTCGCGGGCCGGTACGACGCTGGTCTGGGTGGGCGCGTCGTCCTCGGCCTGTGCTGTGGACAAGCGGGACAGCACCAGCGCGACCAGGAGCGCCACGGCGCCGGCGGCGACGGCGGCGGTCGCCTGCTGCTCGCGCACGCCGGCCGCGGATCCGAGGTCCAGGCCGGCCAGGGACGCTTCTGCCGCGCCGAGTTCGCGCTCCAGGGCGACGCTCGTGTTGATGGCGTCGCCGTAGAGCAGGTCGTGCGCGTGGTCGCGGAGGCCGGTGCCGGCGAGGTCGCCCATGCGTGCGTCGAGCCGGCGCGCGGCCGTGACCGCGGCGCGGAGCTTGGCCAGGGCGACCTGGGTGGCTGGGCCGGCCGCGGCGGCGGTCGCCGTGGCCTCGAGCGTGTCGGTGCAGGCGACGAGGGCCTCGAGATCGGCGGCGGCCCGATTGCGCCAGAAGCGGACGTCCTGGCCGGGCGCCGTGTAGGCACGCTCGACGCCGCGCAGATCGAGCATCGCGGCGCGGCAGCGGGCGAGAGCGGCGGCGGTGGAGGCGTCAGCGGCCGATCGAACGTCGAGTGCGCGATCCAGCCAGACGATCTGCCACGCGGCGGCGGCGAGCGTCAGACCGAGAATGACGAGGAGAGCCGGCCGGACGATGCGTAGGGGCATCCGCAATTCGACGCCCGGTACTATAGCACCCGATCAGAAATTGAACTGGAGGCGCGACCACCAGCGGACGTCGTGGCGCGGCTGATCGTCGCCGATCGGCAGCACCAGGTTGCTTTGGACGCGCAGCGCCGGCGTCACGAAGTAGGTGCCGCCGGCCTGGAGCTGGTGCGAGGTCAGCGCCTCGGCGTCGTCGTCGACGTCGACATAGCGGGCCGCCAGCTCGTAGCCGGCATAGTGCGGCGTCGCCTGCCGCGCGTGGTGCTTGTAGGCGCCGATGACGCTGAATCCCGCGGTGTCGACCGTCGTGGTGTAGTCGCGATGCTGCGCCACGCGCTCGACAGCCACGCGATACGCACGCGCCTCGTAGTTGAGGTCGACGCCGTAGCGCCGGCGCGGTCCGGCCGGCTGCTCGCCGGCCTGGGCGTTGACGCCCACGGTGAGGTGCGCGAGTCGCGGCACCTTCGACGCCACGCGGCCGACCACGTCCTTGGCGTTGTTGTCGTCGGCCCGGTTCTGCCCGGTGCCGTTGATGATCGCGGCGCCGTAGGTGATCCAGCCGCGCCAGGGCTGGACGTTGAAGACCATCAGGCCCATGTCACGCGACGGCACCATCGAGGCGCCGATGACCGAGCGATCGATCAGCTCCAGCTTGGTGTAGGTGGTGAGGCGCTCGAGACTGAACGGCGCCACCATCTGCCCGAAGCGGACCGCGAACTGCGGGTTGGCGGTGAACTGCAGGTAGGCGTCGCGCAGGACGCGGCCGTCGTTGGTGACGTTGGCGAAGTCGCCGACCAGGTACCAGGTGATCTTCGAGGTGAGGGCGCCGGCGAGGCCGAGGCGGGCGCGTGGGATCGAAAAGCTGTCCGGCGGCTCGCTGGCGTCGCTGCCCGACCCGGTCGCCACGCTGGTCCGCTCGGCAAAGATGGCGTCGGCCTGTACGAAGCCCGAGAACGTGATGCGTCCGATCGTCACCGGCGGCGGCGTCGAGTCCTGCGCCGCGGCCGGGCTGGCCGCCGCGGCGATCAGGCCAAGGGCCAGGCAGACGACTGGCGCAGTCCGCGGGAGAATGCGCGAGAGGGTCCGCATCAGAACGACGGCAGGTATTTCTGCAGCGCGCGCGCGATGATCGAGAAGCGGTCGGTGACGAGCAGCACGCCGATTGCCACCATCAGCAGCCCGGCAACCACTTCGATGACGCGGTAGTACTTGCGCACCTTCTTGAACACTGCGAAGAACCGATGGACGGCCAGCGACGTGGCGAGGAAGGGCACGCCCAGGCCGAACGAATAGACGGCGAGCAGCGTCGCGCCGTGCGTGACCGTGCCTTCCCGCGCCGCGAGGGACAGGATGGAGCCCAAGATTGGCCCGAGGCACGGCGTCCAGCCGAAGGCGAAAGCCAGGCCGACGACGAACGCGCCGAGCGGTCCGGCCGGCTTGCGCTTGACGTCGATCTGGGCCTGGCGATAGAGCGCATTGATCTTCAGCAGCCCCATCGTGTGCAGGCCGAAGAAGATCACGGCGACGCCGGCGATCTTGGTCAGGATCCAGAGCTTGTCGTTGACGAGCGCGCCGATGCCGCTCGCCGACGCGCCCAGCGCCACAAACACCGCTGTGAAGCCGAGCACGAACGCCAGAGAGGACAGGAAGACGCGCCGCGTCGTCCCTTCCGGCAGCGCCGTGCCGGTGTGGGCCCCTTCGAGCGACACGCCGGAAATGAAGGACAGGTAGCCCGGTACGAGCGGCAGCACGCAGGGGGAGACGAACGACAGGAAGCCGGCCACCAGGGCCGCGAAGTAGGAAACGTCGTCCACGAGGGTTAGATGCCTTCCCCGCCTATTTGGTTTCGACCAGGGGGATCACCTTGCCGGCCGGCCGCCGCTGCAGGGTATCGGCGAACTTCACCGGCGGGAGGTCGTGGAACAGCACGTCCCACTTGCCGCGTTCCATCGGGTTCGACGACTGCAGCCAGTGGGCCGCGGTCTTGACCTCGCTGAACGACACCGTGTCGATGCCGGCGAGGCCGGGCACCTGCCCGGCCATCCCGGCCAGGTCGGCGCGAACGTCGACGGTGGTCTTCATGGTCAGGCCGGCGCCGAGCTTGGCGGCA
>JBDSLU010000164.1:0-2553 GCA_039916225.1 Vicinamibacteraceae bacterium
TCCTCGCGGGCATGCAGTACGCCCTGGGCGATCTGCAGGCCGACGACGCCCCGTCTGGGCCGGCCGCACCGGTGTCGGCGCAGAAGTAGTCGACGGTCCACCGTTACGAAAGAAAGGCCGGTCCCTCGGGGGGCCGGCCTTTTTTTGTGCGGTGCGGGCCGCGCCGTCGATCGCCGTGCAATCGCGCTGTCGGCCCGCTACTTCGTGGCCGCGCCAGCTGCCGGTGTCACGGTGACGTTGCGGAAGTGCCCGATCGTGCTGCCGTCGATCCACAACGCGATCGTGCCCGTGCCGGTCGGGCCGGTCTTCAGGTCGTTGACGATCAGCGTCGGCTGCGGCTGATCGTGGACGAACAGCTTGGCCTGGGCGCCGCGGACCTCGATGCGGATTTTTGTCCAGGTGTTCGGCACCAGGTCGACGTAGGCCTCGTACTTCTCGGGGGATTCCTTGCGCAGTCGGAACCACGGCCAGTCGGGGTGCGAGATGTATTGCGCCGAGTGGTTGCGCCGCACCTGATCGTCGGCGCGCCCGTTCGTCGGACGCAGGTAGAACGCGTCGTAGGTCTTGAGATCGTCCTGCATGCGGAAGGCGATGCCGACGAAGCCGCGCGCGCCCTCGCCAGCGTCGGGCCGCGGCGCCCCGGCGATCTCCGCCTCGATCACGCCGTCGCCGAAACGGCTCGCCTCGATGACGGCGAACTGCTCGCCGAGGCCGAGCTGGGCGGCCCGCTGCTGCTCCTCCGGAGACATCGCCTGCAGCTTCCGCCGGGTCTCCTCCGACATCTCGATGCGTAGACCCTTGCGGTCCTGCAGCGTGGCCGGCGTGGCGCTGACGTTGTGCAGACGCAGGCCGGTGCCCGAGTCGAGTGGAACGCGCGTGGGCTGGGCCCACGCGCGCACCGGGAGCAATACCGTCACGGCCACCGCTGCGGCGACGAACGATCCGAGACGTGCGCTCATGGGTTTCTCCTATGTGTCACGTGGTCGGCAGCGCCTTGCGCGGCTCGCGGTCCGGATCGTTCTTCATCGCCGACACATCGTCGAGGACCAGAGTCTCGCCCTTGCCCGACGTGTACTTCGACCACGGCGTCAGGCCGGCGCCGTTCGGGTCACCCGTCTTCATGAACTGGACCAGCGACTTCGACATCTTGTCCGCCAGCCGGCGCGGGCGGGCGCCGCCGCCCGTGTGTGTGTACATCAGGTCGGTGTTGTTTAGCCAGAAGCAGATGTCGACGCAGTGGAAGGCGCCGATCCGGCCGTCGAACAGCGGCGGCTGCCACGCGAACCAGCTGACGAACACCGGTGCCGGCTGCTTCGACTTGGCATCGGCCAGCGTCACGACGCTCGAGCGGTTGCTGCTCACGAGCGACCAGATCTCGACCGGCTTCTTGTCCGGATAGGCCTTGGCGTAGGCGGTGACCACGTCCATCGCCTTGTCGCCGAGCCCGGGACCGAAGCCGGCGCGCTGCTTCAGTTTCTCGGCCACCTCGGGCAGCGTGATGGTCATCAGCGTGGCGTCGGTCCAGGCCGGTGCCTGCTCGTTCTCGACCGAGCAGATGATCATCGGCACGTTCGCCGCGGTCGGGGCCGGTTCGGGCGCGAACGGATGCTGCGGCAGGATGGTGCCGTCGACCGACGGGCTGAAGCCGCCGCGCAGGCCGGTCGCCCCGGACGCCGCCGATTCCTGCGCCAGCTTGCGCTGCGCCTTGCCGGCGATCTCCAGGTACTGCTTCCATGGCACCTGTTGCAGCTTGTCGATCTCGCTGGCCTGCAGGCCCGCTTCCGCGAGCACGTAGCTTCCGAGCTTTTCGGCCATCGCCTTGTCGCCGGCGCGGACCGAGGCGCCGCTCAACACGACGGCCTTGTGGAAGAGCCCCTTGGCGGACGGCATCGCCGACAGCACGCACACCTTGGCGCCGCCGCCCGACTGGCCCATGATCGTGACGTTGCCCGGGTCGCCGCCGAAGTTGGCGATGTTGTCCCGCACCCACTCGAGCGCGGCGACGATGTCGAGCTGACCGACGTTGCCAGAGGCGGCGTACTTCGATCCGCCGACCCCGGCGAGGTTGGCGTAGCCGAGCGGGCCGAGACGGTGGTTGATCGAGACGAAGACGACGTCGCCCGAGCGGGCGAGGTTCTCGCCGTTGTAGCCGTCGTGTTCGATGGCGTTGCCGTTGGCGTAGCCGCCGCCGTGGATCCAGAACATCACCGGCCGCTTCTTGCCGTCCTTCAGCGCCGGCGTGAAGACGTTGAGCTTCAGGCAGTCTTCGCTGACGTCGTCGTAGTTCCAGTGATCGCGGAACGCGCCGTACTGGCTGGAGTACCGGTTGTCCATGTTCTGCGGCGCCGTGTTGCCCCACCACAGCGTCGGCCGGATGTCGGTCCACGCCTTCGGCTTCTGCGGCGGCATGAAGCGGTTGGCGCCCGACGTGTCGGCGCCGTAGGGCACGCCGAGGAAGTGGTGGACGTCGCGCAGGATGTAGCCGCGGACCTTGCCGTAGCTCGTGTCGGCGACCGCGATGCGGTCGCCGACCTGGAGGATCGGGGCATCGGG
>JBDSLU010000165.1:0-4821 GCA_039916225.1 Vicinamibacteraceae bacterium
CGGCCGAAAGACATGGGCTTGCACCATGTCCCGCGTGAGCCCGAGTTTGCCCAGGATCGCGAGTGCGTGCGAGTCGATCTCATCGGCCATGGGGTTCTCCAACCACGCTGATTGTAGCGAGTCCCCCTTGGCGCAGGCACTTGGCCCAGGCCCTTGGCCTAAGGGGCCTTCGGGTGAACGCGCGGTGCCGGGCCGCGGCGACGCGCCAAGGCACGATCCACCGACAGCGGACCCGGACCGCTCAGGACGAGCGCCGCCAGGCAGGCGAGGTAGAAGAGCGTGAGCTCGTAGCCGGGTGGGCCGAAGGTCGGCCCGGCGGCCGTGAAGGACACGAGCTTGATCGAGCTGAAACCGAACCGCCAGTGCACCTTGAACATCGCCACCAGCAGCACGGCGGCGGCCGGCAAGCCGACGAGCCAGATGGCGGCGCCGGCGAGGACGGCAAGGCCGCCGACGAGCTCGATCAGAATGGTGACCCACGCCATCACGGTCGGCGCCGGCACCTGCATGGCGTCGAGGGTCGCGGCGAACACGCTGGGCCCGCGATTGAGCTTGGCGAGACCGTGCGCAACGAGGCCGATGCCGGTGACGAGGCGCAGGACGAGCGGCACGCAGTCCGCGCGGGTGATCTTCATGTCATCTCCGATTGTGGTGATTGGCCCGATCCTGCAGCCGCCGGACCATTGCCAGCCGGCCCGCGGGATCGAGTCCCCGCGCCGTCTCGGACGCCACCTGCCGCCGCAGCGCGCCGTGCCACGCCTCGGGCGGGAGTTCGACGAACCCCAGGCGGCTGTACCACGGCATGTTCCAGGCCACGGCACGGAACGTCGTCAGGGTGATTTCGCGGTATCCCGTGGCGGCGGCCCACTCGCACACTGCCTCACCAGACGCGTCCCCACCCCCCGGCGGCCGTGCGACGGATGCACGTCGATTTCGTGCAGGTGCGGCACATCCGCCGTCAGCAGCTCGACCTGCGCAAAGCCCACCGGGCCGTCCGCGGCCAGGGCCAGCCACAGATGGCCACGGTTCATCGCCGCCGTGAACACATCGTGCGGCGTCTGCTCCGCCAGCACGGACGGCGGCGCGTGATCGACCAGCAGCCGGGCCGCGGCCAGCTCGATGGCGCCCAGCGCCTCGAGATGGCGTGGCTCCGCCAACGCGATCGCGTACGGGTCACTCATGGATCGTTCGATGCCGCTCGACGTGTGGCCGTGTCGTCGCGACCAACACGGGTTGGCGCGGCGAAGGCGGCGTTCCGGCCGCGAACGCTGATCGCTCGTCGAATGAGGTGCGTCCTGTCCTGGAGTCGTCTACATGAACACACCTGTTTCGACACTGACGGCCGCGGCGGCGGTCTCCTTCTTGCTCACAGGCGCCCCGCTCGACGGGCATGACGGAGCCGGATCTGCGGCCGGCCACCCCGGTCGCCCCCAGGCCGCCTCGTCGACCACCATGTCGACGGTCGTCGTCGTGCTCGACGATACGAAGCTGCTCGGCCCAGACGAGGCGCGCCACGCCGCCGCCGGAGTCGATGCCGTGCACCGCGCGCTCGTAGTGGGCCGTGTCCGCGTAGGTGCGATGACGAGTGGCCCGGGCGGCCTGGCGGTCGATGCGACGGACGCCCCCAACGTCCTGCCCCCCATCGCGGAAGCGCTCAGGAGTGGCGCCTACGTCTTCCGAGGCACGGCGGATCCGGAGAAGGCGACCCAGGCGCTCGACGCCTCGGTGGAGGACGTCCTGGCGTCGCTGGCCAGGGTCGAAGGCAGCCGCCAGGTGCTGGTCGTCATCGGCCGGTCGGCGACGGTCTCGGCGGAGCGACGGGCCAGGCTCGAGGCGAACGCCACGCTCGCAGGGCGCATCAATCTGAAGGTGGTCTGGCTCGACCTCGAGCGCGGCGGCTGCGACACGGCCCCACCACGAGATTCGACCACGCTCAGCGAACCCGCGGCGTGCGGACTACTGGCCGATCAACCCACGCTGGCGCGCGCGCTGGACGGCGCGCGCCGATTCCTCGCTCCGTAGCCAGCCGTGCCGGACCGCGTCAGGAACCGAAGGGCGCGACGCGGTTCGGCAGCACCGCGCTCCGGCCCCGCCAGGCCTCGAGCGCGATGCGCGCGCCGGTCCACTTGCCCTGTTCGGCGCGGACGAATCGGCTGTACGGCGCGATGCCGTCCGTCAGGCGCTGGGCGCTCCGGTCGCGAGCCGTCACGAACTCGCTGCGCAGCGCAGTGGTCAGCCGCTGACGAAGATCCGCCACCTTCCGTTCGAGCTCGGCCCGGGCGCTGCGGCGCTTCGCCGGGAGGATGAGCATCCCGACCGCGCCGAGGACGCTCGCGGCCAGGATGCCGCTGACATCGGCCGCCGCCGTGGTCGCGACCACGGTGACGAGCGCGCCGAGACCAAGCGCACTGGCCCCCATGGCGGCGGTCGCGGCGACCGCGGTGCGGGCGCCGTCGGCCAGCGACTGGGCCTCGGCCCGGCGGTCGAACGTCTCGACCACCCGCTGCGCCTGACGACCGACCGAGTCGAGGAGGCCACGGCGATCCGTCTGGAAGGCGCCGGCGTCTTCCCCACCGAGCAGGCGCGCACCATGCTCCTGGCGGCGCTGGGCCAGCTGTGACGCCAACGCCTGCCACTGGCGCAGGTCCTGGTCGACGAGCCAGTCGATCAGCTCCGAGACGCGGCGCTCGACGATGACGGGGGCGTCGCCGACCACCCGCTCCTCGAACTCGCGCTGGATGCGCGACCGGTTGAGCAGGTCGAAGACCCGGCCGATGCGCAGCGTGTCGTCCAGGAACGCCTGGCCGCGCGCCTCCATCTCGACCAGTGCCTTCTCGACCGCCGTCATGCGCAATTCGAAGCCGCGCTCGAGATCCTCGCCGTACAGGAACAGCTGCCGTGTCGCCGCATCGAGCGTTTCGACGTCCGCGGACAGCACGCTGAGTCGCACGGCGGCAACGGCCTCGTATCGCGCCGCCAGCGCAGTGCCGACGCCGAGGGGATTGGCCAGCTTCAGCCTGAAGCGCTCGGCGTCGTCGAGCGTGTCGCTCAGGAACGCCTCGAGGGGGCCGAAGCCGCTGGCCGCCCAGTGTTCGGGGTCGCCGTGCTTCGCGCGCCAGGCCCGCCTGGCGCTGATGGCGAACCGCTGCGTGGCCGCCCCGAGCAGTTGGCTCGATGCCTGGTCGACGAAGGCCAGCACCTGCGACAGCTCGGCCTCGCTCTCGAAGATGTCGGCCTTGTTGACCAGGACGACGATCTTCTTGCCCCAGTCGCGAATCGTCTCCAGGAAGGCGCGCTCGGACTCGGTGAACGGCCGATCCGCAGACGTCACGAAAAGGACCAGATCGGCGCGCGGCACGAATTCCCGGGTCAGGCGCTCGTGTTCGCGATGGATGGCGTTGGTGCCGGGCGTGTCGACGATCTGCAGGTCGCGCAGCAGCTCCACCGGCGCGGTGACGACCTGCGTGCCGGACTCGTCGTCGCTCGACGCAACGGCCGAGCCGTGGCGAATCAGCTGGATGCGGGCGGTCGTCGGCGTCACGCCCTCTTCGAAGACGTGCTCGCCGAGCAGCGCGTTGACGAACGCGCTCTTGCCGGCGTTGAACTCGCCGACGACGACGATCATGAACAGCTCGTCGAGCTGACGAATCGAGGCGACGAGAGCCTCCAGGTCCGCAGCCGTCGCCGGCAGCGCGACCAGTAGATCCCGCAACTGCGCGAGGTGCTGGCGCACGTCGACGAGCTGCCGCTCGGCGGCCGGCGTGAGCAGGCGGGACGCTCCGAAGGACACAGCCGATTCTAAGTCAGCACGTGAACAGGTGGGAATCCACGGCTGGACGGGCCGCGCTCCGCATCCTCATCTCTCCGCAGACACGACGGTCTTGCACACCCTCGCGGTACCGCCTCGATCGGCTACGAAAAGGTTCGCGGGAGGCTGACTGGTGCTCACGACAATTGTCACACTCTCGCTGAGATCCAGACGGGCACGCCGACAGGACTTGGCAGTGTCTTTGCCTTGGGTTGGGTGGCAATGGAGCTGAGCCCCTCGACCGATTCCCCTTCGAAGGGCCGCATCCACGCACTGTTCACGCGGATCCAGCTTCTCGAGCAGCACGCACTCACCGTCCTGGCTGCCTTTCGCGCCGAAGCGATGAAGGCCGACGCCCGCGACGTGATCGCCGCTCTGCATCGTGCCGAAGCGTCGCTGCGTGCAACACCCGGCAACGTCGCAGACGTCGAGCACCTCGTCGAGGCAACGAGCCAGCAGCTCTCCGGTCTGGGCAGCACGAGTAGCGTCGCTACACCGGCCGCGCCGCGCGCTGGAGGCCTCGCCCGGCGAGCCGCAGATCGCCTTCCCGCAGGCGCCTGGCTCCCTCGGCGTCTCCGCGATCGGCGGTCGCCACCGCCCGTCTACGTCGCCACTACCCCGGCTTCGGTCAAATAGGTGGCCATCGTGCGCGCGAAGTGCGGGAACGCCACCTCGGGCTCTTCGATCTCCGGGTGCCACTTCTTCTCCCACTCGAAGCAGTAGTAGCCCTTGTAGCCCGCCTTCGCGAGCACGGACACCTGCGCTTTGACCGGCACTTCCCCTGTTCCGGTCAGGACGTAGCGGCGGTCCGTGCCGTCAGCCTTCGAGTCCTTCAGGTGCGTGTGTCGGACATAGCGGCCTAGCGCGGCGTAGGTGTCGGCCGGCGCCTCGTGTCCGGCGACGAACGTGTGATGCGCGTCCCACAGGAGGGCAAAGCTCTCTGAATGGACCGCGCTCTCAATCGCGAGGAGGTCTTTCGACCTTGTGAAGTCGCCGTGCGATTCCATCAGCAC
>JBDSLU010000166.1:0-6330 GCA_039916225.1 Vicinamibacteraceae bacterium
GGAGCGCGTCGCAGCCTCGTGCTCGGCTTGACGCACCTGTCGCAGCGCACGACGACGGCAGGCGTGCTGCAGACCGGCCTGGCGGCCCATGCCGGGATGAGTGCACAGGCGCCGCTCAGTCGCCGTCTGGACCTGCGCGCGGACCTCCAGATGTTGGTGCCGTTCCGAGACGGACCGGGCGCCGATCCGCGGGCTGTGATGGCCTTCGTCTGGCACCCGTGACGCGACTGTCGCCGCGCGCTCATCGCCAGCGCTACTTGCACTCGAACTGGTCAGCGCTCCTGCCGTCCCCGGTACCCTTGAAGACCGCCTTCTTCGGATGGGCGCAGACCTTGCGCCCGCCGCCCGTGGCAAAACCGGCGGTGAGCTCGTCGGGGGCCGCGCCACCCTGGGCCCACCGGTCGAGCGCGTCGAGATAGTCGACGCGATCGGGCCCGGGGCCACCACCGCAGTGCAGCACGCCGGGCAGCATGAACAGCTTCACGTCTCGGGCCGCGGTCGCGTCCTTGGCAAGGACGGCGTCGAGGTAGCGCGTACTCATCAGCGGAGACAGCGCCGAGTCCGACCAGCCGTGGTACATCAGCAGCTTGCCGCCGCGCGCACGGAAGGCCGACAGATCGGGATCCATCGGCGAGATGGTCGCCTGCAGCGCCTTGGTTTCTTCCGTGAAGGTCGCGAGATCAAACTTCGTGTACGACCACGCCGGATCCTGCTTCACGAAGTAGCGCAGGAAGTCATAGCTGAAGGCATACGCGAGGCTTGGCGGGCCGCGCCGGCTCGGATCATGCTTGCCCACCAGCCAGTTCCCCCAACCGCCGGGGTCGCCCTCCCCGCCATAGGGGAAGCCCACGTGATACGGCTTGCCGTCGACGGTCGGTCCCATGGTGATCGACTCGATGGCGGCGATCTCTGCCCTCGACAGACAGCCATCCTCATTGCCGGCCGGGCAGGCGAGCGTCTGGAGGTCGAACGCGCACGTGGTCGGATCCGTCATGACCCCGTCGGCCAGACCGTCGGCGGCGTCGCACTTGGCGAGGACGGCCTTCTGCAAGGACTGCTGGTCGGCCATCGACAGCGTTGGCGTACTCACCTGCGCAGGATCCGGATACATCACGCGCGTGGTGTGCATGAACGCGGCGATGAGGCCGCGGAAGTCCTGCGCCGGTGCGCCGGCGATGATCGCGTGGAAATCCTCCGGGTAGCGCTGTGCTGACATCAATCCTTGGCGGCCGCCGTTGGAACAGCCCGCGAAATAGGCCTTCTCCGGCGCGCGGCCGTAGTGCGCCTTGACCAGGGCCTTGGCGGTCTCGGTGACGCGGTGTATGGCGACGTGGCCCCAGTTCACGATGCGCTCGAGATCGCCGAGCGCCCAGGACCCATCGCTCGCCCCGCCGGCCGAGACGTGGCCGGTGTCGGTCCCAGCGACGGCGTAGCCTTTCTCGAGGGCCTGCAGGTCGAGCGCCTGACTGCCGACCCGGCCGGCGTAGCCGCCCTGGCCGCCCATCACGAACTTGCCGTTCCAGGTGTCCGGCAGCCACAGCGAGAACTTGATCTCGCGGCCGATGACGCCGTCCACCTTGCAGAGCGGCACGGGCGAGGTCGCGGATGTCGCCGCCGTGATCTTCACGTCCGGCGCGCTGAAGGCCCGCATCGCGGCGCAGGTGGACTGCGCCTCCACTGGCGCTGCGTGCCCGGTCATCAGCGCAACGCCACCGATGACAGCGAAGAAACAGCGAATCAGGCGATAGAATGGTTCGTAGCCCATGGCCTTGCGGCGGATTCTGCACCTCGACATGGACGCATTCTACGCGTCGGTCGAGCAGCGCGACGACCCCACCCTGCGCGGCAAGCCCGTCGCGGTCGGCGGACGCGTCGGCGAGCGCGGCGTCGTCGCGGCCGCGAGTTACGAGGCCCGCGCCTTCGGCGTTCGCTCGGCGATGTCGATGTCGGCGGCGCTCCGCAACTGCCCGCAGCTCGTCGTCGTGCGCCCCGACATGTCGAAGTATCAGCGCGTCTCGAAGACGGTGTTCGAGCTGTTCCGCGCCGTGACGCCGCTGGTCGAGCCGCTGTCGATGGACGAGGCGTATCTCGACGTCACCGAGAACGCGTGGAACGAGCCACTCGGCGTGAACGTCGCGCGGCGCCTGAAACAGCAGGTGCGCGACGCGACGCAGCTCACGATTTCCGCCGGCGTCGCCCCCAACAAGTTCCTGGCCAAGATCGCCTCGGGCTGGAAGAAGCCGGACGGCCTCACCGTGATCGCGCCGGAGCGGGTCGAGGACTTCCTGCACAAGCTCCCGGTCGACGCGCTGTGGGGTGTCGGGCCGAAGACCGCGGCGCGGCTGCGCGCGGCCGGCATCGAGCGTCTGGTCGACGTCCGCGCCCAGGACGAAGGGGCCCTTACCGCGCTCGTCGGCAGCATGGCCGGTTGGCTGCGCGCCCTCGCCAACGGCGTCGACGAGCGGCGGGTCGAGCCGCATCGCGAGACCAAGTCGAGCGGCTCGGAGCGCACCTACACGGACGACCTGAGTGACCTCGGCACGATCCAGTCCGAGGTCGCCAAGATGGCCGAGTTCGCGGTGCGGTGGCTGGAGAAGCGCGAGACGTTCGCGCGGACCGTGACGCTGAAGATGCGCTACAAGGACTTCCGCACCATCACCCGCGCCCACTCGGCGCCGCCGACGCGCGATGCCGCGTCGATCATCGATCGCGCGGTGCGGCTGGTCGACAAGACCGACGCCGGCGGGACGCCGGTGCGTCTGATCGGCGTCACCGTCAGTGGGCTTGGCGCGGAGGACGAGCCGCCGCCCGAACCCGTCGGGGCTCCGCGGCTGCCTTTCGACGGATAACGTCGAACGGGAACTTCCAATCTCCAACTGCCAACTCCCAAGGCACTCCGAACCTCCAACGCCCAAGAGACCCCGCCGACAGCGAACTCAGAGGTTGGACGTTGGAGATTGGAGATTGGAGATTGGAGATTGGAAGTTGGAGATTGGAGGTTGGGCGTTATCGGCCCGGCCCAACGGGCACGGCCTTGGGGCCGGCGGCGTCGGCGAGATCCTCGCCCGGGTTGACGAAGCGATCCTGCTCCCAGGCGTACTGCCGGTCGTGGAGCTGCTTGTAGCGTCCGCCGAGCGCCACCAGGCTCTGGTGCGAGCCGCGCTCGACGACCTCGCCGGCTTCGAGCACCAGGATCTGGTCGGCGCTGCGAATCGTCGACAGCCGGTGCGCGATGACGAAGGTGGTCCGGCCGCGGCGCAGCATGCGCAGCGCGTCCTGGATCTTGTGCTCGCTCTCGCTGTCGAGGCTCGACGTGGCTTCGTCGAGGATCAGGATGCGGGGGTCGGCGAGAATCGCGCGGGCGATGGCGACACGCTGCCGCTGGCCGCCCGACAGCCGGACGCCGCGCTCGCCGACGATCGTGTCGTACTTGTCGGTGAACTCTTCGACGAACTCGTCGCAGTAGGCCACCCGGGCCGCTTCCTTCACCTCGGCCATCGACGCATGCGGCCTGCCGTAGCGGATGTTCTCGGTGATGGTGCCATCGAACAGGAAGTTGTCCTGCAGCACGATGCCGAGGTGCGAGCGGTAACTGGCCAGCTTCAGGTCGTCGAGGTCGTGGCCATCGATGCGGATGGTGCCCTTGACCGGCCGGTTGAAGGCCATCACCAGGCTGACCAGCGTGCTCTTGCCGGATCCGCTGGAGCCGACCAGCGCCGTCGTCGACCCGGCCGCTGCCGTGAACGCGATGCCCTTCAACACCGGCACGCCCGGGTTGTACTCGAACCACACGTCGTCGAACACCACTTCGCCGCGCAGTGTGTCGAGGGCCGCCTTGGAGGCGTCCTCGGCATCCTCGGCCAGCGTCTGCTTGACCTCGCGAATGCGATCGAGCCCGGCGAAGGCCTCGGTGATCTGCGTGCCGATCGACGCCATCTGCACCACCGGCGCGGCCATCATCCCGGTGAAGAACAGGTACATGACGAAGTCGCCGATCGTCATCGTCTTGCTCAGGATGGCGTTGCCGCCGACCAGGATCATCATCACGCCGATGATGCCGACGATGACCGTCGACAGCGCGGTGGTGATGGAGACGCCGGTCATCGACTGGGTGACGTTGCGCAGCAGCTTGTGGACGCCCTGCGCGAAGACGATCTGCTCACGCTTCTCGGCGGTGTAGGCCTTGACGACGCGGATGCCGCCAAGCGCCTGCGTGAGACGTCCGGTGACCTCGGCGTTGATCTTGCCGCGCTCACGGAACAACGGACGCAGCTTCTTGAAGGCGAAGCCCATCACCCCGCCGAACGTGCCGAGGATGATCAGCGTGATCAGCGTCAGGTGCCAGTTGAGGTAGAAGAGCACCACCAGCGACAGCACCGCGGTGACGATGCTGCCGGTCAGCTGCACCAGGCCGGTACCGACGAGGTTGCGGATGCCTTCCGCGTCGCTCATGACGCGCGAGATGAGGACGCCCGACTGGGTCTTGTCGAAGTAGCGGACCGGCAGGTGCGTGATGTGCTCGTGGACGGCGCGGCGCATCTCGGTGATCGCCGCCTGTGCGGCGATGCCGAGGACCTGCGACAGGGCGTACGAGGTGACCGCCTGGACGAAGGTGGCCGCGCCGGTGACCAGCGCGATCGGCATGAGCAGCTCGGTGCGCCCCTTGGTGAGCACGTCGTCGATCAGGTATTTCGACGACGCCGGCAGCACCAGCCCGCTCAAGCGGTTCACCAGCATCAGCGCCAGCCCGAGCGCCAGCCGGCCGCGCCGGGCCCACACCAGGACGCTGGCCTCCTGCCACGCCTCGGACCAGCGGATCTTTTTCTTGGCGTCCTTGCCGTTCTTCCCGTCGTTGGTTTCTTCCGGCGGCTTGGGGGTCGCCGACGATCGCTCGCCGGCCAGCTTCCCTGGTATCGCCGTCTTATTCAGATCGTGCCTGGCCACGATCCGAGTATGGCACTGTTTTCCAGCCGGATCCGCCGTGGTAGGCTGCGATTCATGCGCCTCGCTGTTCCCGCGATCCTCGCCGTCACCCTGCTCTCGCCGTCAGCAGCAGCCGTCGCCCAACAGACGCGACAGGTGCCGGTCGACGCCTTGATCTACGACCTTCGCAACCCGGACCCTGTCCGGCGCCGCGAGGCCGTCGTCCTCATCGGCCAGAACAAGCTGCAACGCGCGGTGCCCGACGTCGTCGCCATCGCCGGCGATCCGGACGTGTCGGTCCGCCGCGCCGTCGTGGCGACACTGCAGGCGCTCGACGACATCCGGTCGTTGCCCGGCCTGGTCGCGCTGACCAGCGATCCCGAGCGCGAGATCCGCGAGTCGGCGGTCACCGGCGTGACCCGGCTCTACCTGCCGCGCGAGAGCGGCATCGGTCCGTCCCTGACGCGCGTCGTCAACTTCTTCAACCCGACCTCCGACGAGTGGGCGGATGTCGTCATCGAGCCGGATCTGGCCGTCGATGCATCGGTGGTGCCGGCGCTGCAGGCGCGCCTGCAGGACCCGACCGACAGCATCCGCATCAAGGCGGCGCGCTCGATCGGCATCCTCCGCGGGCGGGCCGCGGTGCCGATGCTGGTCCTGGTAATGAAGGAAGATCGCAGCCCGAGCGTGCGCTTCGAAGCAATCCGGGCCATCGGCAAGGTCGGCGACATGACCGCCGCCAAGGACGTCCTGCCCTTCACGCTGTCGACGGAGTCGAAGCTGCGGACCGAGGCGGCCCTCGCGCTGGGTCGCCTGCATGACCGCGCCGCCCTGCCCGAGCTGACCCGACTGTTCATGAAGGAAGCGGCGTTGCAGAAGCGCCAGGCCGATGGCGCCTTCCGCGGCGCGCTGCTCGAGGCCATCGCGCTGATCGCCGATCCGTCGTCGAAAGAACTGTTCAGCCGCCAGCGCGCTCACGATGACGCCGCGGTCCGTGTCCACGCCTACGCCGGCCTGGCCCGGGTCGGCGACGCATCGCTGACGACGGCGGTATCTCAGGACCGGCTGTCCGAGACCGACGTGCAGGTCCAGACGGCGCAGGCGTTCGCGCTCTACCGCTTCGGCCGCAAGGAGTATCTCGAGGAGCTGGTGAAGGCGCTCGGCTCGCGCCGGACGTCAGCCCGGGCCCGCGAATACCTGCTCGAACTGCGCCAGGACGAGGTCGCCGACCTCGGCGCGCTGTCGCGCCTCGAAGACGCCGGGCTGCGCGAGTCGATCGCCGAGATCCTCGGCCTGATCGGCGACGATCGCGCCCGCCCGGTGCTGCAGGACCTGACCCGCGACACCCGCGGCCAGGTCGCCGCGCTCGCCACGCAGGCGATGGAGCGCATCGCCGCGCGCAGCGGC
>JBDSLU010000167.1:0-13028 GCA_039916225.1 Vicinamibacteraceae bacterium
TGCGCTTCAAGGGGTTCAAGAGCTGGGGCGCCAACCCCGACTTCAGCTACTTCGGCGGCAACTCCGAGATGCGCGGCTACGAGTACCTGTCGTTCATCGGGCAGCAGGGCTTCTTCGCCAACGCCGAACTCCGCTTCCCGCTGATCGAGGCGATGCTGACCCCGGTCGGCGTCCTCGGCGGCATCCGCGGCACAATATTCGGCAACATCGGCGGGGCCGGCTTCCCGCAGCAGAACTATAAGTTCTCGTCGAAGGACACCATCACAGAGCAGCCGATCCTGGGGTTCCAATACGGCGAGGACGGCACGACCATCGTGCCGGTCTACGGCGATCCGCTGACGGTGTCCGGCTTCCGCCTGCAGGACGGCCGCGCGTCGTATGGCTTCGGCCTCGAGAGCTTCCTGCTCGGCTTCCCGATACACGTCGATTACGTCTGGCGCACGACGTTCAACAAGCAGTGGGAAGACCTGGTCTTCTCGACCACCGGGGGAAGCGAAGAGTTCCGCAAGGGCAAGTTCCACTTCTGGATCGGCTACGACTTCTAACGAAGTCGTAACGCCCACTCTCCAACCGCCAACTTCCAAGGCATAGCCCATTCCCAACGCCCAAGGCTGCAGGCCTGGCCGTTGGGAATCGGCCGTTGGGAGTTCCTTGGGAGTTGGGGATTGGGAAGTTGGGCGTGCGTTGGAAGTTGGAAGTTGGTCGTTGGTCGTTGGGAGTTGATACGCTCTGCCCTGTGAGCGCCCCTCCCAAGACTCCCGCCGATTCGTTCTCCGTCATCACCCAGGTCGTCCTGCCGAACGATGCCAACCCTCTCGGGTTCATCCTCGGCGGGACCGTCATGCACCTGATCGACATCGCCGGAGCGATGTGTGCCAGCCGCCATTCGCGCACGCGGGTGATGACGGCCGCCGTCGATGGCCTGCAGTTCCTGCAGCCCATTCCGATCGGGGACATCATCATTCTCGAGGCGCGCGCGACCTGCGCGTTCACGCGATCGGTCGAGATTCAGGTCGATGTCTTCGGCGAGAGCACGCTGCAGGGAACGCGTCGACGCACGTCGCGGGCTTACCTGACCTTCGTCGCCGTCGACGCGACCGGGCATCCGCTCGGGATGCCGCCGCTCGCGCTGACGACGCCGGAAGAGCTGCGGGTCGCCGCCGACGCGGGGACACGTCGGGCGGCGCGGCTGGCCGCGAAGCAGGCGCTCGCGGCCGAAGGATAGCGCGGCCGTACGGCCGCGCAACCACCAACGACCAAGCGCTCTACTTGTTGTAGTACTTCGAGTTCACGTCGATGTAATCCTTCGACGCGTCGGGCACTTCGTCCATCGCGAAGATCGCCTCGACCGGGCAGGCCGGCACGCAGGCGCCGCAGTCGATGCACTCGTCAGGATGGATGTAGAGCTGTTCGACGGTGGCGAACTCGGGCTCGTCCTTCCGCGGGTGGATGCAGTCGACGGGACACACGTCCACGCAGGCGCTGTCCTTGGTGCCGATGCACTTCTCGATGATCACGTAAGCCATTCCGGTACTCCTTAAGTCGGGTCGACGGGGGAAATCGGGCCGTGGCTGGAGGGCGGCGCCAATGTGCCGCCCAGCCGCAGCGAGATGAGACGCGCCAGCTCGCCCAGTTCGGCGCGGCAGCCGCGCGTCAGGGTGTCGTCGGCGAGATCGTGCGCGAACAAGCCGACGCGCGCGACCTCGCGCCCGGCATAGTCGATGACCGGCGCGCACGTGCACGCCAGGTGCTGGCCGGCGCGCTCGACGACGCCAGCGGCGGGTCGCGACGGCCCGAGGCGCCGCGGCTCGATCGGCGCGACGGCGACGGCGCCGCGCGACTCGAGGCGCAGGCAGCTCAGACGACGGGCCGATTCGGCGCTGAAATACAGCGCGCAGTGGCCGGGCATGGCCCGCCCATAGGTGGTGTGCATGGCGACGTCGTCCGGACCAGCGCTCCACACGTAGGTCACTTCCCCGTCGGCGGCGGTCGCCAGGAACGCGCGCCATCCGGTCCGCAGGACGACTTCGCGCATCGCCGGGTAGGCGTGCAGCCGCAGCTCCGAGCGGCCCAGCAGGCGCACGCTCAGGTCGAGCATCTTCAGCGACAAGCGGTAGCGGCTGGTGTCGTCGTCCTGCTGGACGTAGCCGCGGCGTTTCAGGACGCCGAGCAGACGATGGACGGTGGCGGCGGGCAGCCCGAGCTGACGGCGAAGCTCGCTGATCGCCAGGCCACGTGGCGCCTGGCTCAAGGCTTCGCAGATCTCGAACGCCTTGTCGATCGACGTCGACACGGTCGTCGGCTCAGCTTGCCCGGCCGGATCGTTCCATTCCTCGGAACGGCGTTCCAGTTCCACGCTGGAACTGTACCGCCCGGGCTAGGTTCGAACAAGGACTCAAACGGGTCGGAGTTCGAATGTGGCCGACGCGGGCGGCCTCAGACGATCTTCATCCGGCCGGAGAAGCCTTCGTCGTAGGCGTGGTAGTGGGTGATGGATTCTTCCGGGTATTGCCAGCAGTAATAGCCGTCCCCGTTGTCGAAATCGACCAGCCAGAGGCCTTTCGCTTCGACCTGCAGCTCTTTGAGCCGACTGGCCCAGCGGCTGACGACCGAGTCGAGCTGCTCGGTGAGCACCTCGTGCTTCGGGTGGGCCTCGCCGTGCTGACGCAGTTCCCGCGAGAGTTCCTCGGACTCGCGCACGGCCTCCGCGGTCACGAGCTTGACGGACGGGAGGAGCCGGCTGGCTTCTTCGAGGGAGAACTGGCGGCCCGAGGCGAGCGGAACGGTCATCGTGAGCTGATTATAATGAAACCCACGCCTATGCCCCGTATGAGGATCCTCGCGGTCAGAACGTTCATCGGCGGCTGTGGCGTTTATTTGCTGCTGACCGCCTGCGGGTCCGGGGGCAAGTCGCCCACCGCGCCGGAGCCCACCCCGGTGCCCTCGGGTCCCACCGTCACCATCAGCGCGAGTGGCCTGACGCCGCGCACCATCGAGATTCCCCTCGGCGGCCGACTGACCATCGTCAACAACGACTCGGTCTCGCACGACATGGGATCGGACCCGCATCCGGGCCACGAAGACTGCCCCGAGCTCAACCTGATCGGGATGCTGCAGCCGGGCCAGAACCGGACCAGCGGCAACCTCGTCGAAGCCCGCAGCTGCGGCATGCACGATCACCTGCGGCCGCTCGCCACCTCGCTGCACCTCCGCCTCACCATCCGCTAGCGCCGCGCTCGCTCCCTCAGCCCGGGGATCTGTCCCCTTCGATGCGGTGCATCGAACTGCCGGCCAAGCTGTGCATTTTTCTGCCGACAGTCCAGCTTTTACACGGACCAGTCGCGATCGGAAAGCCACCAAAACTGTAACCGCTGGGCCGACATTCCGTCGCTCGCCAGCGCCGCAACTCGCGCAAACGCGAGCACTTGCCGGCGTGCATCATGGTTTCGCCGAGCTGGTCCGATATCTGCACAGTCGCGAACCGTGCCCCGATATACCGCCTCGATCCTCGCCTTGGGCGCACTGGCGACGCTGTCCTCCGGACGCGTGGCCGCTGCACCCGAATCGCCGCGACCGCCGGTCGCGACGAACGGCGGTCGTCCGTCGGCACTGCCGATCGCGACTCCGACCATCAGCCGGCCGACGGTTCCCCTGCGCTTCGAACCGCTGGCTCCCGCCGACAACGGCAGCCGCGTCTTCGTGGCGCGCTCGGCGGGTCACGCCGTGCACGTCGGTCCGACCTGGGTCGAGGTCCACGCCACCGACCGTCCGGACGCGACGCGCGCTACGCCGGCGGAGCCGATCGCGCTGCGCTTCGTCGGCGCCGTGGCCGGTCCCCGTGAGGTGAGTCTCGAAGGTGCCGCGACCACCGTCAACTATCTGGTGGGCGCCGACCCCGATCGCTGGCACATCGGCCTCGAGGCCCGCGGCCGCGTTCGCTTCCGCGACGTCTACCCGGGCATCGACGTCGCCTACTACGGCAACGATCGCCAGGTCGAATACGACATCCTGGTCGACCCCGGTGCCGACCCCGATCAGGTGCGCCTTCGCCTGTCCGGCGCCGGCCACGTCGCCATCACCGCCGACGGCGACCTCGAACTCGGCGCCCCCGGCGCCCCGGTTCGTGTCCGCGCCCCATTCGCTTATCAGCTGGAAGGCCCGGCCCGCGTGCCGATCGCCAGCCGCTACCTGCTGCACGCCGACGGCACGGTCGGGTTCGCGCTCGGCCGCTTCGATCGGCGCAGGGCGCTGGTCATCGATCCGATCCTCAGCTACTCGACGCTGCTCGGCGGCTCGGGCCTCGACGAGGCGGCGTCGGTCGCGGTCGACGCGGCTGGCAACGTCTACGTCGCCGGCACCACCTCGTCGCCCGGTTTCCCCGGCGCATCCGGTGGCCCCGGCGGCATCGACCTGTTCGTGACCAAGCTCGACGCGCGCGGGTCGACCGTGCTGTTCTCGACCTACATCGGTGGCTCCGGCATCGACGAAGCGCGGGGCATGACGATCGACGGGCTGGGCAATGTCTACGTCGTCGGCTCGACGACCTCGACCAACTTCCCCACCGTGTCGCCGCGCCAGGCGACGCTGGCCGGCGCCGCTGACGGCTTCCTCCTGCGGATCTCGACGACAGGCGGTGGGCTCGGCTTCTCGACGTATCTCGGAGGCGCAGACGTCGACGAGACGAACGCCGTCGCCGTGGACGCCGGACGCAACATGTACATCGCCGGCACGACGCGGTCGGCGAACTTTCCGCAGCTGAACCCGATTCAGGCGTTCGGCGGCGGCCTCGACGGCTTCGTGGCCCGCTTCGCCGCCAGCGGCACGCTGACCTATTCGACCTACCACGGCGGCAACGGCGTCGACACGCTCGACGGCATCGGCGTCGACGCGGCCGGCAACATCAACACGGTCGGCTCGACGAGCTCGACCAACCTGCCGGTGCTCAGCGCCCAGCGGCCCACCTCGAGCGGCCGCGTCGACGCGTTCATGTCGCGCTTCGGCCCAACCGGCACGCTGCTCTTCTGCTCCTACTACGGCGGCTCGCGCAACGACGTCGGCCGCGCCATCGCGGTGCTGCCGTCGGGGTGGGCGTTCGTCGGCGGCACCACCGCCTCGCCGGACTTCCCCGTCGTCTCGGCGATCCAGCCAGCCTTCGGCGGCGAGCTGGATGCCTTCCTGCTCGCCGTCTCGCCGACCGGCGGCGTGGCGTGGTCGACCTTCTACGGCGGGACGCGCAGCGAGCGCGGTCGCGCGCTGGCGGTGAACCAGGCCGGCAAGCTGATCTTCGCCGGCCAGACCTTCTCGTCGGACATGCCGCTGCTCCGTCCGGCGCAGCCGCGCACCGGCGGCAACCGCGACACGTTCGTGGTCGAGCTCGATCCGCCCTACACGGCGTTCACCTACGCCACCTACCTGGGTGGCAGCAACAACGACGAAGGCAGCGGCGTCGCCGTCGACCGCGTCGGCCGGGTGTTCACCGCCGGCGCCGCCTCCTACCCCTCGCCGGGCACGCTCGGCGCGTCGGACGCCTTCATCTACGGCATCTCGAGCGGGCTCGCCGGCGTCGACACCGATGGCGACGGCATGGACGACGAGTGGGAAACGCGGTTCGGCACCGATCCCAACACCAACGACGCGGCCGCCGACCCGGACGGTGACGGCTTCACCAACGCGCAGGAGCTGGCCAGCAACACGCACCCGACCGGCTACTTCACGCGCTACCTGGCGGAAGGCTCGACCGGCGCCTTCTTCGACGATCGCATCGCGCTGTTCAATCCCGGCGTCGACGTCGCCACCGTCATGCTGCGCTTCCAGCGTGACGTCGGCGCCGAGCTCCAGCAGGTACTGGCCATTCCCGGGCGGAGCCGCGCCACGGTGAACCCAGAGATCATCGTCGGCCTCGAAAACGCCGCCTTCGCGACCGTCATCGAGAGCAACCAGCAGGTCGTCGTCGACCGCACGATGACGTGGGACGGCACCGGCTTCGGCAGCCACGCCGAGACATCGATCGAGCAGCCGGCGACGACGTGGTACCTGGCCGAAGGCTCGACGGCCGGGACGTTCGACCTCTACTACCTGCTGCAGAACCCCAACGCCAGCGCCGCGCAGGTCACCATCACCTTCCTGCGGCCCAGCGGCGGCCCGGTGACCAAATCGTACACGGTCAACCCGCGCAGCCGGCGCACCATCAATATCGACAGCGAGACCGGCTTCGTCGGGCGGCCGGCGACCGAGCGCACGCTGCAGTCGACCGACGTGTCGGCGACCATCACCTCGACCAACGGCGTGCCGATCCTGGTCGAGCGCGCGATGTACATGACGGTGAACGGACGCGTGTTCGCCGCCGGTCACGACAGCGCCGGCGTCACCGCGCCGCAGACCAGCTGGTTCCTCGCCGAAGGCGCCACCGGGTCGTTCTTCGACCTCTTCATCCTGCTGGCCAACCCGACCAGCACCGCCACGACCGTCGAGATCACCTACCTGCTGTCGGGCGGCACGCAGATCGTGCGGCAGTACGGCCTGCCGGCGCAGAGCCGGCGCACCGTCTACGTCGACAGCCAGCCCGGGCTCGCCAACGTGGCGACCTCGGCGATCGTCCGCTCGCTCAGCGCGTCGGTGCCGATCGTGGTCGAACGGGCGATGTGGTGGCCCGACGGCAACTGGGCCGAGGCGCACAACAGCGCCGGCGCCATCGTCACGTCCCCGAAGTGGGCGCTGGCGGACGGCGAAGTCGGCGGCACGACGGCCAACCAGACGTTCGTGCTGGTGGCCAACACCTCGCCGTTCACCGCGACGGTGCGGGCGACGGCGTTCTTCGAGGATCAGGGCTCGCCGCTCATCGGCGTCTACGCCATCCCGCCCAACACCCGCTTCAACGTCGACTACAGCAACTCGATCGCGCAGGGCCGCCGCTTCTCGGTACTGGTCGAGGGCTTCGGGCCGACGCAGAACCAGGAACCGCAGCTGGTCGTCGAGCGGGCGATGTACTCGAACTCCGGAACCGTCGTCTGGGCGGCCGGCACCGACGCGCTCGGCACGCCGATCTTCCCGCCGGCGACGTTCACGGTGACGCCGAACGGCCTGTTCCCGAAGGTCCTCGTGGTCGACGAGAGCGAGCAGATCACCATCGTCAACCGCGATCCCGACCAGGCCGACACCATCGACTGCACGCCCGGCGGACACGACATCTCCGATGATCCGCACCCGACACACGGCGACAACCCGGAGTTCGGCGTCGGCCGCCTGACGCTGAACCAGTCGCGCCTCACCCAGAATCTCGTGACCCCTGGCGCCTTCGGCGTCCACGACCATTGCCACGGCTCGGACTCGCGCTTCTTCGGACGCGTCATCGTCCGCTTCACGCCGTAGGCGGCTGGGGCCGGTCGGCGGACGGGCCGTAGCGCTTCACCGCGCGCTCCTTGGCGCGGCGCGCTTCCTCTTCGCGACTGCGGCTCGGCGCGTTGGTGACGAGCGCGCCGATCAATTGCCGGGCCGATTCGGCGACCTCGTCGACGGCGCGATCGAACGCCGCCTGGTTACTCTGCGAGGGCCTGGTGAACCCACTGACCTTGCGGACGAACTGGACGGCGGCAGCGCGCACTTCGGCGTCCGTCGCGGGCGGATCGAAGTTGAACAGCAGCCTGATGTTCCGGCACATCCTTCATAGATAGCACGGGCCCCGCGGCGGCGGATGGTACGATGGCCGGCCATGCCGCAGCCGGCCAGTCAGCCTGCCGAAATGGCCGCCGGGGCGGCCGCCGACTACGTGCGTCGGGCCGCCCGCGCCGCCGCCGAGGCGGCGGTACTCGCCGCCCGCTCGCGCCGGCTCTCCTACCTGCGACTGGGCGCCGCGGCGCTCGCCGTGGTGGGCATCGTGCTGATCGCCACCGGTCGCGGCGGGCTCACCGCCGCGGTGCTCGTGACGCTCGGCCCGGGCCTGTTCATCGCCCTGGCCATCCACCATGCCGGCGTCGAGCGGCGCCGCGAGCACGCGGCCGGCTACGCCGTGCTCAACCGCGAGGCCCTGGCCCGGCTCGAGCGACGCTGGGACGACCTGCCGGCGCCGTGGCAGCCCGGCCCGCTCGACGATCATCCGTACGCCAGCGACCTCGACGTCTTCGGCCACGCCTCGATCGTCCAGCTGGCCGGTCCGGTCCACACGCCGACGGGACGGCGGACGCTGGCGTCGTGGCTGCTCGACCTCGACCGCGCATCGCCGACGGCGGTGCGGGATCGGCAGGCGGCAGTGGCCGAGCTCGCCCCGGCGCTCGATTTCCGGCAGGACCTGACGCTGGCGGCGCGGGCGACGCCGCGCGACGCCGGCGAGCACGAGCTCGGCGCCTTCGTGGCCTGGGCGGAGGGCGACAGCTGGCTGCTGGCGCGCCCGTGGATCTCGATCCTCGCGGTGGCGCTCGGCGTCGCCACCCTGGCCGGCGCGATCCTCTACTACGGCGAGTGGATCGAGGGGCCGTGGTTCGCCATCACGGCGACGCTCGGCTGGCTGCTCCGGGCCTACGTGCAGACGCCCCTCGAGGCCACCAACGCCGGCGCCGGCGGGGAGCGGGCGTTGCGCGGCTGGTCGGCGCTGGTGCGCCTGGTGGGCGCCCAGCGCTGGCACAGCGGGCCGCTCGCCGAGGCTCACGCCGTGCTCGAGGGCGGCGACGTCCGCGACGCGTTGCGCAGGCTGGAGGATGGCGTCGCCCTGGCCGACTTCCGACTGTCGACGTGGCTGTATCTGCCGGTGCAGACGATCACGCTGTGGGACCTCCACGTCTGGTGGGCCCTCGAGATCTGGCGCCGGCGGCACGGCCGGCAGGTACGCGGTTGGCTGGAGGCCATCGGCCACGTCGAGGCGCTATCGGCGCTCGCCTCGCTGGCCCACGATCATCCGGGCTGGGCCTTCCCCACCGTCCTCGACGCTCCACCGGCGGAGGCTCTGCGCCTCGACGCGACGGCGCTCGGCCACGCGCTGCTCCCCAACGGCACGCGCGTCTGCAACGACGTCACGATCGGGCCGAAGGGCCGCTTCCTGCTGGTGACCGGGTCGAACATGTCGGGCAAGAGCACGCTGATGCGATCGGTCGGCGTCAACGTGGTGTTGGCGCACGCCGGCGCGCCCGTCTGTGCGACGTCGATGCAGCTGCCGCTGGTGGCGCTTCACACCAGCATGCGCGTCGCCGATTCACTCGAGCGCGGGCTGTCGCTGTTCATGGCGTCGCTGGTGCGGCTCGAGCGCATCGTCCGGGCCGCGCGCGACGCCGGTCAGGCTCGGCCGGTCTGCTACCTGCTCGATGAAGTGCTGCAAGGCACCAACAGCGCCGAACGGCGCGTGGCCGTCCGCACGATCGTCGATCACCTGCTGGCGTCGTGGGCGATCGGCGTGGTGACGACGCACGATCTCGACCTCGCCCGTGACCCGGCCTTCGCGGCGAACGCGACGAGCGTCCACCTGCAGGAGACACTCACCGGTGAGGGCGACGCCGTGACGATGACGTTCGACTACACGCTGCGTCCGGGGCCGGCCGCCGGCGGCAATGCGCTGCAGCTGTTGCGCCTGCTCGGGCTTCAATAGAACGTCACGTTGTCGAGTTCCAGCCAGCCGAGGTGGCCGGCGTCCCGCACCATCTCGAAGCGCACTTCGATCACGTCGCGTCCGCTCCACGGCACCCGATCGCCGGCGCCGTTCTGGCCGATCGAGGCGAACGGCATGCTGACCGGCGTCCACAGCGGTGACCCCGAGAAATAGGACTCGTGGTAGCGGCCGTCGGCGACGCTCCTGGTGACGAACACGATGCGATAGCGGCCCTCGCCCCGCGCATCGAAGCGCAGGCCGCGGAAGCGGCTGATGTCGACCGGCCGATCGTCGGCGTCGAGCTTGAGGGCGGCTCGCGCGAAGGCATCGCGACCGCTGCCCATGCGAGCCGACACCAGCAGCGCGTGATCGCGGAGGCCTTTGATGACGCGGCCCATGATCAGCGTCGTCGCGGCGCTGCCCTCGCCACTGCCAGACCCGACCCAGGCCGGCCCGACCGCGCTGACCGTCTCGCCGCGCTCGAAGTCGTCGAGCAGCGCGTCGCGCAGCCGCGCCGCAGCCGGCACGGTCGTGGCGGTGGTCCTCGCTGTCGCGAGAGCGGGCGGCGCGGCGGCCTCCGGCTTCGCTGACTCCGGCGTCGCCGTGGTCGCGGTGTCCGTTCGGGGCGCCGGTGTGACGCCGGCTACCGTCGCTGGCGGCGTATCGGTGACGGCGGTCGCCGAAGGCACGGCCGCCGGCGCAGCCTTGGATCCCTTCGAACCGCGAGTACGACTGCGGGACGGCGCGGGCGTGGCGGGCGCGGGTGTCACCGCGACCGCCGGTGGCGCCGTGGTGGGGCTCGCCGCGGCGCTCGAGGGCACGGGCGCCGGCGTGGCCGGCTCCGGACGGCGCAGCGTCGCACGATCGACGTCGACGCCGCCGAGGAAAACGTGCTCCACGTGCGTGAGCGCGTCAAGCGACACCGAGGGATCGCCGGCGACGACGACCAGGTCGGCGCGCATGCCGGGCGCGAGCAGGCCGCGATCGGACTGCAGACCGAGCGCCCAGGCGCCGCCGCCGGTCATCGCGGTGACGGCGTCGAGCGGCGTCAGGCCGGATGCGGCCAGACGGGCGGCGTCGATGGTCCCGTCCTCGGCGGCCAGCCCCGACAACGCGAGTCGGGCCTTGGCAGCCTTGATCGCGGTCACGGCCGCCGTCGCGCCGTCGCCCAGCGCCACCGCGATCGTCCCGGACCGGAGAGGACGACCGCCGGCGGGCGCGCCACTCGCAGCCGGCGCCGACGCGGCGTCGGGTGTTGGCATCGCCACCAGTCGCGGCTGGCTCGGATCGCCGGCTGGCGCGCTGCCGGCGTCGCCTTCGACCGCCGCGGTCGTGACGCCGCTGGCGAGCACCCGCCCAAGGGCTCGACGTCCGGCGTCGGTCGAGCGATCCGCCGGGCTCCGCAGTCCGGTGTCGATGAAGCCGGGCAGCACCGCCTTGCCGGCGCCGTCGATCGTCTGGGCATCGGGCGGCGTCTCGACCTGGCGGCCGACCGCCGTGATGCGGCCGCCCGAGATGACGATGGTGCCGGTGAACGGCTCGTTGCCGGATCCGTCGACGATGCGCGCGCCGACAATCGCGATGGGCGGACGAGGCTGCGCGTGCGGGCGGGCCACCGACGCTGCCAACACGGCCAGCGCCGTCATCGCCACTCCGAGCCCGCGGGCCACCCGGCTCAGCGGGCTTTGGTCACTCATCACGCGCCATTGTATGGGCCGCCGCTCGAAGTCACGCGATCGGCGGCGCGAGCTCGGCTGTCGTGTCGTCGAGCGGCGGCCACGCATCGCCCCATCCGGCGTCACGCGCGTCGCGATAACGCGGGTCGCGGCGCCGCACGATCTCGTCCGCCAGCCCACCGGGGGCGCAGAGCGACAACCCGACGTGCCCGGTCTCTTTGCGGGGTCGCCGGACGATCCGCGCCTCGGCGCGATCTCGCAACAACGCCGGGTCGCGCACCGCCACGACGTAGCTGAACTTCTCGTCCTCCCAGCCGAGCGCCGCGTGCTTCGACTGGCGATGGGCGCGGCTGCGATCGAGGCGCACGGCGAAGTGACACCAGTCGTCACCGGCCATCGGGCAGGCATCGTCGTGCGGACACGGCGCGGCCAGGGTCGCACCGGCGGCGCGCAGGCGATCGCGGACGGCGCGGATGCGCGCAAAGCCGGCCGGTGTGCCCGGCTCGACGACGACCAGCGCCGCGGACGCCAGCGCCAGTGCCCGATCCGTGACCAGCGCCGCCCGCTCGTCGGCGAGCTCGCCGATGGCGTAGGACAGCACGACGACGTCCGCGGCTGGCGCATCCGCCGCCGCCAGGTCGCCGGTGCGGAGCTCGACCGCCGGTCCGCCGCTATCGAGTGCCATGGCCTGGCCTCCCCGCCACAGCTGCGAGCCGAGCTGGAGGAGCACCGGATCACGATCGAGGAGCGTGACGCGGCGGATGCCCGACCAGCGCGACAGCGCCGGCCAGAGCACCGTGCCGGGGCCGGCCCCCAGGTCGGTGATCGTCTGCGGCTCGACCCGGGTGTGGCGCTGGACCGCGTCGAAGACGGCGTCGAGCGACGCCGCCGTCGCCGGCAGGCGGACGACGGCGTACGCCAGACGCTCGGCATCGGTGAGCCGCCCGATGACGCCACCGGCGCCGTCACGGTACCGCCACGACAGTGCCTCGACGGCGCGCGCCAGCTCGGCGCCCGGCATGACGGCGGCCGCATCGGCGATGGCGTCGCGAAGCGCGCGATCGAAGGGCGCGGGCATGCTAGGAGCGCTGCTGGAACGTGGCGAGGGCCCACGTCATCGACGTGAACGCCAGGCGCGCCGGGTCGAGCGTCAGCGGGTCGTGCCACTCGATGGCCGCGACGCCGTCGAGGCCGCGAGGTGCGGCGTCCGGCGCGAGCGAGGCGACGAAGATCAGGTCGACCACGTGATACGTGACGCCGCGGTAGCTGTAGGTGTTGGGGTGTGAGCCCAGGTAGTCGACGGCGTCGAGCTCGACGCCCACTTCCTCGCCGACCTCGCGACGCAGCGCGACCTCCGGCGTCTCACCGGCGTCGACGAAACCGCCGACGAGCGCCAGCCGCCCGAGGCCTGGCTCGTGGCCACGGCGGATGAACAGGCCCTGGCCATCGGCACGCAGCAGGATCCCCGCGGCCGACACGGCCGGGTTGAAGTAGTAGGCGAAGCCGCACGCCGCGCACACCAGCGGGCACGCCCCGGGCGAGTCCAGGGCGGCCCCGCAGCGCGGACAGCAGCGGAACTGCGCGCGCGGCTCGGCCGGAATGGCGGCGGACTCGGTCACGCGCGGATGCTATCGCAAAGGCCGGCCGCCCGCGTGAGGCGCCGCGACGCGCCTGCCGGGCGAAGTCGCGAATGGCAGCCGGACGCGCCCCAGCGTCGCGAATAGGAGCCGAGCGCGTCAAGGGCGGCCCGTGGCCGCGCGTGAGAGCGCGGCCACCAAGAA
>JBDSLU010000168.1:0-5764 GCA_039916225.1 Vicinamibacteraceae bacterium
GGGCATCGAGCCAGAGCAGCAGCGGCCGGACGCCAGCGCGGGCGAGGCCGGCCATCATCGCGATCGGCTGGCAGCAGTCGCCGCCGAGCGTCACTGGACGCTGGCCGCTCCGGGCCGCGCTCTCGACCTGCGTCGCGAGGGCCACGAGGACGGCGCCGGTCCGCGTCATCTCGTCGCCCGCGGGCAGTGGGGGAGCGTTCAGCGTCCAGCCGCCGCGGTCGGCGACGGCGTCCAGGCCGGGCACGGGTCGATCGAGCAGCGTCGGCGTGAGGATGCGGCAGGACGACATCTTCGTATCATGCCGCAAGCCTTGCGGATGCGCATCTGGCTGCGCCTTCGGTGCGAGCGTGGTGGATCAGCGGGGGGCGAGGCCAGTCTCAGCGCGCGGCGGCGTTGGTGCGGCCGTCGATGACCGTGACCGTGTCGCTGAGCCGGTTCGCCACGTAGATCGTGTTGGTCATCGGATTCACCGCCAGAGCCCAGGGGCCATCGCCGGCGGGTACCGTCGCGACGACGCGGTTCGTCCGGCCGTCGACCACGGACACGGTGTCGGCGTGCGTGTTGGCGACATAGATGCGGTTGGTCCTGGTGTTGATCTCGAGCTGCTGCGGCCACAGGCCCTCGCCGAGACGTACAGCTTGTTGGTCACCGGGTTCAGCGCCGTCAGGCTGCCGCGCTCCGCCTTCAGCGTCTCGACGATGGTGTCGGTGTCCGGGTCGATCACTGAGCTCGGACGCGCCTTGCGCGAGCGGCTCGACGCGCAGGCCCGGGGCAACGCCGAGGCGTGGGGACGCTACGTCGACGACCCGTGCCTGTGCGGGCCGTCGGTCCGCTATCGCGTGACGGACGTCACGGCGATCGGCGCACAGCGGGTCGGCGTCGCGTTGATGAAGGCCCAGACCGTGTTCGAGGTGACGGGCAGCCACGCCCCATCGTTGCGGTGTCGCATGTACGGTCACGATCTGGTGGCCGCACGAATCGAAAGGGCGCCGCCGCGCCAGCCGCGGTAGCGGCTCGTGGGCCAGCTGCCCGTCGCCCGTGTCCTGCGGGACGGCTGGACGTATGCCGCTAGAATGGCCGTTGCAGGCGTACGGCAATCCGCAGCTGCGGATCTTCTCGCAGGCCGGGGTGGCGAAACTGGCAGACGCACGGGACTTAAAATCCCGAGCCCCGCAAGGGGCGTGTGGGTTCGATTCCCACCCCCGGCACCAGATCGACGTCGCCGTGCGCCGGTCGCTGTTGGACATGGAGCGAGGCGAGCCAGCCGCCCACCGGGCCGGCGAGTACCGCGAAGAGCGCGAAGAGGATGCCGCGGGCGTCGAACATCGCCTCTCCCATGCCGATGCCGAGGATGGTGGAGACGCCCAGGCTCGTGAGCCCGACCGCGAGGCCGTGCGCCACCATCGACCGCTTGGCGAGACGCGCGGCGGTGTGGGCGCCGATGACGCCGAACAGCAGGCAACCCATCGCGTAGAGCAGTTGGCCGACGCCCTCGACGTCGAGCGCGTTCCTGGCGCTGTGGTCCATGGCAGCCAGGGCAACGCCCACCAAGCCGGCAATCACAATCCCCAGCGCGAACGACCCGATCTGATCGACGAAGACGCCGACGATCACGGCGCCGGCGTTGAGGCGGGATCGGCCTTGCATTGCCTCGATCATCGGCACGCGTCGCCGGCGCGCTGAGACCAGGCCGGACGCCGCAGGCCGGGCAGGGAAAGGGCTGCGCGAATCGGCACGTCCCGGCGCGGCCGGCCTGCAGCCCATCCACGGGCGCGCCGATTCTCTCCACGCGCCATGGCCGGCGCGGGAGAAGACCTGTGAGCGACCGAGAGCCATCGACGGGTGTCGGGTTCGTCCGCGCCTACGTCGTCCCGGCGCTGCTGCTGTTCGCCATTCCACTCGTCGGTTACGGCTTCGTCCGCTACGCGCGGTCGACCTGGGACGGCCAGTTTCTCGAGGCGGTCGAACGGTCGATCAACCGCGATCGAACGACCGACGCCGCCGGGAAGGCCGAGGCCCTGGCCTTCTACCGAGCGACACCGCCCTCGCAGCTGTGCGCCGATGGCCCGTCGAAACACCCCGAGACCAACGCCAGGTTCTTCGACGAGGTGTGCGGCGACTACCGGCAGTTCCGTTGGATCCATGCCGCGTCGGTGGGGAGCATCGGTCTCGGTATCGCCTCGCTGGTAGTCATGCTGGTCTGCGCCGGACTGGCGTTCGCCTCGCGCGAGCTGCAGTACGCGAGCTTCGTTGCCGGCTGGAATCTGCTGCGCGTGGCCAGCGCCATCCAGGTGCTGCTGCAGGGCTTCATCGCGGTGATGCTGTCGTTCTGGGGCACGGTGGTGTTCACCGAGCACTACTACGTCAAGTTGATCGGAGTGATCGGACTGCTGGCGCTGGTCGCCGCATCCAAGGTCATCGTCTCGATCTTCAAAAAGCCCGACGACCGGTTCGACGTCGAAGGTGCGGTGCTGACCCGCGTGGCGTCGCCGTCGCTGTGGTCCCGCGTCGACGCGCTGTGCCGGCGCTTGGGGACCCAGCCGGCCACCCACATCATCGGCGGCATCGACGACAACTTCTTTGTGACCGAGCATCCGGTCCAGGTCGGGCCGCACCTGCTCACGGGGCGGACGCTGTACGTGAGCTTGTCCCTCCTCAAGCGCCTCGACAAGGGCGAGGCCGACGCCGTGCTGGCCCACGAGATGGCGCACTTCAGCGGCGGCGACACCGGGTACTCGAAACGCACCTCGCCGCTGCTGGCCCGCTTCCGCACCTACCTGGGCGCGCTGCACGCCGGCGGCCTGTCGTGGCCGGTCTTCAACTTCATGCTGCTGTATTGGAGCCTCGTGCAGCTGGCCCTCAGCACCTCCAGCCGGGCCCGGGAAATCCGCGCCGATCGGGTCGCCGCCGACGCGACGTCGCCGGCGTCGATGGCGAGCGCGCTCTGCCGCGTCGCCGCGTATTCGTCCTACCGGGCCCGCGTCGAGTCCGGCCTGTTCGACCGTGACACCGGGCTCGACAGCCTCGACATCGGCAACCGCGTGGCCGCCGGCTTCTTGGACTACGCGCGCGGCCCGCACCTGGTGTCGGATCTGTCGGCCAGCTCGTTCCCGCATCCGTTCGACAGCCATCCGCCGCTCGGTGCCCGACTGTCGGCGCTCGGCGCGAGCCTGGGTAACGCCGGCGTTGCCAACGCGGTGACGGCCACGCCGGCGGAGACCTGGTTCAGCGAGATCGGCGACGCCGAGCGCATCGAGGCCACGTTGTGGAAGGCCTACGAAGCGCGATTCCTGGCCGCCCACGAAGCAAGCCTGGCCTACCGCTACCTGCCCTCGACGGCGGCCGAGCGGACTCACGTCGAGCGCTACTTTCCGCCGGTGCAGCTGGCAGGGAAGTCGGAGCACCCGGCGCTGGCCCTCGACTGCGCGCAGATCCACTATGGCGACTGGGTGGACGCGGTCGCCTGGGCGGCGATCAGCAACATCAAGGCCGCCGACCAGACGTTCCGCGGCAAGGTGCTCACGCTGCAGGTGGTCACCGCGTCGGGCGGCACCGAGAAGCGGACGATCCCGCTCTCAAAGCTGGCCGACGGCGACGCCGCCGTGTTGCAGGTCGTCAGCCGCTACTTCGACCGCCACGCGAACGCCGTCGCGTACCAGCGTCAGGCGGCCGCCAGCTAGTGTCCCGGGCGGCGTCCGGCTCCGCCCTGTCTCGAACGGGCGTCCCGCCGCGACCGGGCGCCCGTCCTCGTTTCGGCCCGGCACCGGTTAGAGTGGGCCATGGTGCCCGGTCCCCTTTCGACGCAAATCGTCTGGTTGTTCGTCCTGGCTCTGCCCGTCGCGACGATCGCCTGGACCATCACGCACGAGGAGATCTTCCGTGAGCCGCGCGAATGGGCCGCCGAGCGCAGCCGGACGGCGGCGACGGTGCTGGCCCGGAAGTTCTTTTACATCTCCACCTGCGAGTATTGCTTCAGTCACTACGTCGCGGCGGCCTTCGTCGCCCTGACGCAGTTCCAGCTGTTGTTGCCGGACTGGCGGGGCTACCTGATCGCCTGGTTCGCGGTCGTCGCCGTCGCCAACCTCTACATGTCGTTCTTCGGCCGTCTCCGCGTCGACATCAAGTCGGAGCGTCTCGAAGCCGCGGTCAAGGAGCGGGAGCTGGCCGGGCGCCGCTGACGCCAGTCCGGCGCGAGCGCCGCACACCCCGACGTGGGCCTTGTATTTGTATCGATGAGCGATATACTTATCATCGACACATGAGCCCACGATCAGCCCCGTCCGAAGACGCCGAGTCCTTCCTGCCGCTGCCGACGGCGGTGTTCCACATCCTGGTGGCGCTGGCCGACCAGGAACGGCATGGCTACGCCATCATGCAGGACGTGGCCGAGCGCACCGACGGCAAGGTGCGCCTGAGCGCCGGCACGCTCTACAGCGCGGTGCGGCGGATGCTCGAACAGGGGCTGATCGAGGAACTGCGCGACAGCCCGGATCCCGCCAGTGCCGACGAGCGGCGCCGCTACTACGCGATCACGGCGTTCGGCCGTGCCGTCGCCCTCGCCGAGGCGCGTCGTGTCACGGATCTCCTCAGCCAGGCGCGAGCTGCCGGGCTCATTCCGCGAAAGCTCTAGTCGTGCGGGCCGGCACCGTCTACCGCGCCCTGCTGCTCTGCTATCCGGCGTCGTTCCGTAGCGAATACGGCGGCGAGATGCAGAGAGCCTTCGACGCCGAACTCCGCGCGGCGCGGACTGGCGGCTCGCTGGCCCGCGCGGGCGCCTGGGGACGCGCCCTTCGTGACCTTCCATCGACCGCTTTCCGGGAGCATCGCCACGTGCTGAACCAGGACATCCGCCACGCGCTGCGCGTCCTCCGCGCCAGCCCCGCCTTCACCGCCATCGCGATCCTGTCCCTCGCGCTCGGCATCGGCGCCAACGCCGCCATTTTCAGCCTGCTGAATGGCGTGGTGCTGCGCGCTTTGCCGGTGCCGCGGCCGTACGAACTCGTGCTGCTGACCGACCCGGGTGCGCAAGGTGTGGCGGCTGGCAACCAGAGGGGCGAACGGTCACTCGTCACCTACGACGAGTTCCTCGAACTGCAAGCAGGGCAGCGGACGCTGTCGGCGGCGTTCGTGTCGAGCAGCAGCCTGCAGCGCGTGCAGGCCCGCGTCGCCGGCGGCGAAGCCGAGGAGCTGTCGCTCCGGCTCGTGTCGATGTCCTACTTCGACACCCTGGGCGTGCCGGCCAGCGTCGGTCGCGTGTTCGCGGAGCGGCAGGAGCCGGCCCCAGGGGGCGCTCCGCACGCCGTGCTCAGCCACGACTTCTGGCAGCGCCGCTTCGGCGGCCGGGCGGAGGCCATCGGCGCCAGCCTGGCGTTCCGCGACGGTGTCGTGCAGGTGATCGGCGTCGCGCCGCGCGGGTTCACTGGCGAGACGGTGGGCGAGCAGCCCGACGCGTGGGTGCCGCTGGCGATGCAGGGCACGGTCCTGCCGGGCCGCACCTGGCTGCGCGACCGGCCGGGCAGCGTCGAGAAGGTGATGTGGCTGCACATGTTCGGCCGACTGCGAGACGGCGTGACGCTGAGCGCCGCGCAGGCCGACGTCAACGTGCTCTTCCAGCAGGGGCTGGGCCGCTACTACGGCGGCGTCGCCGACGAACGACAGCGCCGCGAGTTCCTCGATCAGCGGCTGGTGGTGAAGTCGGCGGCAACCGGCGCGTCGTCGCTGAGCGAATTCGCCGATCCCCTGCTGGTGCTCCTCGGGGCCGCCG
>JBDSLU010000169.1:0-24073 GCA_039916225.1 Vicinamibacteraceae bacterium
GATGAAGGGATCGGGAGCAGCCGGCATCGATCGGGACACTAGTGGATCTTCACCAGGACGAGCACCTCGGCCGGCGGCAACGGATCGATGGTGACGAAGGCCGGCTCGCCGGCGAAGCGCCGGCCGCGGACGGCAATCCGCGAACCGGCCGGGTGTGACCCGGTGAACGTGCCGGGCGCCGCGCCGACTTCCGCGGTGTTCACCGCGACCAGGAATTCCTCGCCGATCCGCGACAGCTCGTTCGATACCACGACCTGGCCACCGCGTGCGCCTTCGCCGTTCGGGTTGACGAGGACCAGGGCCTCGTCGGTATCGAGGATCCGCGACCAGGCGATCAGCTCGCCGGCCGCCGGCAGCGCGAAGTCGGCGAAGACGCGGATCGCGCGCTGGTACTGGCGTCCGACGCGCAGCACGGGGTGGCGCGCCCGCGTTGCGCACAGCGCCTCGATCCGCCGGTAGGCCGGGCTGGTCGTGTCGAAGGCGTGGGTGTCGAAGGTACCGAAGGGGCCAAAGCCGGGTAGCGTCTCGTCGCGCTCGAGCACCTGGGTATCGAGATCCTCGCTGTGGTTGGCGCGCGGGTGGGCCGGGCCGAACATCGCCTCGCGGAGGTAGCGGTCGTTCCCGCCCCAGCCCTGGTCGGCAAGAAAGGGCAGCTGGCTCGCCGCCGGCCCGGCGAACGCCTGCTCGGACCCGTAGTAGAGGCACGGGATGCCGAGCGCGAACAGCTGGAGCGCGGTCGCCGCCACGATCTGCCGGTCCTTCACCGGCGAGGCGTCGGGGATCTCGGCCGAGAACCGCAGCTTGCGGCCGAAGACGTGGTCGTGGTCGTCGAGGATCGAGACGTGGCGATCGCCGAAGGCGCGGTGCGACTCGAAGCCGCGGCTCGCCTCGTCGAAGCCCTGGAAGTAGTCGGCGGCCGGGCGGAGGCCCTTGGCGACGTCGGTCAGGATGAGGCGGGCGCCGCCGATGTCGAGCGCCGCGGTCAGGTTGCGTCGCGCCGCTCCCAGATGGTCGATGACGAAGTCCTGGACGTCGTCGCCGCCGGCGATCTCGCCGACGATCAGGAAATTGCGCTTGCCGAGCCGATCGGCGAACTCGCGCAGCGCGCCGCAGAAGTTGCGGGCCTCCTCGAGCGACAGGTGCTTCACCGTGTCGAGGCGGTAGCCGTCGCAGTCGCTGACGGCGATCCAGTACTTGTAGCAGTCGACCAGCGCCGACAGCGTGTCGCCGCCGTCGAGGGCAAGATCCTTCAGGGCGAAGAAGTCGGTGCGCTTGTGCTCGGCGTGCGCCTCGTCGAGGCCGCCGGCGCCGAGCGAGCCGGCCCCGGCGCGCGTGTAGTGCCGCATCGCCCGCAGTTCGATCGGCCAGACACCGTCGTGGACGCCAGCCGCCGCCGTCGAGCCCTGCTGATGTTCGTCGCGCAGGGCCGTGCTCCACCCCTCGCCAGGGCCATCGGCGGCGCCGTAGAACTGCGGAAACGCCAGGTACGGCGGCTCGTTGCGCAGCGCCCCGAGGCCGGCCTCCGGCGGCACGTAGCCCCAGTTGTCGCCGGTGTGGTTGGCGATGATGTCGAGGATGATCCGCAGGCCGCGGGCGTGCGCGTCTTCGCACAGGTCGACCAGATTCTCGCGCGAGCCGAAGCGCGGATCGACTTCGAGGAAATCCTGGACGCCGTAGCCGTGGAACGTGTCGAGCCGCGCCCGCTGCTTGAAGACCGGGCCGATCCACAGGGTGGTGACGCCGAGGCCCTGCAGGTAGTCGAGACGGCCGCGGATGCCGGCGAGGGTGCCGCCCTGCCAGCGCGCGCCGGACGCCGCCCACTCGCGCCAGTCGATGTCGGGCCGGGCCGGCGTCGTCCGCAGCACCGCGCGCCGTGTCTGCGTCAGCAGCTCGCGCGTGTCCTCGCGGCCGTCGCTGAAGCGATCCGGCAGCAGGAAATAGAGCACTTCGTCGCGCCAGTCGGCGGGCGACGACGTGTAGCCGCCGAGTGCGGCGGCGCGCTCGAGCAGTGTGTGCACGTCATCGAGCGAGGCGGGCCGGGTCGTGGTGACGATGTCGCGTGGTGCCACGCGGGCCTTTCCAGGGGGTGGTGTCGCGAGGTCAGGGCGCGACGGTCAGCGTCCACGTCACGTCGGTCTTGACCGGACGGTAGCAGACCTTGTCGTCGCAGGCTTGATAGTCGAAGCGACCGGGCACGACCAGGTCGCCGGGCTTCGCCGAGGCGGCGACGGCGACCGTCACCGTGACCGAAAAGCTCTTCTCGAACACGGCGAGCGGCGCGTCCTGCCCTTCCTGCGTGAAATCCACGGCGGCCGGGTACTTGGTCGTCGTCACCGTGACGCCGGGCGGTGGTGTCAGGACCAGCGCGGTCGGAAAGAAGGCTACGTCACGCGGCTTGTTCGACTGCACGTGGACGTTCGGCGGCAACGTCACCTTCAGGACCAGCGTCGCCGGCTTGCCGGCGCGCACATTCACCGTCTCGACCGTCGTCGCGAGCTCGGCCTTGGGCGCGCGCATCTGTGCGGCAGTCGTCGACGGACTGACGAGCACCGCGATGGTGAGCAGGGTAGCGGCATGTCGCCGGATCATCGCCGTCAATTCTGCCACCAAAATGCCGAGGCTACGTCGCCGCCGGCTTGGTCGCGGCCGGGACCGCTGGGGCCGTCAAGGTGGGCGTTGGCGGTGGAACCGGCGCCGCGGGCCGCGGCTGCCACTCGGTGTGGACGACCGTGTCCGGGTGGCGCAGCTGCCAGTCGAACCAGAACTCGGTGGTCGACGGGATGCGTGCGAGCTGTTCGCCGGCCATCGGGCCGGAGACGGCCTCGCCGGAAATGTCCCACTCGGTGCCGGTCGTCGCGTCGATGAAGCGCGCCGGCGACGAGCCGACCTTCGTCATCAGCTCGATCTCCTTACCGTCGACGCGGCGGTCGAAGACGCGCACGGAGATGCCGTCGCCGCCGACCAGCACGGCGACCGGAACACCGCCGACGCGGTCCATCACCGCGTAGGTCATCGCCGGCTTCTTCGGGCCGCGCCGGCTGTTCGGCGCCAGCTCGATGTGCGGGTAGGCCTTGGCCTTGCCGTTGACGACGATGCCGACGACGTAGGCCCGGCGATGCAGCGGATCGCCGGGCGGCGCCGGGACGACGGTCCGCACCTTGTCCATTCGATCCTCCCAGCCCTTGTCGATGTCGAGCTCGGGATCGACGCGGGCCAGGACCTTGGTGTCCGGATGCTCGCGCGCCCACAGCGCATAGGTCACTTCATCGTGCAGCAGCGGCGTCAGCCGCATGCCGGCGAGCGGTCCAGCGACCGCTTCTCCCGACGCCTGCTGCCACCACGATCGCGACTCGATGTCCTCGAGCATCGCGTTCTGGTTGTTGATGCCGATCAGGCGAAAGGTCAGCACCATCCCATTCAGCCTGCGACTGAAGATCGTGCCCGTGTGGCAGAGCGTGCAATAGCTGGCGACGATCGGCTCGCCGCCGATGGTGACGTTGACGACGTGGTGATACCCGATGCGCCGCACCGGGAACGCGACCGCGTCCTCCTTGATGACGACGCCGAGCACCAGGTCGTCGGCATCGAGATGCGGGGCCTTGGCGCCGGCGTCGAACTTCGGCTCGGCGATCGGGTTGAACATCCACTCGAAGTGGTTCTGGTGGGCGAACCAGGCCACGGTTACGCCGACGATCGCCATCAGCGACAGCGCGGCCTTGCCGGGCCAGCGGGTGCGCTTCCAGCCGACGTAGAGACCGCCGACCAGGATCGCCGCGAGCGCGGCCGTCCCGGCCGGCGCCCACTCGCGGCGCAGCGTCCACGCCCACGGGACGAACGACGGGCCCTGCGGTTTGAAGGGCCAGAGGAGATAGATCGGCACGCCGACCAGGGCCACCGCCGCCGCCAACACAGTCAGCAACCCGATCCAGACGATGCGTGGCATGGCGCGAGTGTATCTCCGGCCTGACGGGGTGGTCATCCACGGTGCTGAACACTGGCGTGAAGCGTCTCGCGCTCCCATCCGCGTCGGCCCGCCGGCGTGTTACAAGTGTCCGGGTGAGCGTCCTGCGAACCCGTCGTCCTTTCGTCGCGGCGGCTGCCATCGGTGCGTCGTGGCTGCTGTTGGCGCAGACGGCCGCGCTCGTCGCGCAGCGCCGGCACGCGCCCCCCGTGTCCGGCTATCGCGTCGTCAACGCCTACCCGCATGATCCGGACGCCTACACGCAGGGTCTGATCTTCCGCGGCGGTTTTCTCTACGAGAGCACCGGCCGCAACGGCAAGTCGACGCTGCGCAAGGTCAAGCTCGAGACCGGCGCCGTGCTGCAGCAGCGGCAGGTCGATTCAGCGCATTTCGCCGAAGGCCTGGCTGAGTGGAAGGGCCGGCTGTTCCAGCTCACGTGGCAGTCGAACGTCGCGTTCGTCTACGACCTGGCGACGTTCAATTTGGCGAAGACCATGCGCTTTCCAGGTGAGGGCTGGGGGCTGGCGGCCAGCCCCGAGGGTCTGATCTTGAGCGACGGCAGCGCCGACCTGCGCGTGCTCGATCCGGAGACGTTCCGCGAGACCCGCCGCGTGACGGTTCGCGATGGCGACACGCCGATCGATCAGCTGAACGAGCTGGAGTTCGTCCGCGGCGAGGTGTGGGCCAACGTCTGGCACACGAACCGCATCGCCCGGATCGCGCCGCAGACCGGTCGCGTCGTCGGCTGGATCGACCTGAGCGGGCTGATGGGGATGTATCGCCTCGACCCCGAGGCGGTGCTGAACGGCATCGCGTACGACGCCGCGTCCCAGCGGCTGTTCGTCACCGGCAAGCTGTGGCCGAAGCTGTTCGAGATCCAAGTCGTGCCGAAGGCGCCGGCCCGCGCCGTTCAGCGCTCCCAGTAGAACGGCGGTCCGGATCCGGCCGCGCCGCGTCGCGCCCCAGCCAGGAGGAGCACACCCCATGAAGTCCACCGGTCTCGCCGCCATCGGCCTCGCCTGCTTCGCCGCGGGCGCCTTCAGCCACGCCGGCCTTCCCCAGGGCAAGAAGCCGGCCTTTGACGCGACGGTGTTCGAGGGCAGCGCGCCGGCGGTCGGCACCAAGCTGCTCGAAGGCGCCCTGGCGCTGGCCGAACAGGGCAGCTGGGAACGCATCGCCGTCGGCCGCGCCTGGTATCTCGGCGGCGACAAAACCAAGGGTCAGCAGATCTTCGACAGCGTGACGTCCGGCAAGAAGGTCGAGGGCAGCGACTGGTTCCGCATCGGCCGGGTCTATGCGGAGGCCGGCGAGTGGCCCAAGGCCAGCGACGCGTTCGACAAGGCGATGGCGATGAACGCCGACGACGATTCCGGCAGCATCGAATACGGCGCCTTCGCCAACGTGAACAACGACCGCACCAAGGCCGAAGGGCTCTTCCGGACGGCGATCCAGAAGAAGCCCAAGGAGTTCTGGCACTGGGTCAACGCCGGCGGGTCGTATCTCGGTGTCAAGCCGCAGTGATCGGCCGCGTTCTTACTTGGGCAGCGCGGCGGCCGTCTCTTTCACCTCAGTCAGCGCGTCGGCAGGGGTGATCTCAGTGCCCTGCGGGTTGACGTAGTGGATGTCGAACGCCCCATCCGAGTAGACGTAGAGCATGCACGCCTGCTGGCACGTGAACTGGTGGACGTGCTTCGTCGGCATCAGCGCGAAGCCGCCGGCCCGCAGGGTGAAGGGGGCGCCATCCTTCATCTCCAGGCGGGCGACGCCACTGGCGAGGATCAGGTGTTCGCTCGGCGTGTGCCAATGCCAGGGAATCACGCAGCCGGCAGCGATCTTGGCCAGGATGATCGTGGCGCCCTGGGAGGGGTCACCGGTCTGAACCGCCCCCGCCGCACACGTCGGCATCCCGGGAACCGGCCCGAATGTCATATCGGCGAGGTTGCGGCCCACGGCTCCTCCGCCAGGCGCCTGCGCGGCGGCCGACACCGAAACGACGAGCAGCAGGCCCAGCGAGACGAGCGAGGTGAATTGCCTGACAGTCATGGCGTGTTCCTCCTGAACAAGGCTCAGATGTCGGGACGCGGCGATAGTGTCGCTGGGCGGATGAGACTCGGAGCCGAGCCGCCTGACGTCGTCAGGCCTCGGCGATAGCGGCGATCGACACCTTGAGGCCGGGAATCCTCGCCGGCAGCTTGGCGCCCTGACGGGCGGGCGGATTCGACGGAAACCAGCGAAGCCACTCTTCGTTCATCCCGGGGAAGTCGTCTTCGTCCGCGAGCACCACGGTGACGCTCACAATCTTGTCGAGCGAGCTGCCGGCCTCCTCGAGGATGGCCGCGACGTTGGTCAGGCACTGCCGCGTCTGCTCCTGAATGGTCGTCCCCGAGATCTGACCGGACGCCGGATCGTGGGGCGCGGTCCCCGAGACGAAGACCAGCCCCGCGGCCTTGACCGCTTGACTGTAGCTGGCGGGAGGCTTGGCCGCTTTCGACGTGAAGACGATCTGGCGAGGCATGTGAGTTTTCCTTGTCGGTCAGGTGAGAGAACGGCGCTGTCGGGCCCGGAACGCGCCGCCGATCGCCGCGCTCGGCACCATCAGGAGCAACGCGGCCAGCTGCGACCAGATCGTGCCATGGCCCACGGCGCTGACCAAGGACGCCGTGGCGCCGGCGGCGATCACCAGCGCAACCGCAATGCCGTGCGCCAGAGGCGAACGACCCGCCAGCGCGGCGGCGGCATACCCGCCCAGGCCGGCGGCCACGACGCCGACGACCATGCTGGCCAGCATCACGACGAGTGGCGCCTCCTGGTGCGGCGCCTGTCCGGAGACCTGGAAGAACGCGAACGCCGGCATCGCGAACAGCAGATAGCCGGCGATGACGGCGCCGATGGAGCGCAAGAGTCTCACCAGTCGATTCTATGTTCGCTGATGAGGCCGGGCGTCAGCCGGGCGCGAGCTCATGGATGTGCGCCGAGACACTGCCGCTGTCGATGCGTAGCTCCGCCACGGCAATCGGCAGCCTGAAGCGGCGCGGCCCCGCGCTGCCTGGGTTCACGTACAGCACGCCATCGCGTTCCGTCACGGACGGCTTATGGGAGTGGCCGAACACGACGACGCGGATGCCGTGGGCGTGCGGCTCGATGCGGAGCGCCGCGACATCGTGGAGCACGTGGATGGTCACGCCGTCGATCGTGACGCGCGTCGTCTCGGGCAGGCGCCGCGCCCATGCATCGGTGTCGACGTTGCCGCGGATGGCGGTCAGGGGCGCGATGGCGGCCAGCGCCTCGAGGATCGTCGGATCGCCGACGTCGCCGGCGTGCACGATGTGATCGCTTCCGGCGAGGAAGGCCAGCGCTTCCGGCCGCAACAGCCCATGCGTGTCCGAGATGAGGCCCACGCGGATCATGCGATCACTGCTCGATCCATGCGACGTTCCGTCGTATAACTCAGTGGACAGACCACTTCGATCCGCTCGAAGGACAGTCAGTATGTTCCGGATCAGCCTGCGGTCCGCCACCCGCGCTGCCGCCGTCGCCCTCGTCGTCACCTCGGTGCAAGCCAGCGCGCCGGCCCCCTCGGTCGTCACCTCGCCCCGCGCCGTCGCCGCGCCGACCCCAGCCGACCATCCGCCGCCGCTCGCCATCGGCGCGCCCGCGCCCGACTTCTCGCTGCCGGGTATCGACGGCAAGACCTACACCCTGGCCAGCTTCAAGGACGCCAAGGCGCTGGCGGTCATCTTCACCGCCGTCCACTGTCCGACGGCGGAGATCTACGAGGGCCGCATCAAGAAGCTGGTCGCCGACTACAAGGCGAAGGGCGTGGCCTTCGCGGTCATTCAGCCGAACAACGCCAAGGCGGTGCGCCTCGACGAGATGGGCTACCACCGACCTGGGCGATTCCATCGAGGACATGAAGACACGCGCCGAGTACCGCGCCTTCAACTTCCCGTTCCTCTACGATGGCGAGACGCAGGGGGCGACCGCGAAGTACGGCCCGGTCGCGACGCCGCACATTTTCGTCTTCGACACCGCGCGCACGCTGCGCTACCAGGGCCGCATCGACAGCAGCCGCGTGAGGTTTACGCCAAGGTCGCCGACGCCCGGCTGGCGCTCGACGCCGTGCTGGCCGGCGCACGGTGCCGGTCGAGAAGACGCCCACCGTCGCCTGCTCGATCAAGTGGCTGGAGAAGACCGTGTCGACCGGCGCCGAGCACGACGCCATCAACAAGGAACCGGTGTCGTTGACGTCCGTCGACGCCGCCGGCCTCGAGGCGCTGGTCAAGAACGCCAACAGCGGCAAGACGCGCCTGATCAACTTCTGGGCGACCTGGTGCGCGCCATGCACGGCCGAGTTCCCGGACCTGCAGGCGACGTGGCGCATGTACAAGAAGCGCCCGTTCGAGCTGGTCACTGTCGCGATCAACTTCCCGGATGAAGAGACAGGCGTCCGCAAGTTCCTGTCGGAGCAGCACGCCAACACCAGGAACCTGCTGTTCGGGACGACCGATCCCTATGAGTTGATGATGGTCGTCGATCCCGATTGGAACGGGTCGGTGCCCTACTCGATGGTGATCGCGCCCGGCGGCAAGGTGTTGTTCAAGGGCAACGGCACCCTCGACACGCTGACGCGGCGGATGATCCTGGCGAGCCTTCCGGACGACGACTACGTCGGCCAGAACGCCTACTGGAACAGCAAGTAGCCGAGTTCAGCGGAAGAGCGACCGCCTGGTGAGGAAGACGAGGTGCGCTGTGCAGGCCAGCGGCAGGTAGACGATCGGGAGCTCCACTCCTACACCACCCGGTGCGTTGCCCATCCAGAGCGTGGCTCCGTGGAGGAGTGAGGCGCCGCAGCCGCAGGCGATCGTCGACAGTGTCAGCCATCGCCGTGCATCCGGCTGCGGGCCGTTCCACAGCAGATGCATGAGCCGCCCGACCCCGACGAATCCGGCCATGCCCAGCACGAAGAGCGCCAGCGGCCGCCACCCTGATTCAGGGTCTGCTAGCGCGGCCAGGAAAAAGATCGGCGAGTAAACGCTGCCGACCATCAGGGCGATCGCAGGGATCGCGAAGCACGCGATGGTCTCGAGGGTCACCATGCCGCAGAGACGAAGGTGGGCGCGCTCCTGGGGATCGGCTGCCGGCGCGACGACCGCGACGCTCATGGTTCATTGTCTCGCGAACGCCGTCGCCATTCTGGGCCAGCGTTCACGCCGCGACACGGTTCAGCCCAACGAATCCAGCTTGGGGTTGAACGCCACTTCCCACAGGTGGCCATCCGGATCCTGGAAGTAGCCGGCGTAGCCGCCATAGAACGTCGACTGGGCGGCCTTCACGATCCGCGCGCCGGCGCGCTCGGCCTGGCCCATCAGCGCATCGACGTCCGCGGCGGAGGCGACGTTGTGGGCGAGCGAGAACTCCGTGGCGCTGGCCGGCTGCACCGGCAGACCACAGTCGGCGGCGAGGCTGCGTCGCGGCCACAGGGCGAGCTTCAGGCCCGGCTGCAGATTGAAGAACGCCACCGCGCCGTTCTCGAATTCCGACCCGACGATGCCTTTCGTGGTCAGGCCGAGACCGTCGCGATAGAACGCCACCGCGCGCTCGAGGTCGTCGACGCCGAGGGTGACGAAGGTGAGTCGGGGCTGCATCGGTGGTCTCAGCGCGCGCCGGTGACCGGCCTCAGCGGAAAGCGATGTCTGCGCTCGGTACGGCGGCGATGACCGGTCCGAAGCTGGTGAGATCGCTGAGCGTCGCGTTTTCGTGGACGCGGATCTGCGCCGCGGTCGCGTGCGGCTTGTCGTGCGTCGTATGGGCGTCGGCGGCAAGGGTCACGCCGTAGCCGAGGGCGGCGGCGCGGCGCGTCGTCGTGTCGATGCAGAACTCGCAGGCGTAACCGCAGATCACGAGGCGGTCGATCTGCCAGGACGTCAGCAGCTCCGGCAGTTCGGTCCGCAGGAACGCGTCCGGCGTCGCTTTCCGCACGATGGCGTCCCGCGACTGCACCTGCAGGCCCGCGGCGAAGCGCCAGGCGTCGGAGTCGACCGGCAGCGACGCGGATTCGTGCTGCACGAACACCACCGGAACGTCGGCGGCCCGCGCCCGGCCCGTCAGCCCGTTGATGCGCTCGATGACCGCGTCGGCTTCGAACGGCCGCGGCTCGGCGTCGAACAGCCCTCGCTGCACGTCGATCACGAGAAGGGCCATGCTCATGGTGCTGGTGGCGAGTGTATCGTGTTGCCACCATGACACGACTCCCCATCCTGTCGATCGCGGCGGTGGTGTGCCTGCTGGCAGCGGCGCCGGCTCGCGCGCAAGGCTGGACGCCACCCACCGACGCCCAGCGTTGCCCGTCGAAGTGGGGCGCCGCCGACCTGCGCGGCTCGGCCAACCACGTCAAGCCGGCGTCGGTGCTGGCGGCAATGCAGCTGGTGAAGACCGGTCAGATCGTCGAGCTCGGACGTCAGCTCGAGTCGACGATGCCGGCCTTCGGCACGCGGCGCTTCGACCTCCACACCAAGCGCACCTTCATCAATCCGGGCCGCAACCATCGCGGCACGAACGAGGAACTGGTCGTGACGGAATTGGGACACGCCGGCACCCAGTTCGACGCCTTCCCGCATCAGATGATCGGCAACAGCTTCTACAACTGCGTGCCGATCGACGAGAACTCGACGCGGACCGGCTTCACCAAGCTGGGTGTCGAAGGCGTCGGCTCGCTGATCGCCCGTGGCGTGCTGATCGACGTGGCCGGGTTGAAGGGTGTCGCGATGCTGCCCGACACCTACGAAATCACGCCGCAGGACCTGCAGCAGGCGCTGGCGCGGCAGACGCTGACGCTGAAGCCGGGCGACGCCATCCTGATCCACACGGGCTGGGGCGGCCTGTGGAACGTCGACAACGCGCGCTACGTGAAGACCTGCCCCGGCATCGGCATCGCCGCGGCCGAGTGGCTGGCCAAACAGGACCCACTGCTGGTCGGCGCCGACAACTGGCCGGTCGAAGTCGGGCCGAACCCCGATCCCGACCTGTCGCTGCCCGTGCACCAGGTGATGCTGGTCATCAACGGCATCCACATTCTCGAGAACCTGAAGCTCGACGTGCTCGCCGCGGAGCGCGTGCACGAGTTCGCCTTCGTCGTGCAGCCCTTGAAACTCAAGGGCGGGACGGGGTCGACGGTGGCGCCGATCGCGATCCGGTGAGGGGCGGCCCCGCCAGCCTCAGCGGACCGCGCACGGCCTGATTGGCCGGCGCGATCCGAACGGGGTAGAGGCAGTCGGCGCCTATGCCCCGGCGCCCTTGGGCGGCGCCCAGGGGTTGTCGTCGGCCGACGGCCCGTAGGTCGAGGCAACCTTCGAATCGAGCAGCCGGAGGTAGACCGTCAGCTGCCCGCGGTGATGGGCGAGGTGCGTCAGGGTGTCGGCGACCACCTGATGGCGCAGATCGTTGGCCACCGGCTGGCCCTTCATCTTGAGTGCCCACCGCGTGGTGTACAGCTTCTGCTCGTCGATGCCGGCCAGCGCCGCGCGACCCTTGGCGGCGAAGCCCTCGTGCTGCTTCAGCAAATCGTCCGCCGCCTCCCACGGCTGCGGCTTCATGTTGCCGGCCGCGAGATCGAGTTCGTCCTGTTCGCAGACCATCGCGACCCACATCGGCATCATCGCGACGAGCTGCGCCAGGTAGCCGAACTGCATCGACTTGTCGTGCGGCTTCCAGTCGGTCTTGCCAGCTGGCACGTTGGCGAGCACCTTCTTGGAGATCGCGACCTCGCGATCGTACAGACCGAGCAGACCGTCTTTCAACGTCATCGTTCCACCTCCTCGACGCCCTGCCGAGCCGTCAGCGCTGGGCGTGCGCGCTGGTCGGGGCCGGAGGCCGCGTCACCACACGATAACTCTCCGACCGTCGGAAATGCTCGGCCGCGCGGCTGGTGTCAGACCAGGCTGGAGTCGCCGTTGTCAGCTCGACATGGACGCCGCACGGACACGCCCGATCGCCGGACCGGGTTGGCACGCCCGTCCGAGTCGCTCACCGGGCGCCATCCGCCGCTCACCGATTCGCGGGCAAGGCCCGTCAATCGGCCGTGGATATACTGGCGGGCGTCGTGGCTGACCTTAAAGACGAACTCGCCGCTCTGCGCATCGAGCGCACCCCCGAAACCGGCAAGTCCCGGTGGGTGTCGTGGCTCGCCGCCCTCCTCCTCCTGGGCGCCGCCGGTGCCGGCGTCTGGTTCTGGGCGTTCCGGGAGAAGGCGCTGGTGGTCGAGGCCGTCGCCGTCCAGGAGCGGGCCTCCGGGGGAGCCGCCGGGGGCGGTGCGTCGGTCCTGAACGCCTCGGGCTATGTGACGGCCCGGCGCCGGGCGACGGTGTCGTCCAAGGTCACCGGCAAGGTGATCGAGGTCAACGTCGAGGAAGGTATGGCGGTCAAGCAAGGGCAGATCCTGGCCCGCCTCGACGACGCGACACCCCGTGCCATGCTCCAGCTCACCCAGGCCCAGGCCGAATCGGCCCGGCGGGCGGTGACCGAAAGCGAAGTCCGCCTCGCCGAGGCCAAGCTCACGCTCAAGCGCCGGCTCCAGCTCGTGAAGGACAGCCTGTCGACCCAGGCCGAGGTCGACCAGGCGCAGGCCGAGGTCGATTCGGTCGAGGCCCGGATCAAGGCGGCGGAACAGGCCGTCGAGGTCGCCCAGAAGCAGATTGCGCTGCAGCAGACCGACCTCGACAACATGATCATCCGCGCCCCGTTCAGCGGTGTCGCGCTCTCCAAGGACGCCCAGCCGGGCGAGATGGTGTCGCCGGTGTCGGCCGGCGGCGGCTTCACGCGCACCGGCATTTCGACCATCGTCGACATGGGCTCGCTCGAGATCGAGGTCGAGGTCAACGAGGCCTACATCAACCGGGTGACACCGAAGCAGCGCGTGGTCGCGGTGCTGGACGCCTATCCCGATTGGGAGATTCCGGCGCACGTGATCACGATGGTGCCGACCGCCGATCGCCAGAAGGCGACCGTGCTGGTGCGGGTCGGTTTCAATGCGCTCGATCCGCGGATTCTGCCGGACATGGGCGTCAAGGTCCGTTTCATTCGTGACGAAAGCCCTGACGCCGCCAAGGGCGCTCCGATCCGGCCGCTGCTGCTGGTGCCGAAGAACGCCATCCGCACGACCGGCAGCGACACCGTGGTGTTCGTGGTGAAGGGGCAAGTCGTCGAGCAGCGCGCGATCAAGGCCGGCGGCGCCGACGGCGATCGCGTCGAAGTGATCACGGGTCTCCAGTCGGGCGAGCGCGTCGTCGCGCCAGTGCCCGACACCCTCAAGGACGGCACCGCCGTCAGCGTCAAGCCGTAGCCGCGGGTGGCAGCGGACTCGTAGCAGGAGCGTCAAGTCATGGTCGATTCCGGGACCCTGGTCCGCATCGCGGACGTCCACAAGTTCTACAGCCGCGGCAGCGAACGCGTCGACGTGCTGAAGGGCGTGAACTTCACCATCCCGAAGGGCGACTTCCTCGCCCTGATGGGGCCGTCGGGCTCGGGCAAGACGACGCTGCTCAATCTGATGGGCGGCCTCGACACGCCGACGAGCGGCGCGGTCGAGATCGGGGGCGTGCGCATCAACGACCTGTCGGGCTCGGCGCTCTCGAAGTGGCGCGCGCAGCACATCGGCTTCGTGTTTCAGCTCTACAACCTGCTGCCGGTCCTGAACGCCGAGCGCAACGTGGAACTGCCGCTGCTGCTGACCAAGCTGTCGAAGGCCGAGCGCCGCAAGCGCGCCCAGATTGCGCTCAAGGTGGTCGGCCTCGCCGATCGCGCGAGCCACTATCCGCGCCAGCTCTCCGGCGGGCAGGAGCAGCGCGTCGGCATCGCCCGCGCCATCGTCACCGATCCCGATCTGCTGCTCTGCGACGAGCCGACTGGCGACCTCGATCGCAAGTCGGGCGACGAGATTCTCGACCTGCTGCAGACCCTGAACCGCGAGCACGGCAAGACCATCGTGATGGTCACCCACGATCCGCGCGCTGCCGATCGGGCGCGCCGGACGCTGCACCTCGAGAAGGGCGTCTTCGTCGAAGCGGCGGTGCCGGCGTGAAATACCTGCCGCTGATCTGGAAGAGCCTGTGGCGGCGGAAGGTGCGCACCACCTTCACGCTGCTCTCGATCTTCATCGCCTTCCTGCTGTTCGGGCTGCTGATGACGATCCGCGCCGCGTTCTCGCTCGGCGTCGATCTGGCCGGGCTCGACCGGCTGGTGCTGATCCACAAGATCAGCCTGGTGATGCCGCTGCCCGAGTCGTACAAGGGCCGGCTGCAGACGATGCCCGGCGTCGAAATCGCCACCCACAACTCGTGGTTCGGCGGCGTCTACCAGGATCCGAAGAACTTCATCGCCCAGATCGCCGTCGAGCCGACGGAGTTCATGGAGATCTACAAGGAATACAAGCTGCCGCCGCAGCAGAAAAAGGCCTGGCTCGAGGATCGGCAGGGCGCCATCGCCGGCAAGGACATCGCCGAGCGCTTCGGCTGGAAGGTCGGCGACCGCATCCCGATCCAGGCGACGATCTGGCAGCCCAAGGGCGGCGGCACGACCTGGGAGTTCAACCTGGTCGGCATCTACGACGGCGACGCCGGCGTCGACAAGACACAGTTCTTCTTCCGCTACGACTACCTGAACGAGAACCGGGCCCAGGGCGAGGGCCTGGTCGGCTGGTACATCGTCAAGATCAAGGACGCGTCGCAGTCGCTGAAGATGGCGCAGACCTTCGACGAGATGTTCGCCAACTCGCAGGCCGAGACCAAGACGACGACCGAGAAGGGCTTCGTCGAGGGCTTCGCCAAGCAGATCGGCGACATCGGATCGATCATGATCGCGATCCTGGTGGCGGTGCTGTTCACCATCCTGCTGGTGGTCGGCAACACCATGGCGCAGGCGGTCCGCGAACGCACCAGCGAGCTGGCGGTGCTCAAGACCCTGGGTTTCACCGACACCGCGGTGCTGGCCCTGGTGCTGGCCGAGTCGCTGTTCGTGGCCGTGGTCGGCGGCGGGCTCGGTCTGTTCATGGCCTGGCTGATCGTGCAGGGCGGCGACCCGACCGGTGGCTTCCTGCCGGCCTTCACCCTGCCCAACCGCGACATCGTCACCGGCGTGGCGCTGATGGTCCTGGTCGGCGTCGTCGCCGGCATCCTGCCGGCGGCCGGCGCCATGCGGCTCAAGATCACCGACGCCCTCCGGAAGGCATAAGGAACTGGATCCATGTCGTTCTTCAAGCAGATCTTTTCCGTCGCCTGGCTGAGCGTCCGGACCATCCGCCAGCGCATCGGCTCGTCGGCGGTCGCCGTCGTCGGCATCGCCGGCGTCGTCATCGTCTTCGTCGCCGTGTTGTCGATCGCCGAGGGCTTCCAGGCGGCGATGAAGAATGCCGGTCAGCCCGATCGGGCGCTGATCATGCGCGGCGGCGCCAGCGACGAGATGTCGAGCGGCCTCGCCGGCGATGCCGTCGAAGTGATGAAGCAGGCCCCCGGTATCCGCCGCGAGAACAACCAGCCGCTGGCGTCGACCGAGCTCTACGTGATCGTCGACCTGCCCAAGCGGTCGACGATGACGGCGGCGAACGTGCCGATGCGTGGCATCGTGCCAATCACGCCGCAGGTCCGCTACGACACGCGCATCATGGCCGGCCGCATGCTCACCTTCGGCACCAACGAGATCGTCGCCGGGCGCGGCGCCGCCGCGCAGTTCGCCGGAGTCTCGGTCGGCTCGCAGATCAAGACCGGGCAGGTGACCTGGACCGTCGTCGGCATCTTCGAGGCCGGTGGCAGCGTGGCGGAGACCGAGCTCTGGGCCGATGCCCGCGTCGTGCAGGGAGCCTTCCGGCGGAACAATTCGTTCCAGTCGGTGCTGGTCCGGCTCGAGTCGCCTGAGCAGTTCACCAAGACGAAGAACTGGCTGACCACCAACCCGCAGCTGAACGTGAGCGTGGTCGACGAGTCGGTCTACTACAGCGATCACTCAGCCAACATGACGACGCTGATCCGAAAAGTCGGCTTCGGCATCGCCGTCCTGATGGCCGTCGGCGCGGTCTTCGGCGCGATCCTGACGATGTACACCGCGGTCTCGACGCGGACGCGCGAGATCGCCACGCTGCGCGCGCTCGGCTTCAACACGACCTCGGTCGTCATCTCGGTGCTGGTGGAGTCCCTCGTGCTGGGTGGCCTCGGCGGGCTGGCCGGGGGCGTGCTCGCCTACGTCGCCTTCAACGGCTACCAGACGTCGACGATGAACTTCCAGACCTTCAGCCAGGTCGCCTTTGCTTTTGCGGTGACGCCGTGGCTGCTGGCCCAGGGCCTGACCTACGCCCTGATCATGGCCTTCTTCGGCGCCCTGCTGCCGGCCGTCAAGGCAGCCCGCCTGCCGATCGCATCGGCCTTGCGCGAGCTGTGATCGACGGGTGATCATCGCCCCTCGGCTTGAGGGTGCGCGCCCACGCCCGTCCGCTTCTCCTCGTACCCGGTTGAGGGGCGCGACGGCCGGGCTGGCCGGTGCAGGCCATGAGGTGGTCGTGCGATGAGATGGTGGCCCCTGCGGCGGTGGCGGGCGGAAAGCTGGGTCGACGATCGAGCGCGGGCCGAGCGCCGGCAACGCGGACGGCGCCGCGTCGGCCGCCTGCTCGGAATCCTCGGGCTCCTGCTGATCGGCGGCCCCGGAGCGTTCATCGGGATCATCTGCAGCGGCGGCGGCTCGCAGTCGCCACGTGAGCTGATCGCGCCGTTTCCGATGCCGGCGCGCGACGAATCGCTGACGTTCCTGACCGTGCCCGAGCGGCTGGTGGTCGCGCAGACCGACGAATACGGGCGGCACCTGGCACAGGCCCCGGCGAGTACGTTCCCGCACTTCAGCGCGGCGCGCGACTACTGGGGCGCCGTCAACACGGCGTGCGGCGTCACGACCCAGGAGTACAGCTTCAACGCCGGCCAGCAGATCACGCTGGGCGTGCTCGGCGCCGGCCACACCGCCGAGCAGGTGCTGAAGGGCGCCTACGAAGGCTCGCTGGGCCGCTTCACCGAGTGGCTCTTCTCGACGGACACGCCCGAAGATCGCTTCGCCGGCGACACCGTGCGCGAGCTGGCCCGTTTCGAGCGCGGCGCGCCGTGGCAGCAGTTTCCGTTCGGCGCCCGGCTGCAGCAGCTGTGGTCGGCCACGCCGCTGTGGGGGCCGCACGTCCTGCGCAAGTGGGAGCGCCGCGTCGTCTTCAGCGTCGAGTACGGCGTCAAGGCGTTGTTGGCGTCCGCGGCTCGACTGCTCGCGGCAACGCCGGCAGACAAGGACACCGCCCGCCTGCATGCGTGGGTCGGCGGCGCGACGCCGGCGGTGCTGCAGGCCAACGGCGCCGACATCGTGTCGATCGTCGGGCCCGGTTCGTTCATCGTCACGCTGCCGCGCGGCGAGGCGTTCACCCGCAGCCTGATCGGGTTGATCGGCGGCGGCGTGAAGGTGCTCGACGTGGCCGGCAACGACGAGATCGCGTTGACCGCCATCGTGCGTTCGGCGCCGAACGGCGCGGCATCGACGGCGCCCGAGGAGGCACCGCCAGCCGGCCGGGTGCTGTCGACGGTGCCGCTGCTGACCGACCCCTCGGCGCGGCGGCTGACGGTGCGCACCCCGCTGGCCCGGCTGGCCGAGACGGCGGCGTGGCTGCAGCGGCGCGGCGCGGTCCTCGAACAGCTGTACGACTACTGAGCGGGCACGGCGCTGAAGGTCTTGTGGCGGGGTTGCTCGCACCGCCCGGCATCGGTCAGGTGTAAGGTAGTCAGCTCGACACTAACAGTGGGAGGACACATGATGAAGCGTTCGACGTTCCTGGCGGCCCTGGTTGGCGCCGTTGTTTTTTCGTCCAGCCTGATCGCCGGCGAGGTCACCAAGGCCGACCGCGACAAGCTGGTCGACCACCTCAAGAAGACGGAAGCCGCGTTCCTCAAGTCCATTGACGGCGTCAGCGACGCCCAATGGAAGTGGAAGTCGGCGCCCGAGCGCTGGTCGGTCGCCGAAACCGCCGAGCACATCACCAAGGCCGAGGACATGCTCCGCGGCATGGTCGAGGGCATGATGAAGGCGCCGGCGGCGCCCGATCTCCTCGCCAAGACCAAGGGCAAGGACGAGGTCATCCTCACGGTGATTCCCGACCGCAGCAAGAAGGCCCAGGCGCCCGAGCCGTTGGTTCCGAAGGGGACGTTCGCGACCAAGGCGGCCCTGGTCGAAGCCTTCAAGGCCGCACGCGCCAAGACGCTGGCCATCGCCGGCGGCACCTCGGATCTGCGCGCCTACGGCATGGCGGGACTGCCGGTCGGTGAAGTGGACGCCTACCAGGGCGTGCTCTTCCTGAGCGCGCACACCGAGCGCCACACCAAGCAGATCGAGGAAGTGAAGGCGACGGCCGGCTACCCGGCCAAGTAGCGCCGATCGACAGGAGGAGACGCCGTGCCGGCGAAGGTCGTCGCATCGAAGACACGACCCACCACGGCCAGCGTCTCCGCCTTCCTGAAGGACGTCGCCGATCCGTCGCAGCGGGCTGACTGCCTGGCGATGGTCGAGCTGATGGTCGAGGCCACGGGCGAGAAGCCTCGCATGTGGGGAACCTCGATCGTCGGCTTCGGCGAGGTCTTCTGTCCCGGCTCGGGTGGGCGGCTGAGTCATGCGCCACTCCTCGGCTTCGCGCCGCGCAAGTGCGCGCTGAGCGTCTACCTGGTCGACGGCGTGCATCAGCATGACGCCCAGCTCGCGGCGCTCGGTGAGCACGACATGGGCACGGGCTGCCTGTACCTGTGGAACCTCGCCTCCGTCGACCTGAAGGTGCTGCGGCGGATCCTGGCGGCGTCGGTGAAGAACTCGAAGCGGATGTTTCTGAATCGGCTGCCGGCCTAGCTGCCTTCCTTGATCTTTCGAGCCCCGCCCAACTATTGTTCGGGGCTCATGCATGTCCTTCTTCGCGCTTCCCTGACGGCCGCCATCGTCGGTGGGCTGGCCCTGGTGCCGGCTCCGGTGTCGACGCAGGCTCCCGCGGCCATCAGCGCCGCCAACGCTCCCTACCAGGATCTGTCGCTCGACTTCGAGGCCCGCGCCAAGGACCTCGTCGGCCGCCTGACGCTGGACGAGAAGATCGCCCAGCTGATGAACGACGCGCCGGCGATCCCCCGCCTGGCCGTGCCGGCCTACAACTGGTGGAACGAGGCGCTGCACGGCGTCGCCCGCGCCGGCACCGCCACCGTCTTCCCGCAGGCCATCGGCATGGCCGCGTCGTTCGATACGGCGCTGATGACCCGCGTCGCCGTCGCCATCGGCGACGAAGGGCGCGCCAAGCACCATGAGTTCGTGCGGCGCGGCGAGCGCGGCATCTATCGCGGCCTGACCTTCTGGTCGCCGAACATCAACATCTTCCGCGACCCGCGCTGGGGCCGCGGCCAGGAGACCTACGGCGAGGATCCGTACCTGACCGCGCGCATGGGCGTGGCCTTCGTCAAGGCGCTGCAGGGCGACGATCCCAAGTACTGGAAGACGGTGGCGACGGCCAAGCACTACGTCGTTCACAGCGGCCCCGAGGCGGATCGCCACACCTTCGACGTCAGCCCGAGCGAGCGCGACCTCTACGAGACCTACCTGCCGGCCTTTCAGGCCCTGATCCAGGAGGCGAAGGTGGCCTCGGTGATGGGCGCCTACAACCGCGTCAATGGCGAGTCGGCGTCAGCGAGCCCGCGCTTCCTGGGCCAGATCCTGCGCAAGGACTGGGGTTTCGACGGCTACGTCGTGTCCGACTGCGGGTCGATCGACGACATCTACGTCGGCCACAAGATCGTGAAGACGGCCGAAGAGGCCGCGGCGCTGGCCGTGAAGCAAGGCTGCGACCTCGAGTGCGGCACGGTCTACCGATCGCTCAAGACCGCGGTCGAGAAAACGCTGATCTCCGAGCGCGAGATCGACGTGGCCCTGACGCGGCTCTTCTTCGTTCGCTTCAAGCTCGGGATGTTCGACCCGCCGGAGCGCGTGAAATACGCGAGGATCCCCTTCAGCGTCAACGAAGCGCCCGCCCACGATCTGCTGGCCCGCGAGATGGCGCAGGCGTCGGTGGTGCTGCTCAAGAACACCGGCGTGTTGCCGCTCGCCGCCAACACCAGGAAGGTGGCCGTCATCGGGCCCAACGCCGACGAGATCATGACGCTGGTCGGCAACTACTACGGCACGCCGTCGAAGCCGGTGACGCTGGTGCAGGGCGTCCGCAACGCGCTGCCTGCCGGCGAGGTGGTCTACGCCCGCGGCGCCGACCTCGTCGAGAACCGCCAGGATCCCCGGGCGGTGCCGCCGATTCCGGCCCAGTATCTCCGTCCGGCCGCGGGCTCGACCGAGCAGGGCCTGAAGGGCGAGTACTTCCGGGGCAAGGAGCTGCAGGGTGCACCGGTCGTCACCCGCGTCGACCGCTCGGTGAACTTCCGCTGGGATCGGATGAACCCGACCAGCGAGCTGGTGCTGCAGGGGCAGCTGACGCGCGAGCAGGCGCTCGGCAACGACGAGTTCTCGGTGCGCTGGACGGGCCAGCTGGTTGCGCCGGTGACGGGCAGGTATGAGATCACGGTGACCGGCGACGACGGCTTCCGCCTCGACGTGGCCGGCGCCCGCGTGCTCGACGAGTGGTCGCCGACGCCGCGGGCACGGGCGCGCAGCGCGATGCTCGACTTCGAGGCCGGCAAGGCCTACGACGTGAAGCTCGAGTACTTCGAGAACATCCGCGACGCCGAAGTCCGCCTGAACTGGCGACAGCCTGGCGCCAAGGACCCGTATCAGGAAGCGCTCGATGCGGCCAAGGCGGCCGACGTCGTGATCTTCGCCGGCGGCCTCAATGGCGAGGTCGAGGGCGAAGAGATGCCGGTCATCTATCCGGGCTTCGCCGGCGGCGACCGTTCCGACATCGCGCTGCCGAAGACGCAGCAGAAACTGCTCGAGGATCTGCACGCTACCGGCAAGCCGGTCGTGCTGGTGCTGATGACGGGCTCGGCGCTGGCCGTCGAATGGGCCAAGGCCAACCTGCCGGCGGTGCTGGTCGCCTGGTATCCGGGCCAGCAGGGCGGCAACGCCATCGCCGACGTCCTGTTCGGCAAGGTCAACCCGTCAGGCCGCCTGCCAGTGACCTTTTACAAGTCGGTCAACGACCTGCCGCCGTTCGCCGACTATTCGATGAAGAACCGGACCTACAAGTACTTCACCGGCGAGCCGCTGTACCCGTTCGGCCACGGCCTCTCCTACACGCGCTTCGACTACACCGGCATGCGGATCGCGCCGGCGGCGGGTGCGGCGGCCGAGGCCTTCGACGTGTCGTTCGAGGTCCAGAACACGGGGACGCGGGCCGGTCACGAGGTGCCGCAGCTCTACGTCCGCGCCCTCGACGCCGGGCGGCCGATGCCGCTGCGCGAGCTGCGTGGCTTCACCCGCATTCAGCTGGCGCCAGGCGCCCGCCAGCGCGTATCCTTCCGCGTCACCAAGCAGGACCTGGCCTATTACGACGAAGCTGCCAAGCGCTTCGTGACGGCGCCGGGCGAATACGAGATGGCGGCGGGCCGATCGAGCGCCGACCTGCCGGTCACGGCTCGCGTCCGCGTGCCGTGATCGCAGCTGGAGGAATGATGAACCGTACGACGATGTTGATGCTGGCGGCGATGCTCGCCGCGACGCCCGCCGCGGCACAGGTCACCCCGGCCAGTCCCGCCACGCCGCCGACGCCGGTGGCGCCGCCGCAACGGCCGCAGGTCAATTCGCCGGTCGTCCAGGGCGACACGGTGACGTTTGCGATCTACGCGCCGAAGTCGAGCGAAGTGATCCTCAGCAGCGGCGAGATCGAGCGGCTGGTTCCAGGCCGCAACAAGCCCTTCGCGAAGGCCGACAACGGCGTCTGGACGCTGAACGTCTCGCCGCTGCCGCCCGGCATCTACGAGTACGCACTGGTCGTCGACGGCGTGTCGATGGCCGATCCGTCCAGCATGAACGTGGTCGGCAACGTCCGCGGCGCGCGCGGCTTCGTCGAGGTGCCGGGCCCGGCCGGGTCGCCACGGCCCGATGAGTGGCGGGCCGGTGCGCATGGCACCCTCACCCAGCACTTCTACGATTCAAAGGCGACGCAGACGCGCCGCAGCGTGCACGTCTACACGCCGCCCGGCTACGGTGCGACGACGAAGAAGCTGCCGGTGCTCTACCTGCTCCACGGCTCCGGCGACAACGACGCGCATTGGGCGGCCCTCGGCCGCGCCAATGTCATCGCCGACAACCTGCTTGCCGCCGGCGCCATGACCCCGATGGTGATCGTCATGACCGACGGCCACGCCTACCGGCCGCAGCCGGGCGAGCAGGGCGGCCGCGAGAAGGCGGCGAAGATGTTCGAGGACGACCTGCTCACCGAGGTCGTCCCGCTGGTGGAGAAGAGCTACCGCGTCGAGACGACGCGTGATCGGCGGGCCATCGCCGGTCTGTCGATGGGCGGCGGGCAGTCGCTCAATGTCGGCCTCGGCCACACCGATCGGTTCGCCTGGATCGGCGCCTTCAGCTCGTCGACCGGCGGTGTCGACGCCAAGGTCGAGGCCCTCGCCAAGAACGCGGCCGCGTTCAATAAGGGCTCGCGCCTGCTGTGGCTCCGCATCGGCAAGGACGACTTTCTTCTCCAGCAGAACCGCGCCCTCATCGAGTCGCTGAAGAAGGCCGGCATCGTCCATCAGTACGAGGAAGTCGAAGGCGCCCACATGTGGGGCGTCTGGCGCACGGCGCTCGCCGACTTCCTGCCCAGGCTGTTCAAGCCCGCCGGCGCGGTGCCGGCGGCCCCGGCGCCGTCGGCCGCGCAGCCGTAACGGCACGCCTTCCGGCGCGTGCCCGCGCGCCACGACATCGAGCCGGCGTCAGTTCGGCCTCGGCAACGGCCGACCGGGGTGACGCCGGCTCTCCACCGCCATCGCCGCCATTTCGACGAGCTCGCTCGTCTCCGGCTCTTCCTGGGCGGTGCGCAAGGCGTCCTCGACGCGCTCATCGCCCAGCTGGGCGAGCGCGAAGATTGCTTCCTCGCGTGTCTCGCTGTCCTCGTCCTCCAGCCGCGCCACCAGGGCCAGTCGCAGAGTCTCGGTGTCCTCGCGATCGAAGCCGCCCAGGCCGGAGGTGGCCAGCCGACGCACCTCGGTGTCGGCGTCGCCGCTGAGGGCGATCAGCGTCGGGATGACCGAGGGGCCGGACAGATCGCAGAGGCTCCGTGCCAGCGCGACGCGCACTTCGTTCGCCGGATGGCCGGCCACCCGGCAGATCGTCACGGTGTCATCCGCGCCGAGCGAGCCCAGGGCCAAGGCGGCGGCCTCGACGACGCTCGAATCCTGATCGTTGAGCAGAGCCAGGAGGATCGGCTCCGATTCCTTGGCGAACGGATGACCCCCTTCCCATCCGAGCTCGGCGAGCACGTCGGCGCCGACCGTTCGCAGTACCGGTTCGGGTGACGCGCACCACGCGGCCGCCGCTTCGAACACGTCCCGCGTGGCGCGTTCGCGCAGCGTGTAGATCAGATTCCAGAGCCGCTTCTCGTCGAGGGGGCCCAGGGTGGTGGCAACTTCTGCCGCGTCGGCCAGCAGCGCGGTGGTCGAAAGTGACGGGGTGGTCATGCGGTCGGCTCCAGATGCGAGAGAAAACCGCGGATCAGCCGCGGCTCGCCTCCGGAAACTGCACGACGCGGGCCGGATCGACGCCGAAACGACGAACGCCCGGTCCAGACGAATCTGGAACCGGGCGGTCTTGCTGTGCAGCCTGCCGAGGTGCCAGCCGGCGCGCTTAGCGCCGGCTGAATAGCACCGAGGCCATGGAGGCTGCCTCCGCCCGCGCTGAGGGCGCGGGCGGCAACTATCAGAGGTTCAGCTGCATGACGGTGTTCGAGACGGCCGTGCCGCCGAGCACCAGGCAGTTCGCCGTGATGTCCTGCTTGCCACCGGCAACGCGCTCGAGGTCGCTGTCCGACAGTTCGCCCTCGGCCGCCGCGTACGGAATCACGACGTGCACGGTGTCCGCGGTGTCGGCCACGGCCTTGACCGTCATCGCACCCAGCTGGGTGTTCAGCTGCTTCTCGAT
>JBDSLU010000170.1:0-4146 GCA_039916225.1 Vicinamibacteraceae bacterium
CGCCCGCTGCTCGCAACGCTGGCCGGCGTCGCGCTGATCGCCGTCCCGATCGTGCTGCCGCTCCGCGACACCTCGCGGCCAGCCGACCCCGACCTCGCCGCCATCGCCGACGGCGGCCTCCGCGTCATCGGCGACCTCTGGCTGCCGGCGCACTACACGCTCGCCGATCGCATCTACGACCCGAAGGGGACCACCCTCGGTGGACGCATGTCCCTGCCCCAGGCGCTGCCGGTGAACGTGTCGGCGATGGCCGATTTCAGCCAGGGGCGAGTCGCGGCGCCGGGCGTCGTGCTGCCGGCAACCGGCGGGGCGATCGTGGACGAATGGGCGCAGGTCATGACGGCAGCCCAGGCCGCCGCGGATGGCGAAGCGCCCCCCGACGCCGTCTACGGCCCGCTCGGCATCACCCGGGACGGGGCACAGGGCATCTTCCTGTGGCTGCCCAGAACCGAAGGCGAACAGCTGGACGGACGCGTCGTCGACGTCGACGCGTCGGTCCGAATGCGGTTCACGCGTCACACGCTGGTCGGCGACCTCCCGTTGCGGGCCGGCGTGGCGTTCCGCACGGCGGACTACGTGCTCGAGGTGCAGTCGATCGATCGAACCGCCCGGACCGCCATCTGCCGCTTCTTCCGGTTTCCGACGCTCGACGGCCAGGCCGGTCCGGCGCTGCGGTTCTTCGACGGCGCCTCGCGCGGCCGGGTGCTCCCGGCGACGCTGATCGATCACGCCGAAACCGAGTTCTTCGGCGGACCGGGTACCCGCTGGGCGCGCGGCCGGACGTGGGCGACGCGGATGGATTTCCGCCTCGTGGACATTGTGGACGGCGCCGCGCCTCAGGCGGCGCCCCGGTTGCTGATCGTCCAGTCGCGAGCCGCCGGTGCGCACACGACAGTGCTGACCGGCCGCGGCGTGTCCATTCGTCGAGAGCCCGACAGGCCGTGAGGGTCGGCTAGAATGGCGTGTTCCGCCGGCGCATGCGGCGCCGCCGGATCCACTGATTCTCTGACCCAGGACACCTCGCATGACCGCTCCGAAGAAGATCGTGCTCGCCTACTCCGGCGGGCTGGACACCTCCGTCATCCTCCCCTGGCTCAAGGGCCGCTACCCCGGCGTGAAGCTGGTGGCCTTCGCGGCCGAGCTCGGTCAGGGCGACGAGCTGAAGGACATCGAGAAGAAGGCCTACAAGAGCGGGGCCGACGAGGTCGTGGTCAAGGACCTGCGCAAGGAGTTCGCCGACGACTACTGCTTCCCGATGCTGCGCGCCCACGCCACGTACGAGGCCGACTACCTGCTCGGCACCTCGATCGCGCGGCCGCTGATCGCCAAGCACCAGGTGCTCGTCGCGCACCAGACCGGCGCCGACGCGGTCGGACACGGCGCCACCGGCAAGGGCAACGACCAGGTCCGTTTCGAGCTGACGTCGATGGCCCTCGATCCGACACTGGCGATCATCTCGCCGTGGAAGGATCCGCAGTTCCTCGCCGACGGCCTCAACGATCGCGAAACGGCGATCGACTACGCCCAGAAGCACAAGACTCCGATCACCGCGAGCAAGAAGAAGATCTACTCGCAGGATCGCAACCTGTGGCACATCTCGCACGAGGGCGCCGAGATCGAGGATCCGGCCGAGGAGCCGAAGGAAGCGGTCTACACGATCTCCGTGCCACCGACGCAGGCGCCGAACAAGGCCGAGTACGTCGAGGTCGAGTTCAAGGCCGGCACGCCGGTCGCGGTCAACGGCACCAGCTATCGCGGCCGCGGCCACGAGCTGATCGCCGAGCTCAATCGGATCGGCGGCAGGCATGGCGTCGGCCAGGTGACACTGGTCGAGAACCGCCTGGTCGGGATGAAGAGCCGCGGCGTCTACGAGACGCCGGGCGGCACCATCCTCTACGAGGCGCACAAGGCGCTCGAACAGCTCTGCCTCGAGCGCGACCTCTATCACTACAAGCAGCAGGCGGCCCTCAAGTACGGCGAGCTGGTCTACTACGGCCAGTGGTTCCACCCGCTGCGCGAGGCGCTGCAGACCTTCATGGATCACGCCAACCAGGTGGTGACCGGCAAGGTGAAGGTCAAGCTGTACAAGGGCCGGGCGGCGGCGACGAGCGCCACGTCGCCGCTCTCGCTCTACGACACCAAGCTGGCCAGCTTCGCGATGAAGGACTACGACGTCACGGCGGCGCGCGGCTTCATCGATCTCTTCGGCCTGCCAATGAAGGTGCGCGGCCTGAAGCAGGGCGGCTTCGTCGCCGGCACCGACCGCGGCGTGGCGAAGAAGGCGGCCGGACGCGGCGGCAAGCGCCGCTAGCCGCGCAGGCGAGCCACGGAGGCGCGGTGCCGGTCGACAGGATCACCTCCGCCGACGACCCACGCGTCCTCGATTACCGCGCCGTCCGCGAGCCCGAGCTGGTGCGGCGGCGCGGCCTCTTCATCGCCGAAGGCCGGCTCGTCGTCGAGCGGCTGCTGGCGCGTCCCCACTTCCGCATCCGCTCGATCCTCATCAGCGAGGCCGGCCTGGCCACGCTGCACGAGCGGGCCGCCGACGGCCTCACCGCCCGCCCCGAACTGCCGCTCTATCTCGCCGCGCCCGACGTCATCGACGCGATCGGCGGCTTCCACTTCCATCGCGGCTGCCTGGCGATCGCCGAACGACCGCCGGCGCTGGATGCCGACGCGTTGATCGCGACCGCCGCGCCGGGCCGCCCGCTCGTCGTCGTCGAAGGCATCGCCCAGGCCGACAACGTCGGCAGCATCCTCCGCAACGCGCACGCCTTCGGCGCGGCCGGTGTGCTGCTCGATCCGGCGACGGTGGATCCGCTGTATCGCAAGGCGCTGCGGACGGCGATGGGCGCGGCGCTGGCGGTACCGTGGGCGCGGCTCGAGCCATGGCCCGGCGCGCTGGAGCGCCTGCGTGACGCCGGCCTGATCCTCGCCGCGCTGACGCCGCGCGCCTCGGCCCAGCCGCTCGAGGCGTTCGTGGCGGCGTCACGGGATCGCGCCGTCGCGCTGCTCGTCGGCGGCGAAGGCGACGGACTCGGCAAGGCGGCTCTCGCGGCAACCGACGTCCACGTCCGCATCGCGATGGCACCCGGTGCCGATTCTGTGAACGTCGCGACGGCCACGGGCATCGCGCTGCACGCCCTGTCTTTGCCGGCGGCAACACGTGATCGCGTGATTCGGGGCGCCTGATACACTCTCGGTCCCCAGCCGTCGTCGGTGCCCTTGCATGACTGACACGTCGTCGACCTCGCCCGGCACGCTGGCTCCTGGCATGGCGGCTTCGCCCGCGGTGCGGCGGCGCGGCGGCTCGCTACGGCGCCGGCTGCCGCTGGTCATCTCGCTGTTCCTGGTCGTCATCGTCGGCGCCGGCGGCACGGCCGCGTATCTCACGGTGCGCCAGTCGGTGCTCGACGCGGCCCGCACCCGGCTCCTGACCAACGCGCGCCAGTGGGGCCAGATCCTGTCGCAGGGCATGGCCCAGCGCGTCGAGGAGGCGCGGCGCGCGGCGGCTCATCCGGCCCTGCAGCGGCGGCTTGGCTCCGCCGACCCCGCCACCGTCGCCGACGCACAGCGCCAGCTGTGGGCGCTCCTGACGGCGGCGCCCCAGAACATGAGCGCGGAGCTGTGGAGCGCCTCCGGCGAGCGGCTGATGGAGGCCGTCGCCGGAGCCGGCGGCGACGGACCTGGCTTCCCGCCAGGCACCGCCTTCGAGCCGCCGCGCGCGGCCGGCCTGATGCCGCTGCAGGCACGGGGCGATCTGATTTACACGGAGCACGTCACCGAGGTGAAGCCGGCCGGGCCGGATGCAAGCCGGCGGGGCTTCCTCGTGTTCCGCCGCCGCGCCGCCTCGCCGGCCGGCGGGCAGGCCGTCGCCCGGCTGATTGGCGCCGGCAATGGGCTGAGAATGGGCTCCCGGGCGTCCGGCGTCTGGACCGACCTCGGCAAGCGGGTCGACGCCCCGCCGAGCGCGCCGGCCGGACAGATCGTCTCGTTCCGGCGCGCCGACGGCTCGGGTTGGCTCGGCACGGAAGTGCCGGTGGCGAACACGCCGTTCGCCCTCTGGGCCGAGACGCCGGAGTCGGTCGCGCTCGGGCCGGCGCATACGTTCTGGAACGCGATGCTGCCGATCGGCGCGCTGTTCGT
>JBDSLU010000171.1:0-8276 GCA_039916225.1 Vicinamibacteraceae bacterium
CCACTCTGGTCATTCCTGACAGCTTACAATTTCACGGTGGCGCCTTCCTCCCTCGCCGCGCTCGTCAACGTCGTCGGCTTCCTGCTGGGCACGGCGCTCTACGGGCTGCTGCTCGGCACGGTGTTGCGGACCGGCGCCGACTCGCCGTCTCCTGGCGGCGGGCCGGCGCCATCGCGGCTGCTCCTCCTGACGGCGGTGCTCGGGCTGACCTGGAACCTCGGAGCGCTGTGGATCCAGATCGTCGATCCCACTCTGCTGGCTCCCGCCACGCGGGCGATTTTCGCCACCGCCGTGGGCGCTCTCGGCTTCCTGCCGGCGGTGGTCGTCCACTCGGTACTGGCGCCGCTGCCGGCCGGGTCCGAAGGCCCGGGATCGACGGTGGCCGTGCCACGCAGCAGACCCGGCACGGGCTGGATCGCGGCGGCCTACGCGTTGAGCGCGGCCGCCGCCCTTGTCCAGGCCGTCGCCGTCGGCTCGCCCGCGCCGCTGCCGGCCCCGGCCGGACTCTGGCTCCTCACCGGCGGCTTCGTCGCGCTGGTCGCCGCCCTGCTCATGCTGTCTCCGGTCGCGACCCGCGAGGGACGGCCGCTCTGGGTGCTGGCCTTGTCCGTCTTCGCGGTTTCGGCGCTCCACCTCGGCCAGCACACTGGCCGTGAATCCTGGCCCATCGAACTGGTCGGACACCATGCCTCGATGCCGCTCGCGGTGGCGATCCTGCTCCGCGACTACCGCTTCGCGCTGGCCGACATCTTCCTGAAGCGGGCGCTGTCGCTGACGCTGGTCGTGGTCGTCATCGCCACCACGCACGCGGCCATCGGGCTGCGCTTTCTGCCGACCGCCGATGTCGCGGTGACGACCTACCTGCTCGGCCTGGTGCTGGCCGCGGTGCTGCTCCAGGAACCGGCGCGTGCCTTCGGGGCGTGGGTGGTCGACACGGTGGTGCTGCGCCGGCCCGACACGTCGACGGTCATCCGCGGCGTCGAAGCCGAACTGGCCGGTGTCGCCGAGCTGGACGCCATCCCGGCGATCGCGGCGGCCCGCCTCGGCGCCGCGCTCGATGCCGCCTGGATCGAGGCGCGCGTGGTGGTCGACGCGTTGCGTCCGCGCGATCTCGGGGCTCGGGTCCTGGCCGGCGCCGAGGCCGCGCGCTTCGCCGCCGAGACGCGCACGCGACGGCTCGACGGTGCCGAGCCGAACGCGCCGCCACGCACGCCGGTCGCCGCGATCGTCGCCGTCCCCACCGTCGACTCGCCGCTGCACGTCTGGTGGGTCGGACCGCTGACTGGAGGACGGCGCTGGCTGTCGGACGACGTGGCGCTCGCCGAATCGGTCGCCTTCCTCACCGCCCGGCGGCTCGATGCGCTGCGCGTCGCCGACGAGCGCTACGCCGCCGCCCTGCGCGAACGGCAGATCGGCCAGCTCGCCACTGAGGCCGAGTTGCGCGCACTCCGCGCCCAGCTGAACCCGCACTTCCTGTTCAACGCGCTGACCACCATCGGCTACCTGATCCAGGTCGCGCCGGCCAAGGCGCAGAGCACGCTGATGCGCCTCACCAGCCTGTTGCGCGGCGTGCTGCGACGCAGCAGCACCGAGTTCTCGCGCCTCGGTGACGAAATCGCCCTGGTCCAGGCCTATCTCGAGATCGAAGAGGCGCGCTTCGAGGAACGGCTTCGCGTCCGCATCGCCGTCGACCCCGCGCTGCACGACGTGATGATCCCCTCGCTGCTGATTCAGCCGCTGGTCGAGAACGCCGTCAAGCACGGCATCGCCCCACTCGCCGCGGGAGGCGTGGTCGACGTGCGGGCGGCGCTCGACCCGCGGCCCGACGGGCAGGCGCTGCTGCGCATCGTCGTCCGCGACTCCGGCGTCGGCCACGCCGCGCAGACGCCGTTCGATCCGCCCGGCGAAGGCCTCGGCCTCGCCAATGTCGCCCAGCGACTGCGCGCCCACTTCGGCGACGCCGCGACGCTGACCATCGACGCGGTGCCGGGCACCGGCACCATCGTCGAACTGGCGCTGCCGGTGCGCGCACCGCGGCCCGACCTGGCCGTGCCGGCCGCCGCGCGGAGGACCGAATGAGCGCTGCGCCGCTGCGGTTGGTGCTGGCCGACGACGAGCGCCCGGCCCGCCTCGCCCTCGCCGGACTCGTCGCCGGCTGTCCCGGCGTGACGATCGTCGGCGAGGCCGCCAACGGCGCCGAAGCCATCGCCGTGATCGAGCGCGAGCGGCCCGACCTCGCCCTGCTCGATCTGCAGATGCCCGAAGTCGACGGGCTCGGCGTGGTGCGGCTGGTGAAGCCCGAGTGCCTGCCGCTGGTCGCGTTCGTCACCGCCTTCGACGAGTTCGCCGTGCAGGCGTTCGAGCTGAACGCGGTCGACTACCTGCTCAAGCCGGTCGAACCGGCCCGCCTCGCCGCCACCATCGCCCGCGCCCGTGAGCGGCTCGACGGCTCGGCACCGCGGCCCGAGACCGATCGGGTGCGAGCGGCCGTCGACGCTATCGAGCGACGGCAGACGACGCGTCTGACCCGCGTCCCGGTGCGGCGCCGCGACGACATCCTGCTGCTCCCGATCGGCCAGGTGGCTTCGTTCGTCGCCGACGGCGAACTGGTCCACGTCGCGACGCTGAAGGGCGAGCGGTTCGTGATCACCCACGCGCTCAAGGACATCGAAGCGCGTCTCGATCCAGCCCGCTGGGTGCGGCTCGAGCGCGGCGCGATCGTCGCCGTCGATGCCATCGCCAAGGTCAGCCCGCTGCCCGGCGGCACCTACCTGGTCTCACTGAGCAACGGTCAGGACGTGCGCTCGAGCCGACAGCACTCGCGCGTGCTGCGCGAGCAGTATCTGCGTCTGTGAGCGCGTGCTGCGCGTCTACGACGCCGACTTCGTGGCCGGCTTCGGCGCGAAGCGCTCGCGCATCAGCGCGTTCACCTGCTCCGACTGACCGCGGGGAATGCTGAGCGAGCGCCAGTGGGCGCTGGCGACGTGCTTGGCCAGCAAGACGATCTGGCCGACGTGGCTGGCGGTGTGGGCCAGCGAGCGGAGCGCCGCCCGCGGCACGCTGTGCGGTTCGGCCCGGATCAGCACCGTGCGCGTGAGATCGTCGGGCGTCATCCGATCGAGCGACTCGAAATGGCACGTCCAGGCGGCGTCCCAGCGCGTCATCAGCGAGGCGCGGGTGTCGTCCGGCTCCAGCTCGAACTCGCCATCGCGGTGGCGGTCCGGCTTCTCGCCGTCGGTGACATAGAAGTTGGTCCAGCGCGATCGCAGGTTGCTGGCCACGTGCTTGACGATCAGCGCCAAGCTGTTGGCCTCGGCATCCAAGGTGAAGAAGAAGCCGGCGTCGTCGACCTGGGCCAGCGCCTGGTCGGCGAGGTCCTTGTAGCGGCGCGCTTCACCGCGCAGCTCGTCGATGAACATGGCGTCGGGCGCTATCGGATCGGCCATGGCTCAGTATGCCGCCGTCGACACCGTCCAGGCCAGCCTGACATCGAGGGATCGGGAGTACACTGACATGGCTATGTGGTTCGATTCTCGCAAGCTCAAATTACCGACGGCCGCCGACGCGCTGCCTGGGCGCAGCACCGCGATGAAAGTGCCGGCGACGCACCATGTGACGGGGGCGGCGCTCGAGCCGCCCTTCCCCGCCGGCGCCGAGATCGTGCTGTTCGGGATGGGCTGTTTCTGGGGTGCCGAGCGCAAGTTCTGGACGATCGACGGCGTGCTGTCGACGGCGGTCGGCTATGCCGGCGGGCCGACCCCCAACCCGAGCTACGAGGAAGTGTGCTCGGGCGGCACCGGCCATACCGAAGTGGTGCAGGTGGTCTACGACCCGAGGCGCATTCCGTTCGCCGTGCTGCTGAAGACGTTCTGGGAGAACCACGACCCGACCCACGGCATGCGCCAGGGCAACGACGTCGGGACGCAGTATCGCTCGGCCATCTACACCACCACGCCGGGGCAGCTGGCCGAGGCCAAGGCCTCGAAGGACGCCTATCAGCAGGCGCTGCTCGCGGCCAACCACGGCGCGGTCACCACCGAGGTGGCCGGCGCGCCGACGTTCTACTACGCCGAGGGCTACCACCAGCAGTACCTGTCGAAGAACCCGCGCGGCTACTGCGGAATCGGCGGCACCGGTGTCTCGTGCCCGGTCGGCGTCGCGGCGGTCGGCGGAGGCGCGTGAGCGTCGCCACGACCATCCTCCTCGATCGGCTCTCGGCGCTCGTCGGGCTGTTCGACCGCGGCAGTCTGGATCTGCCGGACGGCACCCTCACTCACGACACCTCGTTCCGCCTGAACGGCGTGGCCTACGATGCCGCCCTGGGTCGCCCGGCCGGCGATCCGCTGGCCCGGCTGGTCGCCCGTGGCTCGGGCGGCTATCGCTTCCTGTTCAAGGCGTTGCGCTTCGCGCTCCCCGACGCCAGGCTCGACGTCGGCGCGCTCGAACGCACGAGCCTGGAGGTCGGCTGCCGATTGGCCGGCCCGGCCCGTCTGGACGGCACGCTCCGCGGCACCGGTGAGGCGTTCTCGTCGGACGTGCACCTGTCCTTCACCTTCGACGACCTGGGACGCCTGTCGGCTATCGACGCCGATCTCGACCCGGCGCAGGTGGCGCGGATCCAGGCGGCCCGGCTGGCGGAGGCAACCGCGTGAGGCGCGCGGCGGCGCGGGCAACCCGAATCGGTCGCGCGTTCTGCACCGCTGCCGCGCCGGCAATCGTCCTCGGGCTCGCGCTGGCGCGGCCCGCCGTCGCGCAAGGCGTGCCGCCGGCAGCGACGCCCGCGAACACCGCACCGGTACCGGCCTCGCCGACGCCGACGTCGGCCGAAGCTGCGGCGGCAACGCCCACCACCCCGACACCGACGCCGTCGCCACATGACCCGGCGTTTGCCGCCTGGCTCGACGCCCTGCGCGGCGACGCCACCGCCGCGGGCATCCGGCCAGCCACCATCGACGCGGCGTTCGCGACGATCGTGGCGCAGCCGGTCGTCCTGGAGCGCGATCGCAGCCAGGCCGAGTTCACGTTGACACTCGGCCAGTACGTCAGCCGTCGCCTCACGCCGGCCCTGCTCCGCCTGTCGAAGCAGCACGCCGAGCGCCAGCGGGCGCTGCTCGCGCGCGTCGAGAAGGCGCACCAGGTGCCACGGTCGATCCTGGTCGCGGTGTGGGGTCTCGAATCGAACTTCGGCAAGTTCGCCGGCGTCCGGCCGACCGTGCCGGTGCTGGCGACGCTCGCCTACGACGGCCGGCGCGCCGCGCTCTTCCGCGGCGAGCTGCTGAACGCGCTGCGCATCCTCGATCGCGGCGACATCGAGCTCGAGCGGCTCAAGGGATCGTGGGCCGGCGCGATGGGCCAGCCGCAGTTCCTGCCATCGAGCTATTTGAAGTTCGCGCAGGACTTCGACGGCGACGGCCGCCGCGACATCTGGACGTCGCTGCCCGACGTGTTCGCGTCGATCGCGGCCTACATGGCGTCGAACGGCTGGGCGAACGGCGAGTCGTGGGGGCGCCGCGTCAAGCTGCCGGCGGATTTCGACGCGCGGCTCGGCAGCAGGGCGCCGCTGCGCAGCGAAGGGTGCCGGGCCGTGCGGCAATTGACCGAGCCGATGCTCCTGAATGAGTGGCGGGCGCTCGGCGTCCGCACCGCCAAGGGCGCGGTGCTGCCGAAGGCGTCGATGGCGGCCTCGCTGCTGCGCGTCGACCAGGAAACCTTCCTCGTCTATCGCAACTACGAGACCCTGCTCACCTACAACTGCGCCCACTCCTACGCCATTGCGGTGGGGCTGCTGTCCGACCGGCTCGAGGGCCGGGTCGAGAGCTGGCCGGCCGCGAAGAAGGCGGCCAAGCCGGCGCGGACGGCCAAGCGTCCGGTCGGGCGCAGCCGGACGCGACGCCGCTAGCGGCCGGCCGCTCGACCGCCGGCCAGCCCGCGCCCCCAATCCGCTACATCCGGTTCGAATCGTCGAAGGTCACGGCGACCTTGGCGTCCTTGCCCGGCTTCACGCCTTCGGGCGCGCCCGCCGCCATCCCGTGGAGGCTGACCGGCGTACCCGGCGGCGGTGGACCCTCGCGGTTGTACTTGCCGGTGTCGTCGTAGACGACGGCGATGTAGACCACCGGAGGCAGGTCGGCGAACGAAAAGTGCCCGCCGTTCGTCTCGACCGTGCCGACCGCGACCGGCGTGCTGGCCTCAGTGATGTTCGGGTCGGTGAAGAGGAAGATCGAGACCTCGTGCTCGGTCGAGACCTCGCCCTTGCCGGCATAGGTCACGGTGACGTCGAGCGAGTGCTCCCCCGCCGGGGCCGGAGCAGGGGTCGCGGCCGCTGCCGGCGCCGGCGCTTGGGCGAAGGCCAGGAGCGGCAGACCGGCCAAAGAGATCGCGGCGATGGCCGCGGGAACGAGCGTGCGTGAGCGTCTGCTCATCGAGGGGTTCCCTTTCGTGTCGGCGCGCGCCGCGGCAGCGGCGCGAGCGTCTTCAACAGCTGGATCTGTCCAGCGTGGTACAGGTCGTGAGCGGCCGCGCCGCGGATCGACCACGCCAGCGGCTTGCCACCGGCGATCCGGTTCAGTCCGGTCTCGTCGAGCACAGCTACCGCCGACCGAAGTTGACGGTGTTGGTCGGTCAGCAGTTCCACGTCGGCCTGCCAGCGCTCGGCATTGAACAGGCCGACGCGCGCGTAGAAGTTGGTGCCGGCCAGCGGGAAGCCGCCGCGCGGCGCCCCGCTCACCCGCTTGCGCACCACGTACTTCCAGTAGGCGGCGTGCACCACCAGCTCCCAGACGTTGTGCCGGCCGGGACCGGGCCGCCAGGTGACCTGGTGCGGCTCGATGGCGCGGACCGCGCCATGCAGGTTGGTCCCGTGCCAGGAGCGGCGATCGTAGGCCTCGTCGAGCAGCGCGAGGAGTCCGGCGAGTGCGTCCTGGCTCATCGAGCCGTCGACTCCGGGGCCACCTCCGCTCGATGCACCGGCGCGGCGCTTGCCGCCGCCTTCGGTGCACCGGCCTTCGGGGCGCCGATGGCGATGACGTGCTTCAAGCCGCGGATGTAGAGGACGCCGTCGGCGATGGCCGGCGTGGCCATCAGCACCTCGCCGACCGGGTTGGTGGCGAGCAGCTCGTAGGTCTTGCCGGCCTTGACCACGAACACGTCGCCGTCCTCGCTGGTCAGGTAGATCTTGCCATCGGCGGCGACCGGCGAGGCGCTGAACGAGCCCCCCTTGCCGCCGAGCCGCTCCTGGTAGAGGCGCTCGCCGGTCTTGGCGTCGTAGGCGGCCAGCGTGCCGTTGTTCAGGACGATGTAGAGCAGGTCGCCGTAGACGATCGGCGTCGGCATGTACGGGCCACCGCGCTTGGTGCTCCAGGCGATCGCATCGGAGCTGGTCGCGTCGCCCTTGAGCGTCAAGTCGCCGCGAGCGCCCGGCTTGATGGCGAAGATTGGCTGCACGCCGCGATAACCATTGGTGACGATGACCGTGCCCGGGCCGGCGATCGGCGTCGGCACGGTGACTTCGGAGTTGCCCGACAGCCGCCACAGCTCCTTGCCGGTCATCGGATCGTAGCCGCGGATGGCGTTGGTACCCTGCGTGACCAGCTCGGTGTGGCCACCCATCTCGATCACCGTCGGCGTCGCCCACGAGGGGATCTCATCGCGCGTGGTGCGCCATGCCTGCTTGCCGGTCTTGATGTCGAAGGCGGCGATGAACGAGCCCTGCTGGATGTCGGCCTGGACGATCACCATGTTCTTCCAGATGATCGGCGAGCTGGCGACGCCCCACTCGTAGTCGGGGTCGTAGAACCAGCCGGCGTTGAGCACGCCGAGGTCCTGCTTCCACAGCAAGTCGCCCTTCACCGAATAGGCATAGAGCCCTTCCGATCCGAAGGAGACGACGACGTGCGCGCCGTCCGTCACCGGCGTCGGCGAGGCCTGGCTCGACTTCGGGTGCCGCTTGGTCTTGGGGACACCCTGGGTGGCCACCTTGTCCCACAGCACTTTCCCGGTCTTGCGATCGAGGGCGATCAGCCGCCACACGTGCGGGCTGACGTCCTTGGCCGGCTCGACGTCGCCGTAGAGGCCGTGACGCAGGCTGGCGGTGGGATCGCTGCTCACCGCGGTCGACACGAAGACGCGATCGCCGGCGACGATCGGGCTGGACACGGACAGGCCGGGAATCTCGGTCTTCCACAGCACGGCGTCGCCGGTCGGGACGTTCCAGCTGGTGGCCACGGCCGCCGTGCCGGCCGCAACGCCAGACGCCTGCGGTCCGCGGAACGACGGCC
>JBDSLU010000172.1:0-3586 GCA_039916225.1 Vicinamibacteraceae bacterium
TGGTACCGGTACGGGGAATCGAACCCCGGTTACATGGCTGAGAACCACGTGTCCTGACCCCTAGACGATACCGGCACTCGGGTCCGCGAACCACGAATTGTAGCCAGCCCGAGGCACCCGAGTCAACTCAGCCGCACCTCCCCGTGCCGTTCGCGGCTCTTCGCGACTCCGAGTGAAGCCCCACCGGCAGGCGAGTCCGGTAGAATCACGCGAATGCGCAAGGTGCTGGCGGTCCTCGTTCTCCTGCTGCTGATTGCCGGCGGCGTGTGGGTCATGGCAGGCCGGCAAGAGGGGCCGACCCTGACGTTCACCAAGCCGGGTCCGCTCATCGGCCAGACCGGTGATCTCGAGCTGAAGATCGATCCGCACGGATCGCCGCTCGAGACGCTGAGCGTGGTGCTCGAGCAGGACGGACAGCGGACGCCGGTCTTCGCCCTGCCCGGCGACGCCCAGTCGAAGCTGTCCCAGCAGGCCGACGGCAGCCTGATCCTGCAGCGCCCGGTCGGCAAGAAGGCGCTGGCGGCGCTCAAGGCCGGCAAGGCGAAGTTCATCGCCAGCAGCTCGCGCAAGGTGCTGTTCGGCCGGCGCGAGGTGTCGTCCGAGGCGTCGCGCGACGTCGAGGTGCGGCTCGTTCCGCCCCAGGTCGCGGTCGTCTCGACGCATCATTTCGTCAACCACGGCGGCTCGGAGATGGTCGTCTACCGCGTCACGCCGGCCGACGTCGAGTCGGGCGTCCGCGTCGGCGACGTCAGCTATCACGGCTATCAGGCGTCGTCGGCCGGGGTGACCGGCGCCGATGCGGGCCTCAAGGTCGGGTTCTTCGCCCTCATGTGGGACCAGGATCTGGCCGCGCCAGTACGGGTGTGGGCCCACGATGCGGCTGGCAACGAAGCCGTGGCAGCGGTCGAGGTGAAGGTCTTCCCGAAGCCGTTCCGCAAGAGCCGCATCGAGGTCGACGACGCGTTTCTCACCAAGGTCGTCCCGCCCATCCTGGCGGCGACGCCGACCCTGAAGGTGGCCGACCCGTCCAACCTGCTCGAGTCCTACCTGACCATCAACCGCGAACTGCGCAAGGAAAACGCCAAGACGATCGTCGCGCTGGCCGAGAAGAGCGCTCCGGATCGTTTGTGGCAGGGGCCGTTCAAGCAGCTGATCAACTCGGCCGTGCAATCGAGCTTTGCCGACCAGCGCACCTACGTCTACCAGAAGCGCGACGTCGACCAGCAGGTGCACCTCGGCTTCGATCTCGCCTCGACGGCGCACGCGCCCGTGCAGGCCTCGAACGCCGGCCGCATCGTCTTCGCCGAGTTCCTGGGCATCTACGGCAACTGCGTGATCGTCGATCACGGACTGGGGCTGCAGTCGCTCTACGCGCACCTCTCCTCGATCGGCGTGAAGGTCGGCGACACGGTGACGCAGGGGCAGGAACTCGGCAAGAGCGGCACGACCGGTCTCGCCGGTGGCGATCACCTGCACTTCACGATGCTCCTCGGCGGTCACGCGATCACGCCGGTCGACTGGTGGAGCGAGCAGTGGGTGCAGGATCGCGTGCTGCGCAAGCTGCGCGAGGCCAGCACGGGGCCGGCGCCGGCGGTTCCCACGACTGCACCCGCTGCGGCGGCCGCTCCGGTGACGCCAAGCCCGCGGTAGCGCAGTAGCCCGCGATAGCGCGATAGCGGGATAGAATCTGCCCATGTCCGCCGAGGCCGTCCCGCGCTCGCCGAAGGAATTTGGGGCACCCCGCGCGCTGGCTACCGCCGCTCGTTCCCGTACCTCCGATTTCATCGCCCTCACCAAGCCGCGGCTGAACCTGCTGGTCGTCGCCACGACGGCCGGCGGCTACTACCTGGGCGCTGGTCCGGGGGCGAACGCGCTGGGCCTGGCCAACGTCACGCTGGCGACGGCGCTCGTCGCCGGTGGATCGGCGGCGTTCAACCAGGTGATGGAGCGCCGTGTCGACGCGCTGATGGATCGGACGCGGCGCCGCCCTGTCGCCGAAGGCCGGCTGTCGCCGCGCGAGGCGCTGCTGTTCGCCTCGGCGCTGTCGCTCGCCGGCTTGCTGTGGCTGGCCCTGTCGACGACGCTCCTGGCGGCGGCCGTCGCCCTGCTGACGCTGCTGACCTACGTCGTCCTCTACACGCCGCTCAAGCTGCGGACGTCGTTCTCCACTGTCGTCGGCGCCATTCCGGGCGCGCTGCCGCCGATGATCGGCTGGGCGGCGGCGACCGATACGGTGTCGCGCGAAGCGTGGGTGCTGTTCGCGATCATCTTCCTGTGGCAGATGCCGCACTTCCTGGCCATCGCCTGGCTGTTCAAGGACGACTACGGGCGCGCCGGCTTCCCGATGCTGCCGGTTCTCGAACCGGACGGCCGGAGCACCGGCTACCAGGTCGCGGCCTACGCCTCGGCGCTCCTGCCGGTCAGCCTCGTGCCGAGCCTGATGGGGCTGTCCGGCCTGGTCTATTTCGCGGTGGCGCTCGTGCTCGGCCTCGCCTTCCTCGCCGTCAGCCTGCGCTTCGCGGTCTCGCGCACGCGGCGTGACGCGCGGGTGCTGTTCTTCACGTCGATCGCCTACCTGCCGCTGGTGTGGCTGGTGATGGTCCTCGACCGCCTCTGATCCGCCGCCGGTGGCCCGCCGCCACGCGGCGGGTGGCCTCGACGCCGCCGGGCCCGGTCACTCAGGCGTGTAGATCAGGTATTTCGCGCGGAGCAGGCGCCATTTCCCCTCGTCGGCCTGCCACGACGCGGCGATCGCCATCGGATCGTCGCCGCCGAGGATCCGTGCTGTCGTCGCCTTGGACCCGATCAACCGATCGTCCGGCTTGAGCCGATACTGGCCGGGATAGAGGCGGGTCAGCGCCGAGGCCACTTCGAGACCCAGCCGGGTCGAACGCAGCGTCTCTCGGTCGGTGACGATGAACGACACGCCGCCGCAGGCCTGGCCGGCGTAGACGCTCGACACCGGCGTGAAGCGGACCGGGTAGGCGCGCACGCCGGGGATGTCCCGATCGTTGAGCGCGGCGGCGAGCGCCAGGCCGTCGATCCACGGCGCGCCGATCTGCTCGAATGGCGTGTCGGTGCCACGTCCGACCGAGATGTTGCTGGCCTCGATGGCGCCGATGCCCGGGTAGAGCGTCGCCTGGGTCAGGCTGCGCATGTTCGGCGACGGGTTGATCCACGGCGCGCCGGTGTCGTCGAACCACCAGTCGCGGCGCCAGCGCGGCATCCGCACCACCGTCAGCTTCGCCCCGATCTTGCGCTCGCCGTTGAACAGCTGGGCCAACTCGCCGATGGTCAGGCCGTGCCGGATCGGCATGCGCAGGTAGCTGGTGGAACCGAGCGCGGTTTCGTCGCTGGTCGGCCCTTCGATCCGCCAGCCGTCGATCGGGTTCGGGCGATCGAGCACCACCACGGCGATGCTTCGCCGCGCGGCCTCTTCCATGACCATGCCCATCGTCGCGGCGTAGGTGTAGAAGCGGACGCCGATGTCCTGCAGGTCGACGACGATCGTGTCGACGCCGGCGAGCATCGCCGCGGTCGGCCGCCGGGTGTCGCCGTAGAGCGAGTAGATGGGCAGGCCGGTCTT
>JBDSLU010000173.1:0-28506 GCA_039916225.1 Vicinamibacteraceae bacterium
CGTCCCGGCGACGACGACGCACCAGCGCAAGCGGATCGCCCGTGTCGGTGGTCATGCGCGCCTAGCCGACTCGCCCGAGCTGCAGGCGACGCGTCAGCTGCTCGAGGTGCCATCAGCCAGCGGCGCCGCTCACCGGCCCCGTGAGGCTCTTGTTGGTATTCCCCTGGCCCAGGCTCGCCTGGCACTCAAAGCGGTTCGGGCGGCCGGCAGAGTGCCGAAGGCGACGAAGCCGGATTGCTCGAACCTGGCGAAGATTTTTGAGGACCGGCTCCCGGCGCTGCGGTTCTTCGAGGACGATGCCCGCGTGGTCGCTCTCAGCGTCGAGCAGCATCCTGATCGCTAGCGTGCTGCAGGCCAAGGAGGGGGCGGACGCTGAATGTCAAATCCGAGACGCGCTCTCTTGAGAGAGGCGCACGGGATCAGAGAAACGTGGCTGCTGACGGGGCTGTCTGCGACTGCGTGGCTGACCACTGTCGCCACGCCGAATACGAGCGTCCCGGCAACCGCCGCGATGGCTACCTCCATCAACCCAAATTGCAAGATCAGCCGGTTTGACCAAGCGATGGCACAGACCAGGGAAGTCGCGAGCAGGACGAGCCCCACGAAGCGAAGATGCAAGCAGGGAAAATAGGCCATGCCGCATTCTCCATCGCTTGGGTCGGCCGGCGACGTTGTTCGGAGTGCCGTCCCATCCGGAGCCGGGCGGACGCGCGGCCAAGTTGGTGGGACCAGATCGACAAGCATGATTCGATGGCGGGACCGACGGCAGGACCGGCGCAACCCGGCTCCCCGGCGTGGGTTGGCAATCCGTTGGCAGATTCCAAGTCTGAAACAGAAAAGCCCCGCAAATAGCGGGGCTTTTTTGCCTTGGTGCGAAAGGGGGGACTCGAACCCCCACGGTATTGCTACCGCCAGCCCCTCAAGCTGGTGCGTCTGCCAATTCCGCCACTTTCGCGAGGAGGGCGTTTCCGGACGCGCCCCGTGAAGGCGGCATGCCCGAAACCGAACCGGCATTCTAGCACGCACCTGCTCGGCCGGCGACTGCCGCCCAGCCGGTCACGCCTGGTCCAGTGCGCCTGATCCCGTCAGTCTGGCCGTCGGGCTGATTCATCAGCCCAGGCGCCCGAAGGCGTAGGCCAGTCCCATCAGGATCGGCACCCCGATGGCCCAGGCCGCGACCACGGCGGTCCGAGGCCGCGGGCCATCGAGGAGCACCCGGACGCCGAGCGGGACGAACGCAATCGCCAGCCCGCTGGTGCAGGCGACCGACGTCCAGCTGCTGCCCTTGAGGACGCCCAGCATGAGCGCAGCCATCGACGCCAGGGCCAGCGCCCGCCACCAGGGCAGGACGCCAGCGCGCCAGGCGCCGAGCGCCAGCACCGGCCAGCCGAACATGATGGCCGGGTTGAGCGCGGCGACGATGTGCGCCGCTCCGTAGGTCCGCCCGATGACCTCGGTCGCCGGCTGCACGCCGAGCGGCGCGACGAGTTGAAAGGCGAGGTGATCGGCGCCGGCGTGGAACGTCCGCGCGAACAGGCCGAGGACGACGAGCAGGCCGCCCCACGTGGCCAGCCCCGGCCGCGTCCGCCCGATCAGATCCGCGGCGGCCGCGACGCCGAGCGCGACCAGCAGCTGTCCGGCCAGCACGCAGCTGGAGGCCGCGAACATCTGGTCCGGAGCCAGCGCGTAGGCGGCGAGCTGCTGCGGGAAGAAGAAATCGAACGGCAGACGCAGCAGCACGCCCGTCAGCCACACCAGCGGACCGGCGACCAGCGCGACACCGCCGACCCAGCGTCCGGGGAACCGGTAACCGCCATCCACCATGACGGTCTTGGACGGCACCGCGCGAAGCACGGTTCGACGCGGCGCAGCCGGAGAGGCCCGCGCGCCTGCTGCTAGAATCCCGGCTTCCGGCGTGCCCGCCGGTCTTTCCCCGAAGGTCGCCTCATGCCGAGAAGTCTGCGTCCACTGGTGCTCTGCCTCGTGTTGGCCGTGGCCGCCGTATCCGCGCCGAGCGCGCAGCGGAGCGCGGCGCCGCCGGTCCAGGCCCAGGACGCCGACTTCGCGGCCCGCGTCAAGGAATGGACGACGCGGCCCGAGTTCCTCACCCCGCTCGTCGACCATCTGCCGCTCGTGCCCGGCGTCCCGACGCCGAAGGACATCCTCGGCCACCACGTCGGCGTGCCCGGCCAGTTGACCACCACCACCGAGGCGCTGCGCTACTACCGTGCGCTCGCCGCCAAGACGCCGCGCGTCAAGGTGCTGACCATCGGGACGACCGACGAGGGCCGCGAGGTGAACATCGTGGTGGTCGCCGCGGCGGAGACCGTCCGTGACCTCGATCGCTATCGCGGCTACCTGGCCCAGCTCGCCGATCCGCGCAAATTGACCGACGCGCAGGCGCGGTCGGTCATCGCCGACGCCAAGCCGATGTACCACCTGATGGGGGGGCTGCACAGCGCCGAGACCGGGCCGCCCGAGATGCTGATGGAGCTGGCCTATCGCCTCGCCGTCGAGGAGACGCCGGTCATCCGGCAGATCCGCGACAACGTCATCGTCACGATCCTGCCGGCGGCGGATCCGGACGGGCGCGATCGCTACGTCGAGTGGTATCGGCGCCATCTCGTGCAGATCACCGACGAGCGCGATCGCGTCGCCGGCCCGCCCTACTGGGGCCGCTACGTCCTCCACGACAACAACCGCGACATCAACTATTCACAGCGGACGATGCGGGCGCTGCTCGACTGGTATCTGCAGTGGCATCCGCCGGTGATGCACGACCTGCACGAGTCGGTGCCGTTCCTCTACACGTTCAGCGGCCAGGCGCCGCAGAACCCGTCGCTCGATCCGATCCTCTACGGCGAGCTGCCGATGTTCGCGAACTTCGAGATGGCGCAGCTCACCAAGTACGGCCTGCCCGGCGTCTGGACGCACGGGTTCGTCGACATGTGGTCGCCCGGCTACCTGGCCTTCATGGCCTCGAACCACAACGGCCTGACGCGGATGTATGAGACCTTCGGCAACGGCGGCGCCACGACGATGAAACGCACCGTCACGTCCGACAGCGCCGGGGGCGGCGCCAACCGCACGACGCGCGAATGGTATCGGCCCGCGCCCCCCTACAAGGAGGTCGAGTGGTCGCTGCGCAACAACACCAACTTCTCGGAGACCGGCGTGCTGACCGCGCTGCAGTTCACGGCGGCGTTCCCGAAGGTCGTCCTCGAGAACTTCTACTTGAAGAGCCGCAACGCCATCGACGCGGGATCGAAGGAGGCGCCGTTCGCGTTCATCGTACCCGGCGGCCAGGCGGATCCGACGCGCGTCGCCAGCCTCGTGAACCTGCTGCGCATCCAGGGCATCGAGGTTGGTCGCACGACGAGCGAGGTGAAGCTCACCGACGGCACCTATCCCGCCGGCTCCTACATCGTGAAGCGCGACCAGCCGTACGGCCGTCTCGCCAAGGTCCTGCTCCAGAAGGAGGACTTCCCGGAGGGGTCGCTCCGCACCTATGACGACACCGGGTGGGTGATGGGGCTGCTGATGCACACGGAGGTGGCGTCCACGGCGGATCGCGCCGTCCTCACGACGGTCGTCGAACCGGTGACCCGTGTCGAACCTGCCGGCGCGCTGACCGGTCCCCCCGGCGCGGCGATCCTCGTCGCCAACCGCGGCGCCAACGCGCTCATCACCCTGCGGCATCGGCTGAAGGCCCTGACCGTGCGAGCGGCCGAGGCCGGGTTCGCGATCGGCACCACGAACTACCCGGCCGGCTCGCTCATCATCGCGACGACGCAGCCGGGGCAGGACGTGGCCGCGCTCGTCGCGCAGGCCGTGACGCCGCTCGGGTTGACCGCGGCGCACGTCGCAATGCTGCCGGAGGTCGCGACCCACGACGTGGATCTACCGCGGCTCGCCGTCTTCAGCACGTGGGGCAGCACGCAGGACGTCGGCTGGGTGCGTCACGCGCTGGACCAGTTCGAGGTCGACTACGACCTGATCTACAAGGAGCGCGTGCGGAACGGCGATCTGCGTGCGCAGTACGACGTCATCCTGATCCCCAGCCAGGGCGCGACGGCCAAGCGTCTCGTCTATGACATCGACATGCGCGGCGGGCCGCTGCCGTACACGAAGACCGCGGCGTTCCCGTCACACGGCGCCTACGGCGAATCCGACGACGTCCGTGGCGGCATGGGGCTCGAAGGGGTGCTCGAGCTGCAGCGATTCCTCGACGCCGGCGGCACCATCATCACGCTCGGTGCCGCGAGCGCCATGCCGCCCGAGTTCGGCCTGTCGCGTTCGGTGACGGCGGCTCGGCCGACGTCAGCGTTCTATGCGCCGGGGCCGGTCGTGCAGGCGGAGATCACGAAGCCGCTGCATCCGATCTTCTACGGCTACCCGAGGCCGCTGATCGCCGTCCGCTACGCCAACGGGCCGCTGCTGCAGGTGCCCGAGCGTGACCGCGACGAGCAGGTGCTGATGAAATTCGTCGGCGGCGACTCCTCGGTCCTGAACGGCCTGCTGCGCGGCGCCGCCGAGATCAAGGACCAGCCGGCGCTCGTCGAACACGCCGTCGGTCGCGGCCGGCTCGTGCTCTTCGCCACCAACCCCTGCTACCGCTGGCAGAACCACGGCGAGTTCGGCCTGCTCTTCAACGCCGTGCTGCACTGGAACGATCGTCCGGTGCTGCCAGCCGCTGCGCCGCCGGCACCGCCGCCGACCGCGGTCGCGCCGCGGTAGCGCATCCGGTCACGCGTCAGGCGTCGCGCAGGATCTCCGCCGGATCGAGCGCCGCCGCCCGTTGTGCCGGGATGAGGCAAGCGGCGACGGCGGCCACGAGCAACGCGGCCGGCACGCCGACGATGACGCGCAGGTCCGTCGCGCTCACGCCGAACAGTACGTTCGACATCAATCGAGTGGCGAGAACCGCCGCACCGGTGCCAACGACGACGCCAGCGACGACCAGGCGGACGCCATGCCACACGACCAGGCGTCGCACCTGCCCGGGGTTCCCGCCGATCGCCAGCCGGATGCCGATCTCAAGCGTGTGCTGCTGGACGAAATAGGCCATCACACCGTAGATGCCGACCAGCGACAGGATCAGCGCCGTCCCGGCGAACATGCCGATGAGTATGGTGAGGTAGCGCGGCGTGGCCAGGGCCTCGGCCATCAGCTCGTCTCCCGTGGCGACGTCGGAGAGCGCCAGGCCCGGATCGAGCGCCTTGACCGCCTGGCGGACGGCGAGGTGGAGCGCGAGCGGATCGCCGGCCGTCCTGACGAGGACGAAGCCGGTCGAGAGATCGACGAACGGATAGTAGACCGTGCCCAGCGGCCCGCTGGCGTCGAGACCGGTCCAGCGGACGTCGCCGACCACGCCGACCACCGTCGTCCACGGGCAGGTCGTGCAGCCGCCGCCCCGGAACCGCCGCCCGAGTACCTCTTCACCGGGAAAGAATCGACGGGCCCAGGCGCGATCGACGACCACGACGTCGTCCTGCAGCGAGCGCTCGTCGAGCAGGCGGCCGCGCTCGAGCGCGAGACCGGTGGCCGTGAAGAAGCCGGTCGAGACACCGACCCACGTCGAGACCGGCTGATGCTGACCTGCCGGCGTCGGACGATCCTCGAGGTCGAAGTTGTTCTGCTGGCTGCTCTCGCTCGGTGGCCGGCCATCGGACAGCGCGACGCTCTGGACGCCGGGCAGCGCCGCCAGGCGCTCGAGCGCGCGTTTCCAGAACGCTTCGCGGCTGGTCTCCTGCGGATACCGGGCCCGCGGCAGCGACACCGAGGCCGTGAGCAGGTGCGAGGTGTCGATCCCAACCGGCACGTGGCTCAGGCGATCGAGGCTGGCGAGGATCAGCGCGCCGGCGACGAGGAGCGGCGTGGCGAGCGCGAATTCCGCGGCGACCAGCGCCCGCTGGATCCGGCGAGGCGTCGGCCCGTCGGTGGACGAGCGCCCGCCGCCGCGCAGCGCCTGATCCATCCGCAGCCGCGCCCCGTACCAGGCCGGTACGATCCCCATGACGACGCCGCTCGCCACCGCGAGACCGGCCAGCCAGGCGACGGCGGTGGCGGAGAACCGCACCTCGTCGATGCGCGGAATGTAGTCGCCGCCGTAGGCGCCCACCAGTTGCAGCACGAACGCCGCGACCCCGAGGCCGATCAGCGCGGCGCCGACGGTCAGCAGCGAGGCCTCGACCAGGACGTACTGCAGCAGGCGTCCGGTCGAGGCGCCGAGGGCGCCGCGAATCGCCAGCTCACGGCCCCGCTGCAGGCTGCGGGCGATGAGCAGGTTGACGGCGTTGGCGCAGGCGATGAGCAGCACGCAGGCCACCGCCGCCAGCAGGAAAATCAGCGTCGAGCCGACCTCGCCGATCACCCGGGCTCTCAGATCCACGAGGCCCCAGGTGGCTTTCTCGTCCTGGTAGGACGATCGCCAGATCGGGAAGAGTCGCGCGTTGGTCGCCCGCAGCGTCTGCTGCGCGACGTCCGCCGACATGTCGGGGCGCAGGCGGCCCAGCACGGTCGTGAAGAAGGGGCCCTTGCGCGTCGGCGTCGGCCAACGGGCGGCCGAGAACAGGGCGACGTCGTGCTCGAGCGGTCCCGAGGTCCGCTCCAGCACGCCGACGACGGTGGCGCGGGCGCCGTCGATGGTCATCGACCGGCCCAGCACCGTCGGATCGCTGCCGAAGCGTCGGGCCCAGTAGCCGTAGGTGAGGACGACGACGCGATCGTCACGGGCGTCGTCGGACGCGTCGAAGAGGCGACCGACGTACGGTTTCTGCCCGAGCAGCGGAAAGTAGGAACCCGTGACGGTGCGCGCCGTGACGCGCTCGGAGACATCGCCGTCAGAGACCGCGACCTGGGTCCGCTGAAACGCCGCGACGGCGCTGAACGCCGGGTGGTCGGCCTCGAGCGCCCGATAGTCGACCACCGACAGGCTGAACCGATAGGGCGGGTTGTCGGTGTAGACCCACTGCAGCCGGTCGGCGTCGGCATAGGGCAGCGGGTTCACCAGCACCGCCCGGGTCAGGACGATGGCGGCGACCGTGGCTCCGAGCGCCGTGCCCACGGTCAGCACGATCGTGGCCGAAAGCGCCGGGACACGGAACAGGCTGCGGAGCGTGTGGCGAACGTCGGACCAGAGATGCGGCATGGTGGTCACTCGGAGCAAGGCGGTGCCTGCCCGGTCAGCGAGCAGGTGCCACGGGTAGATCCGGCGCTGGCGGCGCAGCCAACGATCGGCTGCGTCCGCGCCGTCACGTCGACGGCGGTAGTCGTGGAGCTCGGCGAGGTCGCTGTCGATCGCGCGGCGGTCGGCGTCATCGACGAGCAGGCGGAACAGCCAGCCCATGTCAGGCCTTGTGCGCGCGAAAGGCGCGATCGAAGCCCTGCCACAGCCGCGCGTGTTCGGCGCGGTGGGTCTCGATGGCGGTCAGGCCTTCCGGTGTCAGCGCGAAGTAGCGGCGGGCGCGCCCGCTCTCCGGTTCGTCGAGGCGCGACTCGACGAGGCCCTTGCGTTCGAGCCGCTGCAGCGTGATGAAGACGGCTGCCTGGGCGACTGGCCGGCCGGTGCGCTGCTCGAGTGCCAGCACCAGCGGGACGCTGTAGGTCTCGCCCTGCTCGTGGAGCATGGCCAGGAGCACGTGCAGTTCGAAGTGCTGGAGGGTCGGCGTCGACATGGCGTCGACGCACAGTATCACTAACAGCGTTAGTGGTAAAAGACGTCGCCGGGCGATCAGTCGGTGCGCAGCGCGCGGATCGGCGAGATCGAGGCGGCCCGGCGGGCGGGGACGATGGCGGCGACGAACGCCGAGGCGCCGAGGGCGAGCACGCCGGCTCCCAGCGCCAGCGGATCCCAGTACGACACGCCGTACAACTGCGACGAGAGCAGGTAGCCGGTGCCGATGGCCAGCGGCAGCCCGAGCACGAGCCCGAAGCCGACGCGGCGGAAGGCGCTGGCGAGCACCATGCCGACGACGCGGCGGCGGCCGGCGCCCAGGGCCATGCGCACACCGATCTCACGGGTGCGCTGGGCCACCGCGTAAGCCGTGACGCCGTAGAGCCCGATGGCGGCGAGGACCAGTGCGACGATACCGAACAGGCCGGCCAGGCTGGCGACGGCGCGCTGCTGATCGAAGGCGCGATCGACCTGCTGCTGCAGCGTCCGCACGCTGGTCACGGTGAGGTTCGGGTCGGCCGCGGCGAGCGTCCGCATCAGGAGCGGCTCGAGCACGGACGGCGACTGGTCGGTGACGACCATGATGCTGCGGATGAAGTGCGAGGCCGTCTCGACGCGCCGCATCAGCGGGTTCGTGTAGTCGACCGTCTGCGCCAGCGACACGTAGAACATCGGACGCGGCGGCTGGTCGAGGTTGAAGCCGGCGAAGCGTGCGTCGCGCACCACGCCGACGATCTTGTAGGTGTTGACGTTCTCCGGCAGGTTCAGGCCGAAGTGCCGGTCGATCGGATCCTCGTCCTTGGTGAAGAAGCGGCGGACGAACGACTCGTTCACCACCGCGACGTGTTCCGACGTGCCGGCGTCGCGGACGTCGAAGTAGCGGCCGCGCACCAGCTTCACGCCGAGGTCCTGCAGATAGGTGGCGCTGACCCGATCCCAGGACGCGCCGGACTGCTGGCCGGGCTGGGGCAGCGGCTTGCCGGAGATCAGCACGCCCTCGCCCCAGTTGTCGGTGAACGGGTTGTAGAGCGCGAGTCCGGCGCCGCGGACGCCGGGCACCCGCTTCAGCCGATCCTCGACGTCGCGATAGAGCGCGTCGAGTTTGTCCGGCGGGTAGCTCGCCGGCGCCCGGTTCAACTGCACGAGCACGCGACCGGCGAGCGGAAAGCCGAAGTCCTGGCGCTCGAGGTTGGCGAGACTGCGGGCGAGCAGCAGCGACCCGACCACCAGCACCACCGACACCGCGGCCTGCAACACGACCAGCGCCTTGCGGGTGAGCGAGGAGTGATCACCGCTGCTGCGGCCGGCGCCGCGCAGCGCCTCGATCGGATTGGTGCGCGTCGCGAGCCACGCCGGCGCGGCGCCGAACAGGACGCCGGTCACCAGGGCCAGCCCGAACGCGAAGGCGAGGACCAGCGGCGACGGCATCGTGTCGATGGGCAGGAAGGTGGTGCCGGCGAACGCCAGGGCCAGGAGCAAGCGCGCCGTGCCGGCGGCGATGGCGAGACCGAGGATGCCGCCGCCGACCGCGAGCAGGACACTCTCGACCAGCGCCTGCGTGACGATGCGGCGGCGTGAGGCGCCGAGCGCCAGCCGCACCGCCGTCTGGCCGCGGCGGGCGACAGCGCGGGCCAGCAGCAGGTTGGCGACATTGGCGCAGGCGATCAGCAGGACCAGCGCGCACACCCCGAGCAGGATGCGCAGGCTGCGGCTGTACTGCTCGCGCATGACGCCGACACCGCCGCCGGCTGGTACGACCGCGATCGACTGCTGCGGCAGATCCTTGATCACGCTGGGCATCCAGTTGGCCGGATAGCCGGAGTCGTGCTGCAGCCACTGGCGCAGGGCGCCGGTCAGGCGCGGCGCCATGCCGTCGGTGGTGGCGCCCGGGCGGAGGCGTCCGATCACGCGCAGCCACGCCGAGACCGGCTGGCGCAGCAGCGCCGTCTCGCCCGCGATCATCGGCTCCTGCTGCAGCGGGAGCCACAGGTCGGGCGGATCGCCGCGCAGCGTCTCGCCGAAGAAGCCGGGGCCGGTGACGCCGATGACCGTGAACGGGTGCCCTTCGAGGACGAGGGTGGCGCCGATGACCTTGGGGTCGGCTCCGTAGGTCCCGCTCCAGGCATGGTGGCTCATGACGACCACGGGCGGCGCCGCGGCGGTGTCGTCGGCCGGCGTCAACACCCGGCCACCGAAGGCGGGGATGCCGAGCGTCGCGAAGTAGTGGCCGTCGACGTAGATGGAGCGCAGCGCCCGGGCCGTCTGCTCGACACCCGGTCGCCGGGCGCTGACGCGGCCCTGCCCGGCCTGGAACGCCGTCAGCGTCTCGAACTGCGGCAGGTCGGCCTTCAGCCGCTCGAACAGCGGATAGGAGAACATGCCCCAGCGATCCTGGGTGCCGCCCTGGACGCAGCAGTTGTCGCCATCGCCGACGCGGTAGAGGCTGTCGGGATCGCTGACCGGCAGCGAGCGCAGCATCACCGCGTGAATCAGCGTGAAGATGGCCGTCGTGCCGCCGATGCCGATGGCCAGCGTCAGCACCGCGGTGATGGTGAAGACGCGAGCGGTCCAGAACTGGCGCAACGAGTGGCGGATGTCGGCGGCGAGCGTGCCCACGGTGTGCTCCTGACCCTCAGTGGGCGGCCCATGGCCGGAGGTCGCCTCCAGCCGTAGACGAGGGCCGACGGCGATCGGTTGCCCGGCGGCGTCGCGGGCTCTACCGGCGCCGGCCGGGTGGGGGCGACGGTCCGGTGCACGGCGGAGGGCCCAGGGCCCCGGGGGTGCCCCCGGGCAGGACATCGACGAAGAGGTCGTCGTCGTCCTCGAGGTCGGCCTCGTCGATCGGCTGCCGGGACGAGAAGGCGACGACGCGGCCGGTGCCGTCGGTGGCCGATCCGCCGCTGCCTCGCCACCACGGCTCGCGCGCGCCCCGGCCGCCGCTGACGCGGTCGGCGACGCCGGTCGCCAGGTTCAGCCGGTAGACATCGTCGACGAGGTTGAGATCGGCTAGCGGCCCGCAGCGATCCTGGCAGGGGAGGTCGGAGGCCTCCGAGCTGAACACCACGAACCGGCCGTCGCCGCTCAAGGCGGGATGGTGGCTGGCGCCGTCGGCACCGGCGCCCGCCGTGCCGCGACTGAGCAGGCGGATCCGCCCGGTGTCGGCATCGTGCAGATACAGCTGCTCATGCTGGCGGGCATGACGAGCGCCATCCAGGTCGGTGGCGATCGAGACGAACACGATGCGGCGCCCGTCGCCGCTGATGGTCGGATAGTAGCTGGCGCCGTTGGGGACGCCGCCGCCGCGGGTGCTGCTGATGCGGCGGGTGAGCCCGGCGGGCAGATCGCGCAGGAAGACGCTGCGCACCGGATCGTGGGCGTGGGTGCGCGACGGCGGAGCGATCGGCGCCGTCGAGGTGAAGACGACGAAGCGGCCGGTGCCGCTGATGGCCGGGGTCGAGCTCTGTCCCGACACCGACTGCTGGCCGCTGTCGGTGACGCTCACGCGCCGCACGACGCCGTCGGTCGCGTCGTAGAGGTAGACGTCGCTGCCGCCGCGGTTGGCGTCGTCGCCGGCGACGAGATCGGTGGCCCGCGATTCGAAGACGACATAGCGTCCGTCGTCGCTGATGTCGGGATGGCCGTTCCAGCCGTTGCCTGGCGCGCCGGCCGGCGTGTGCGACACCAGCGTCATCGTCCCGGTCTCGCGGTCGCGGCGCAGCACCTGCGCCCCCGTGTCGACGCGCCACCCGATCAGGTTGCTGGCGACCGTCGCGAACACGAGATAGCGCCCATCCCCGCTGAGGCGCGGCTGCTGGCTCGATCCGGCGGCGGCGCGGCCATCGGGCGCGAGGCTCTCCAGCCGGAGCGCGCCCGTCGTCCGATCGAGGATGTAGATGTCATCGATGGTGTTGACGTCGCCGTCGGCGAGCCGGGCCAGCGAGACGAACGCCACGATGCGGCCATCGGCGCTGACGTCGGCCGAGGCGACGCCGGTGCCCCAGCCACCGAGGTGCTGCCGGGCGACGTGCCGGCTGCCATCGCACGGTGTGTCGGGTGGGCCCACCCACAGCATCCAGACCACCGCGACGATCGGCCAGGGCCCCATCACCGCACCTTGAACGCCGTCATCTCCGCACCGGCGGACAGGTATTCGCCGGCAACGAGCCGCCCGACCTGCCGCGCCCGTTCGGTTTCGAACGGACCCTCTTGATCGCTGCCGCCCACGCGATAGACGCCGCTGCGGCCGGCCCACGAGGCCAGATCGACGTCGTCGAGCTGTTCGAGGATGTGCTCGAACTCGTGCGCGACGAGCTCGGCGAGGAGCGCCGGATCGCCGCCCGGCACTTCGACGCGCGCGCTTCGCAGTTGACCGTCGACGCGCGTCATCGCCGTCCGCGCCCGGGCCCGTCCCCGCGATTCGAACGCGCCGGTCGCGACCGTCACTTCGAGGCCGGGCTGTCGCGCCAGCCGCACGACCTGTCGGCGGAACGTCGGCGCACGCTGGCACATCCCGGCGACGACGGGCCGGAGCACCGGCGCGATGCGCAGGCCCGCGGCGAGCGCCTCACAGCGGACGGATGGCGCGGTCCACGCGCCCGAGCGTTCCGGCGCGCGCAGCATGCTGGCGAACGCGAGGGCAGTGATGATGGCAGGAAGCACGGCGACTCCTGACGCTGACGGCCGAGTGTCCCGTTGGACGACGCCCGCGATGGGTTTCGTTGGTACTCATGGACGAAGGCATCGCACGATGCGTTCGAAGATGACTACGCCCGCTGTCGTACGCGGTTAACGCGTCGTCGCGCGGCGTCGCATGAGGTGTCTACCGTGTCCGGAATCGCGCACTCGTCCCGCGCTATGCTGGGCCGCCGCTCCCGTCGGAGCGGGTGCGAGGAGAACCTGATGATCACGAGACGGCAACTGGCGAGCGCCCTGGCTGCGCTGGCTGTGAGCGTTGCGATGGCCGGGACCGCCATGGCGGCCGACATCGCGGGCAAGTGGAAGGCGGAATTTCAGGGCCCGGACGGCAACAGCCGCACCAACGTCTTCACCTTCGAGGTGAAAGGCGAAGCGGTGACCGGGACCGTGACCAGCTCGATGGCGCCGGAGCCAGCCAAGATCGACGAAGGCACGCTGAAGGGCGATGCCATCACGTTCAAGGTGACCCGCGACATGGGCGGGAACCAGATCAAACTGAGCTACGCGGGCACCGTGAAGGGTGACGAGATGCCGCTCAAGGTCTCGGCGGATGCCGGTGGCCAGACCTTCGAGTTCGACATCGTCGCCAAGCGCGAGAAGTAGCGCCGGAACGACCAACCTCCAACGTCCAACCGCCAACGCGGGGAGTTTGGATGTTGGCCGTTGGGGCGTTGGCGTCTGGCGCCTCGAAGGCCTGGGCTACTTCGGCGGGCGGGTCGCTTCGACCGGCGCAGGGGTGGGTGCGGTCGCCGGAGCCGGCGTCGAGGCCGCGCCAGACGGAGGCGTCGCCGGGGCGTTCGACGGGGCGACGGGGGGCGGCGTCGGCCGAGCCGGACCGGCAGCGGGCGGCGCACCAGCCGGGGTCGCCGGCGATGGAGCGGGGGCGACCGGCGTTGCCGGCTGCGTCGCGCGCGGGACGACGGGAGCATCGATGCCCCCCAGCAGCGAGCTGCCGGCCGAGCCGAGAAAGGCCAGCGCAATGGCGCCGATCATGAACAGGCCGCCCAGGATGGCGGTCGCCTTGGACAGGACCGTCGCGCCCTGCCTGGCGCCGAACGCGGTCTGGCTGCCGCCACCACCGAACGCGCTCGCCATGTCCCCGCCCTTGCCCTGCTGCAGCAGGACGACGATCAGGAGCAGGAAGCAGACCAGGACGTAGATGGTCGCGACGAAGTAATAGAGCATAACGCCCAAGTATACCGCGGCCCGGCCGGGCAACGCCCGGCGGGCGCGTCAGGCGGGGCCCGGCTCAGCGCCGGGCGGCCTGGAAGTTGGTGACGATCTTGGCAAACCCGTGCGGGTCGAGGCTGGCGCCGCCGACCAGCGCGCCGTCGATGTCGGGCAGCGCGGCCAGGGCCGCGACGTTGTCCGGCTTGACGCTGCCGCCGTAGAGGATGTGGCACTTCTCGGCCGCGTCGGCCCCGAACCACTGCTTCAGCCGCTCGCGGATGTGAGCGTGGGCCTCGCCGGCCTGCTCCGGGGTGGCGTTACGGCCGGTGCCGATGGCCCACACCGGCTCGTAGGCCAGGACGAGATCGCCGACCTGCTCGGCCGACAGCCCGTCGAGCCCGGCTTTGACCTGGCGATCGAGCACCGCCAGCGTCTGGCTGCCCTCGCGCTCCTCGAGCGTCTCGCCGACACAGACGATCGGGCACAGCGCGCCTTGGATCGCCGCCAGCGTCTTGCGGTTGACGACCTCGTCGGTGTCGCCAAAGAGCCGCCGGCGCTCGGAGTGGCCGACGATGGCGAACTCGGCGCCGGCCTCCTTCAGCATGCCGGCGCTGATCTGGCCGGTGAAGGCGCCTTCCTTCTCCCAGTAGACGTCCTGGCCGGCGACGCCGACGGTGCTGTTGCGCGACGCTTCCGCCACCGCGTGGAGCGCGGTGAACGGCGGCGCGACGACGATTTCGACGTCGTCCACGCTCTTCACCAACGCCCGGAATTCCTTGGCGTAGGCGACGGCCTCGTGGACCGTCTTGAACATCTTCCAGTTGGCGGCGAGGAACGGGGCGCGCGTCATGTCGGCTCCAGGGGGACGGCGCGGCCTGACGCCGCGCCTTCGTGTGCTGCGGCAGCGCGCCGCGCCTACTTACTGCTTCTGCGGCAGGGCGGCGACGCCGGGCAGCGTCTGGCCACCGAGGAACTCCAGCGACGCGCCACCGCCCGTCGAGATGTGGCTGATGCGATCGGCCACGCCGGCCTTGACGACCGCCGCGATCGAGTCGCCGCCGCCGATGATCGTCGTGCCCTTGACGCTGGCCACCGCTTCGGCCACCGCGTTGGTGCCCTTGGCGAACGCGTCGATCTCGAACACGCCCATCGGGCCGTTCCAGACCACCGTCTTGGCCGTGGCGACGAGCGCGGCGTAGGCCTTGGTGGTGTCCGGACCGATGTCCAGGCCCATGCGATCGCCGATCGCCGGATCGGTCACCGCCAGCACCTCGGACGGCGCCCCCGCTTCGAGCTTCGGGGCGACGACGTGGTCGGTCGGCAGCGCCAGCGTGATGCCGGCCGCCTTGGCGCGCGCTTCCAGCTCCTTCGCCTTGTCGAGCAGATCGTTCTCGACCAGCGACTTGCCGACCGCGACGCCGCGCGACTTGAGGAAGGTGTAGGCCATCGCGCCGCCGATGCAGAGCGCGTCGACCTTGCCGAGCAGGTTCTCGATCACCTCGAGCTTGTCGGACACCTTGGCACCGCCGATGATCGCCACGAACGGGCGATCCGGGTTGTTCAGCGCCTTGCCGAGATAGGCGACTTCGTCGGCCATCAGCAGGCCGGCGGCGGCCACCGGCACGTGCGCGACGATGCCCTCGGTCGAGGCGTGGGCGCGGTGCGCCGAGCCGAACGCATCGTTGATGTAGACGTCGATGCCCTCGGCCAGCCGCGCGGCGAAGCCGGCGTCGTTCTTCTCTTCCTCCGCGTGGAAGCGGAGGTTCTCGAGCAGGACCACGCCGGATGTCCCAGCCGCCGCGACGGCCGGGCCGACGCAGTCGTCCGCGAACGCCACCGGCGAGCCGAGCAGCTCGGCCAGCCGCGTCGCGATCGGCTTGAGGCTCATCTCGGGATTCGGCGTGCCCTTGGGGCGGCCCAGGTGGGACGCGAGCCGGATGAGGCCCGCGCCCTGCTGGATCGCGTACTTGATCGTCGGGACCGAGGCCCGGATCCGCGTGTCGTCCGTGATCGTCCCGCCCTTGAGCGGGACGTTGAAGTCGACGCGGATGAAGACGCGCTTGCCCTTGAGATCGACGTCCTTGACCGACTGCGTGGCCACCCTTACAGACCCTTCGTGGCCATGTAGGTCAGCAGGTCGACGCAGCGGCTCGAGTAGCCCCACTCGTTGTCGTACCAGGACAGGACCTTGATGAAGTTGCCGTCCATGACCTTGGTGTAGGCCGAGTCGATGATCGACGAGTGCGGGTTCTTCCGGAAGTCGACCGAGACGAGCGGCGCGTCCTCGACCGCGAGGATGCCTTTCAGCGGTCCGGCGGCGGCGGCGCGGAAGGCGCCGTTGATCTCGTCGGCGGTGGCGTTCTTGTCGAGCAGCGCGGCGAGGTCGACGACCGAGACGTTGGCGGTCGGCACGCGCATCGAGAAGCCATCGAGCTTGCCCTTGAGCTGCGGCAGCACTTCACCGACGGCCTTGGCGGCGCCGGTCGTCGTCGGGATGAGCGACAGCGCGGCGGCGCGAGCGCGGCGGATGTCCTTGTGCGGCAGGTCGAGCAGCTGCTGGTCGTTGGTGTAGGAGTGGATGGTCGTCATCCAGCCCTTGGTGATGCCGAACGTCTCGTGCAGCACCTTGGCGAACGGGGCGAGACAGTTGGTCGTGCACGACGCGTTCGAGATCACGATGTGCTTCGACGGGTCGTAGGTCTCGTGGTTGACGCCCATCACGAAGCTGGCGTCGGGGCCGGTGGCCGGCGCGGTGATGATCACGCGCTTGGCGCCCGCGGCGATGTGCTTGGCGGCGTCTTCCTTCTTGGTGAAGAGGCCCGTACCTTCGAACACGACGTCGACGCCGAGGTCCTTCCACGGGATCTGCGCGGGGTCGCGTTGCGAGACGACCTTGAAGAAGTCCTTGCCGACCGCGATGCCGCCGTCCTTCGCCTCGATCACCTGATCCAGGTTGCCCAGGATCGAGTCGTACTTGAGGAGGTGCGCCAGCGTCTTGGCGTCGGTCAGATCGTTGACCGCCACGAAATCGAAGTCCGCCTTCTTCTCGATGGCCGCGCGCATGATGTTGCGGCCGATGCGACCGAACCCGTTGATACCGACCTTGATTGCCACGAAATGCTCCAATCCGGGCCGGATCGTAGGCCCGTGAACAGGGGATTTTATCGAGGCGGGCCGCCCCCGTCTACCTAGGTCAACGGTTGGTCCTGCGCCTGTAGCCGGATCGTCGCATGCCAGGCCGGGATCGGCGCATGAGGATTCAGGTTCTGGGCTATTCTTCGGGGGCATGTACCTGCTGTACAGCGTGCTGAGCGTGGTGGCGCTGGTCATCGCCTCGCCGTTCCTGGCCTACCAGGCGGTGCGCCACCGAAAGTACGTCCGCAGCCTGCGCCAGCGCCTCGGCTACCTGCCCCTGTCGTTCAACATCGACGGCGACGAGTCGATCTGGATCCACGCCGTCTCAGTGGGCGAGACGCTCACCGCGCGGGCCCTGATCGGCGAGCTCAAGGCCCGCTACCCGGGCTTGAAGCTGTTCCTGTCGACCACGACCATGACCGGCCACGAGGTGGCCCGGGCCCTGACCGACGTCGACGGCGTCTTCTACTTCCCCCTCGACTGGGGCTTCACCGTCCGCCGCACCCTGGACGTCGTCCGGCCGCGCCTCTTCGTGATGATGGAGACCGAGATCTGGCCGGCCCTGCTGCGCGAATGCCGCGAGCGGGGCGTCGCCACGATGCTGGTCAACGGCCGCATCTCGAAGCGCTCGTTCGCCCGCTACGCGCTGGTGCGCCGCTTCTTCCGCCACGTGCTCGACGACGTCGACCGCTTCTGCATGCAGAGCGAGGAGGCGGCCCGCCGGATCGTGGCGCTCGGCGCCGATCCGGCCCGCGTCGTGGTGACCGGCAGCCTGAAGTTCGATTCGCTCGACTGGCCCGGCGTCGGCCCGCACGGACAGAGCCGCGACCGCGTGCTGCGCTATTTCCGCCTGTTGCCGGGGCGGCCGGTGGTGATCGCCGCGAGCACGCTGCGCGGCGAGGATCAGGCGGCCCTCGAGGCCTTCCGCCGCGTCCAGGCACGCTGGCCGGACGCCCTGCTGATCATCGCGCCGCGGCATCCGGAGCGCTTCGAGGAAGTGACGCGCCTCGCCGCCGAGGAAGGGTTCCGCGTGGTCCGGCGGACGACGCTGCCGGTGGACGGCTCGCCCGACGCCGACGTGGTCGTGCTCGACACGATCGGCGAGCTGGCGCGGCTCTATCAGATCGCCAGCGTCGTCTTCGTCGGCGGCTCGCTGGTCGACGCCGGCGGCCACAACATCCTCGAGCCGGCGATGTTCGGCAAGGCCATCGTCTTCGGGCCGCACATGCACAACTTCGCCGAGATCTCGGCCGAGTTCCTGCGTGGCAGCGCCGCCGTCCAGGTGTCGTCGACACGCGAGCTGGGTGAATGCCTGGTCGACCTCGTCGGCGACGGCGTCCGGCGGGCCAGCCTCGGGGCCGCCGCCCGGGCCATCGTCGAAGGCAACCGTGGCGCCAAGGCCCGCACCATGGCGGTGATCACCGCCCTGCTGCCGCCGCGCGAGACCGGCAAGCGCGGCGTCGTGATGCCCTTTCCCAGCCGTCGACGGTGACGGGCGTGACCCCCGGCCCGACGGCCGCTCCCGCGGATCGCCTGGCGGACGCCGCGCCGGTCACGGCGCCGGACCCTGGGTCGCGGGCCCTCTACGCCCGCGTCGCCGCCTGGCGCCGACGCCGCTACGCCCGCAGCGGGCGGGCCCGTCGCCTGGCCCGGCCGGTGATCTCGGTCGGCAACGTCGCCAGCGGCGGCCGCGCCAAGACGCCGATCGTGGCCTGCCTGGCCCGCCTGCTCGTCGAGGCCGGCGAGCGGCCGGCGATCCTGTCGCGCGGCTACGGCCGCACCGATCCCGCCGATGGCGTCACCGTCGTCAGCGATGGCGTGCGGGCGCTGGCCGATCTGGCCCGCGCCGGCGACGAGCCGTCGATGCTGGCTCGCGGTGTGCCCGGCGCCGGCGTGTTCGTCTGCCCCGACCGTTTCTGGGCTGGCACGCTGGCCGAGCGCCGTTTCGGCGCCACCGTGCACCTGCTCGACGACGGCTTCCAGCACCTGACGCTCGCTCGCGACGTCGACCTGGCGGTGGTGTCCGCCGCCGACGAACACGATCGCCCGTTGCCGCGCGGCGGGCTGCGTGAAGCGTTCGGCGCGATCCGGCATGCCGACGCCATCATCGTGACCGGCGAGTCCCCGGCCTCCGCCGCGGCGCTGGCCGCGCGCTGGGGCGTGGCGCACGCCTTCACCGCCGTGCCTCGGCCGTCGGTGCCGCGCGCCGTCGATCCGTGGGGCGGGGCCGTGCGCCTGCCGCGCGATCGGCCCGTCATCGCCGTCGCCGGCATCGCCCGTCCCGACGCCTTCTTCACCGACCTCGAGGCCTCCGGCTGGCATCTCGTCGACCGCCTGGCGTTCCGCGACCATCACGCCTTCACCGCCACCGACGTGGCCACCATCGTCCGCCGCATCCGAGCGACCGGCGCCGAGGCCGTCCTGACCACCGAGAAGGACGCCGTGCGGCTGCTGCCGCTGCGGCCGCTGCCGTTCGCGGCCGCCTTCGTGCCGCTCACGGTGACGATCGAGCCGCAGGACGTGTTCGCGCGCTGGCTGTTCGATCGGCTGGCCGCGGAGCGCTGAGATGGCGTCGCCCTGGCGCTACGCGCTCGAGTACCGTGCCGTCGCCGCGGTGGCCGCTGCGGTCCGGGCCCTGCCGCAGTGGGCGAGTCTGGCCCTCGGCTCGGCCATCGGCTGCATCTTCTACGCCGTGGATGCGCCGCACCGCCGCCTCACGGTCGCCAACCTGTCGGCCGCCTTTCCGCACAAGCGACCTCGGGAGATCCGCAGCATCGCCCGCGGCGTCTTCGTACATTTCGGATCGCTCCTGACCGAGCTCTTGCGTTTCAGCGGCCTGCCGCCGGCGAAGATGCTGGCGGCGGTCGAGTTCGAAGGCGAGGAGCGCGTCACGCACGCCCTCGCCGGCGGCAAGGGCGCCCTCTTCATCACCGGCCACTTCGGCTACTGGGAGCTGCACGCGATGGCCCACGCGCTGCGCTTCCCGCCGATCGGCGTGGTCGTCCGCGGCCTCGACAACCCGCGCCTGAACGCCTGGATCGAGGGGATGCGGACGTCGACCGGCAACAGCGTGATCCACCGCCGCGGCGCGCTGCGCCAGATCCTGCGGGCGCTCGGCGAGAACAAGGGTGTCGCGATCCTCATCGATCAGCACATCCAGACCAGCGAGGCGGTGGTCGTCGATTTCTTCAACCGGCCGGCCGCGACGACCTCGGCGGTGGCCGCGCTCGCCCTGCGCACCGGCGCGCCGATCGTGCCGGTCTTCGCGGTGCGCCTGCCGGGCGGCCGCTACCGGATGATCTACGAGCACCCGGTCGTGCCGCCGCCGGAGGATCACCCGGACGCGGTGCGGGAGCTGACGCAGCGGTGCACCGACGTCCTCGAGATGTACGTCCGGCGCTATCCGAACAACTGGCTGTGGATGCACCGTCGCTGGCGCGACCTGCCGCGCGGCGAGGACATCCCGGGCATGTTCCCGGCCGGAGCCCGCGAGGAATGACGCGGATCGTGGTCCGCGCGCCGAACTGGCTCGGCGACATCGTGATGACGATGCCGGCCATCGCCGCCGTGCGCGCGGCGCATCCCGGGGCGCACCTGGCAGTGGCCGCGCCGGCGGCGTTCGCGGATGTCTGCGCGGCCATCCCCGGCGTCGACGGCGTGGTGCCGCTGGCCGGCTCGGGGATCCGCGCGCTGAGCGCGCACGTCGACGCCTTGCGGGCCGGCGCCTTCGATCTCGCCATCCTCTTCACCAACTCGTTCGCCAGCGCGCTCGCCGCGTCACGGGCGGGGATCGCCGAGCGGTGGGGCTACCGGCGCGACCTGCGTGGCCGGCTGCTGACGCGGGCGATCGCACCGCGGCCCCGGCGACGGGGCAAGGCGGCCGAGCCGCCGCCCGGCCCGGCCGGACCGCACCACAGCGCCTACTATCTGCGGCTCGTGGCAGGTCTCGGGATGCCGCCGGTCGAGGCGAGCGGTGCGACCGCGGACCTGCGGGCGCCGGCGGCGGCCGTCGAACGCGCCGCCGCGCTGCTCGCCGAGGCCGGCGTGCGGGCCGAGACCCGGCTGGTCGGCTTCGCCCCGGGCGCGGCCTACGGATCCGCCAAGCGCTGGCCGCCCGAGCGCGTCGCCGAAGCGATTGCCGGGGTGACCGGGCCGGGCGTGCGCGCCGTCCTGGTCGGCGCCGCCGCCGATCGCGAGATCGTCCGTGCGATCCTCTCGGCCCTCGATCCGGCGACACGCGACGCGGTCGTCGATCTCGCCGGTCGCACCGACGTCGCCACGCTGATGGCCGTGCTGGCCCGCTGCGCGGTAGTCGTGGCCAACGATTCCGGGGCGATGCACGTGGCCTCGGCAGTGGGGCGGCCCGTGGTCGCCATCTTCGGACCGACCGACGAGCGGGCGACCGCGCCGCTGGGGCGGCATACCCTCGTCCGCCACGACGTGTTCTGCCGGCCGTGCCTGCTCCGGGCGTGCCCCATCGACCACCGCTGTCTGCAAGGGGTCGCGGCCGCGACGGTGGTGGCGGCGGTTTCGCAATACCGGACGGACGCACCGTGACGCGCGCGGCAGCTGGCGGGTGGGTCTCTGCTCACTGGCGCGGCCTGATCCGCCGGCGCGAGCTGGCCCTGCGCGTCCAGGGCCGAGGGCGAAGATCGGCCGTGCGATATCATCGGCCGACGTGCCCCTCAGACCCGCCGTCTTCCTCGATCGCGACGGCACGATCATCGACGACGTCGGTTATCTCGATCGTGTCGCCGACGTCGCCATCTATCCCTGGTCGGCCGACGCGCTGCGGCTGCTCAGGCGGGGCGGCTTCGTCATCGTCGTGATCACCAACCAGTCGGGCGTGGCGCGTGGGCTCTACCCCGAGTCGGCGGTGCACGACGTGCACGCTTACCTGACCGAGGCCCTCGGCCGCGGCGGCGCCGTGGTCGACGGCTGGTATCACTGCCCACACCATGCCGATGCCATCGACCCGGGCTACCGGCTCGACTGTGACTGCCGCAAGCCGAAGCCGGGGATGCTCACCCGGGCCGCGGCGGACCTCGGCCTCGATCTGACGCGCTCGGTCGTGGTCGGCGATCGCTGGAGCGACGTCGCCGCGGCGCGTGCCGTCGGCGCCGCCGGCCTGCTGGTCCGCACCGGCGTCGGGGCTCGCGAGGAGGAGACGCCGCTCGACGGGCTGGTCGCCGATGCGATCGTGCCGAGCCTCGCCGAGGCGGCGAGCTGGATCCTCAGGGAGCGCCGATGAGCGGGCGCGCCCCCTCCGCCGCCGCCCCCGATCGGGATAGCGGCCGCAATCGCCTGCACGCAGTGATCGATCGCTTCGCCCGTTGCCGCGTCGCGGTCATTGGCGACTTCGTCGCCGACGAGTTCGTCTACGGCCGCGTGGCGCGGATCTCACGCGAGGCGCCGGTCCTCATCCTCGAGTACGACAAGACCGACACCGTGCCTGGTGGCGCCGGCAATGCCGCCAACAACGTCGCCGCGCTCGGCGCCAGGACGCGCGCGGTCGGCCTGCTCGGCGACGATGCCATCGGCGAACGCCTGCGCGCCGCCCTCCACGCCCGCGTCGATGGCAAGGCGCTGGCCCGCGTCCGCGGCCGCGAGACGCCGACCAAGACGCGCATCCTCGCCGGCGGCATCCACTCGGCCAAGCAGCAGATCGTGCGGATCGATCGCGGCACGCACCGCCGCGCGACCGCCGAGGAGCGACAGCGCTTCGAGCAGGCCGCACTGGCCGCGACCGCGTCGGTCGACGGCGTGCTCGTGTCCGACTACGGCGGCGGCCTGGTGACGCCGCGCCTGGTGGCCGCCATCAAGCGCGCGGCGCGGACCGCCACGGGTGGCCGGCCGCCGATCCTCGTCGACTCGCGCTACGACCTGGCCCGCTATACGGGTCTCACCGCCTCGACGCCGAACGAGGCCGAAGCCGAGGCGCTGGTCGGCGAGTCGATCGGCGACGACGTCCGCGTCCTCGAGCGGGCCGGACGCCGGCTGCTCGAGGAGACGAACATGGCCGCGGTGCTGATTACCCGCGGCAGCCGCGGCATGGCGCTGTTCGAGCCGAACGTGCCGACCCGCCACATCCCGATCTCGGGCTCGGACGAGATCGCCGACGTCACCGGCGCCGGCGACACCGTCATCGCGACGATGACCCTGGCCCTCGCCGCCGGCGCGTCCGCCTACGAGGCGGCGCAACTCGCCAACATCGCCGGCGGCATCGTCGTGATGAAACGCGGTACTGCGACCGTCAGCGCCGACGAGCTGCGGGCGGGGCTCGGAGGGCCGGCGTGAGCGAGCGGATCGTCGATCGCGAGACGCTGCTCGACTGGGCCCGCCAGGTGCGCGCCACCGGCGAGACGATCGCCTTCGCCAATGGCTGCTTCGACGTGCTGCACGTCGGCCACCTCCGCTACCTGCAAGCCTCGGCCGCGGAAGCCGACCGGCTGGTGGTGGCGATCAACGACGACGCCTCGGTGCAACTGCTGAAGGGCGCCAAGCGGCCAATCCTGCCGATCGAGGCGCGGGCGGCGCTGGTCGCCGCCCTGCGCGGCGTCGACCGCGTCGTGGTGTTCTCCGGCCGCGACGTGGCGCCGCTCCTCACCGCGCTCCAGCCCGACGTCCACTGCAAGGGCACCGACTACACCGTCGAGACCGTGCCCGAGCGGGCCATCGTCCTGGCCTACGGCGGCCGCACCGCGATCGTCGGCGACCCCAAGGACCACTCGACGAAGGACCTCGTCGCCGCGGTCCGCGGACAGACGCCGTGAACGACGCGGCGCCGCACCCGGACGCGACACCGCGCGCCTTCCTCATCGTCCGGCTCGGCGCGCTCGGCGACATCGTCCACGCCCTGCCGCTCGCCGCCGCGCTGCGCACGACCTGGCCCGACGCCCGCATCGACTGGCTGGTCGACGTGAAGCATCGCGCCATCCTCGATTACGTCGACGGGCTCTCCGCCATCGTGCCGGTGGATACGCGCCGCCTGCGGGGTGACACGGGCGTCGTGTCGGTGGTGGCGCGGCTGCGCGCCGCGCGCTACGACGTGGCGATCGACGCGCAGGGGCTGCTGAAGTCGGCGACGCTGGCGCATCTGGCCGGCGCCCGCCGCGCCATCGGGTTGGGACCCCGCCACCTGCGCGAGCCCCTGGCGCGCTGGGCGTATGACGACACCGCCGAGCCGTCCGGACCGCACGTCGTCGACCATGCGCTGGCCTTGGCGCAGACGGCCGGCGCGGTGACGGGCCCGCCGCGGTTCGCGCTGCAGCCGCCGGCATCGGACGTCGTCGCCCGGGTCCGCGCCGCGCTCGGCCTGGCAGCGGGGCAACCCTTCGCCATCCTCAACCCCGGGGCGGCGTGGCCGAACAAGCGCTGGCCCGCCGATCGATTCGGTGCGATCGCTCACCACGTGCGGACGCGGCACGGCTGGCCGTCGGTCGTCGTCTGGGGGCCGGGCGAGGAGGATCTCGCGCTGGCGGTCGTCGCCGCCGCTGGTGCCGGCGCGACGGCGTTGGCCCCACCCACCTCGCTTGGCGACCTGCTCGCGCTGGTGACCGCCGCTGGTCTGGTCGTCTCGGGCGACACCGGTCCGCTGCACCTGGCCGCGGCCATCGCCACGCCGATCGTCGGCCTCTACGGTCCGACCGACCCGGCCCGCAACGGTCCGTGGTCGCCGGCCGACGTCACGCTCTCGCGCAATCGCACCTGCGCGTGCCACTACCAGCGCCGGTGCACCGCGGCGGTGTGGTGCCTGGGCGAACTGGGCGTCGACGAGGTTGCCGCTGCCGTGGATCGACGGCTCGCTGCGGTGGCCGGACCCGGGTCGCGCGACATGACCAGTGCACCCGACCGGACCGTCACACCCGACCGGACGGGGACGCCCGATCGGACCGGCACACCCGATCGGACCGGCACACCCGACCGGACCGGAACACCCGACCGGACCGGAACAAAGGAGATCGACAGGTGAGTTTCACTCGCCGGCTGGCGCGCCTGCGCGTCCCGCTCGGCTTCGTCTTCGCGGTCGTCGTCATGTGGCTGGCGACGCCAACGTGGCAGACCCTGGCGGTGGGGCTCCCGATCGCCGCGCTCGGCGAGCTGCTGCGCGTGTGGGCGGCCGGCCATCTGGAGAAGAGCCGCGAGGTGACGCGCTCCGGCCCGTACCGCTGGCTGCGGCACCCGCTCTACGTCGGCTCGAGCCTGATGGCGGCGGGCCTGGCGGTGGCCGCCGGCAGCGTGATCGTCGCGGCCATCGTCGCGGTCTACATGACCACGACCATCACCGCGGCCATCGTCACCGAGAACGCGTTCCTGCGGCAGACCTTCGGGGCCGACTACGCCGCCTGGCAGGCCGGCACGGTGCCGACCGTCGTCCGGCGGTTCAGCGTCGAGCGCGCGATGCGCAATCGGGAGTACCGCGCGCTGACGGGGTTCCTGCTGATCGCGGCGCTCTTAGCCTACAAGGCAACGACACGCTAGACACGTCCCGGCGCCACGCCGGCCCGCCAAGCGGACCGCGATGGGCGCTAGGCGCTTGGCTGCTGCTGGCTGGCCAGCTCGCGGACCCCGTCCTGGGTCGTCAGGACGATCTTGGCGAAGACATCGAAGTCGAGCGACAGGCGCTCGTGGATGGTCGCGCTGACGCCGAAGTTGAGGCCCTCCGCGCCCAGGCCGCAGCCGACCATCTTGGCCACGACGTTGGCCAGCATCACCGCATCGAGGAGACGCGAGTCGTGCGTGGTCTCACAGTCGTGATGGTGGCGAATCGCCAGGGTGACGTCTTCGGGGAAGTGCCAGTGCTCGGCCACTGCCGCCCCGATGAGGGTGTGGTCGAAGCCGATGAGGCAGCGCTCGGCCTCGCTCCACGTCACCTCGTGCTCGTTGGCATAGGCGGTGACCTCACGGGCGTCGACCTTGAGGTAGCGGGAAATGATCAGCTTGCCGATGTCGTGCAGCAGCGCCGCGGTGTCGGCCGTCGACGGGATCAGCAGCAGGGGACGTTCGGTGCGCAGCGCCCGCGCCGCGAGCTGCGCGGCGGCGCCGTGCAGCCACAGGTCGTTCTCGTCGAGGCCGTAGGTCGGCGCGTCGGTGATCAGGCTGCGCAGGTGTTCCTGGATCACCATGTCGAGCACCGAGACCGTGCCAACGCGCATCACGGCTTCGAGCGCGTTCCGGGCCGGCGAGGCCATGTAGCGCGCCGAGTTGGCGCGGCGCAGCAGGCTGGCGACGAGGCCCTGGTCGCTCTCGAGCAGCGCCGAGATCTTGGTCAGCGATTCGTCCTCGCCGCGCAGGAGCGCCATCAGGCGATGCGCCGTCGCCGGCAGGGGGGCGAGGTCGGTGATGCCGCGGACGAGGTCCGCCGGCAGCGCGCGTTTGATCGAAGAGAGCGTGCTCACAGGTGGGTCACCACGTCGCGTCCAGAGCGAACCTCGACGACCCCATCGGACGCACGAAGGGCCACCGTTCGGGGAATGGTGCCGCCGGTCGACTCACCGGTGACGATGACCCCGTTCTGCCAAAGAATCTGCCGCGCCATCAGGAGGTTGCGCTTGCCGACGTTGAGGGCGCCGATGCCCTGCAGGCCGGTGACTTCAGCGCCCCCGACGAGGCGGACGACGCAGCGCTTTTTCTCGACGCCTCGCGTGTAGGCGGTCTGGAAGAGCAGCGCGATGCCGCTGTCGGCGAAGGTCGCCGGCTGCTTGCGCGCCCGTTCCATGTTCAGCTTGGCTTCGGGCAGCAGGAAGTGGAGCAGTCCGCCGACCCGGACGACCGGGTCCCACAGACAGACCGCGATGCAGCTGCCGAGCGCGTGCGTGACGATCACGTCGTCCGGCGAGTGCGAAACGGCCAACTCGCCGATGCCCACCACCAGTCGAGTGCCGCGTCCGGCCGAAGCCGGCAATCTCCAATCAGCCGTCGTCGCCATCGACATCAGCTCGCCCGGCTGGCGCGGTTGAGGCGCCCCAGGCACTCGAACACCAGATCGGGGATGGCGAGCAGCGAGGCTACGTGCACGGCGCCGCCGCGGGCGATCGCTTCCTTCGGCATGCCGAAGACGACGCAGGATTCCTCGGCTTCGGCGATGGTCTCGGCGCCGGCCTCACGCAGCGCCACCATGCCGTCGGCGCCGTCGGCGCCCATGCCGGTCAGCAGCATGGCGACGATCGGCAGCCCCCGCAGCGTCGCCGCCGACGCGAAGAGCGCGTCGACCGCCGGCCGCTGATAGTGGATGGGCGCCTTCTGATCGAGCCGGGTCAGGAGCCGCAGGCCCTGGCGATGGACGGTCAGGTGGTAGTCACCGGGCGCGACGTAGGCGACGCCGCGTTCGAGCGGCTCGTTGCCGGCCGCCTCGATGACGCGCATGCGGCAGACGCCGTTCAGACGTTCGGCGAACGCCCGGGTGAAGCCGGCCGGCATGTGCTGGGCGATCACGATCGGCGGCACGTCGGCCGGCATCCGCGTCAGCACGGTCTCGATGGCCTGCGTGCCGCCGGTCGAGGCGCCGATGGCGATGAGCCCGCGCAAGCGGCTGGCCTGGCCCGGCGCCGGGCCGGACGGCGTTGCCGGTGCCGCCGGTACGATCTTGCCCAGCCGGATCGGCGTGCCGGCGCGCAGCGCGCGGATGCGTTCGGCGACGCGGTCGGCGACTTCGCCAACGGCGTGCGGGCCGCCCGGCTTGGCGATCACGTCGATGGCGCCGATGCGGAGTGCCTCGACGCTGGCCGCCGAGCCCTGCTGCGTCAGCGAGCTGACCACGATCGCCGGAATCGGGTGATGCTCCATCAGCTTGCGCAGGAAGCTCAGGCCGTCCATGCGCGGCATCTCGATGTCCAGCGTGATGACGTCGGGCTTGTGCTGCAGGATCATGTCCCGCGCGATGTACGGATCGGCGGCGCCGCCGATGACCTCGATGTCGTCGTGCTTCCGCAGTGCGTCACCCAGCAGTTTGCGGACCACGGCGGAATCGTCGACGAGGAGGACGCGGGTGCGGGGTGGCTTCGACATGTCAGGCGCTTACCACGGGCTTGCCCGCGCTCAGCGCGAGCAGCAGGGGAGTGTCGTTGACGACGATGCCGAGGCCATCGGGATCGGCGTCGGCCGAGGCCGCGACGTCGCCGGCAGCGGCCTGAGTGACAACCGGCGCCGCCAGGGCGAAGCGGTCGCTCCGGTGGGTCTGCGTCAGCCACAGGCCGCACATCATGTTGGCCAGCTCACCGGCGAAGTCGGCGATCTGCGCGCCGTCGAGCGACTGCGGCCGGACACCGCAGAAGGCGCCACCCAGATCGGCCGCCAGGGAGCGGGGCAGCGAGACCTGCACCACGCCGTCGAACGGGCCGGTGAACGCGATGGCCACTGCCAGCCACGGCTCGTCGACCGGGCGGGCCTGCATCAGGCGGGCCGTCCGGGTCGGCTCGCACGGCTCGGCGTAAGCGAAGAAGCTGTCTTCCGCCACGCGGACCGCCGCGCCACCGAGCGCCGCGAAGGCTTCAGCGCGTTGGGGTGATCGAGGCGAGGACATCGCGCATGACCTCCGGACGAAAGGGTTTTTCGACGTAGATCTTGACCGCCAGATCCTCGGCCTCGAGGCGGCGCGAATCGGATCCGTCGGTCGAGATGATGATGCGGACGATGTCGCGCCATTCGGGGCGGGCCTTCATCTCGCGGAGCAGTTCGGTGCCGGTCATGACCGGCATGTTCAGATCGGTGAAGACGAACTCGATGCGCTGCGCCTCGAGGATGTCGAGCGCCTCGCGGCCGTTGCCGGCCTCGAAGATGGTCCCGACGGGCGGCCCGGCGACCAAGGCGACGCGCTTGATCATGGCGCGCAT
>JBDSLU010000174.1:0-13282 GCA_039916225.1 Vicinamibacteraceae bacterium
CGGTACTTCGGGTTCTCCGAGGCGAACTTGCCGACGAGGTCCTGGATCTGGCCGCGGGTCATCTTTTCCATGGTGTGTGCTCTTCTCTGGGTATCGAGTGGTTTAGGTTTCCAACCGGTCATCGGTCGGTCACGGCCTCTGTAAGAGCAACCGCGGTGCCAGATGTCGCACGTCCAAAAAACTCAATGAAATAGGCCTGAATCGCCCAGTCGGCCGATTCCTGCCACTAGCCGATGGGACACCAGCTCCATTGCGCCGGGTCCCAGCTCCAATCCTCTCTCCTGGTCTCGAGACCGATGCGTTCAGCGCAGAACCCCCGGAACCAGCGGCGGAAGCGAGGGGTCGTCGTCAGGCCCGCCAAACGGCAGCACCTGGAGCAGGAACGGCACGTTGGTGCATTGCGCCACGGCTCCGCCGCTGTCGAGGAACCCGAGCCGGCCTCGGACGACGCCCTGCATCGATCGACCCTCCGCCGTCGGCCCGGCGCCCGATGGCGGCACTTCACCCGAGACGGTCGCCGTGTCGCCAGGCATGACGGCGAACCTCGTGTCGCGCAGCCCGAGGAATCGATCGTACTCGTCGTCGGCGGCTCCGCTGACGCTGCCGACGACCACCACCCCCGACGGTGACGACGACACCCGGCGCAAGCGGAGTTCGAGCGTCGATCGATAGGGCGGGCGCGAACGTCCGACGAACTCGTCGCCCTCGGGTGTGAACCACAGATACGTCGTGACGTGCTTGCCGGCACGTGGCACGGCAATGGGCACGCACGGCGGTGAGAGCGCGGGCTCGAACGAATCGTCGTGGCCGGTCAGCTGCAGCAGAAAGCGCTCCGAGCTGAGACGCAACGGCGTGTTCGTTCCGGACACGTCGACCACCGGGAGCGGCGACGGCGCGGTCGGCGCGTCGTGGCAACCCGGGGCGGTCAGAAGTACGGCCAGCAATACGCGGCGCGCGTGTGATCGGTCGCGGAGGGCGGAGCGGCTCACGGTCATCGGCGGGTCGCCTCGAGACTGCCGCCGCCGATCGATCCGCAGGCGAGCAGATCCCGGTACGTGCCGGTCATCCGGTTGCCGTCGAGTGCGGTGCGTGCGTGCAGCACCGAGCCTTCTCCGGTTGGACACCCCGGCGCGCCGCGGGCTCGAAAGAACAGGTCGATCGTGGGCTGGTCGGTCGAGCTCACCGTGACGTCACCGGACAGGTCGTGGCCGCTCTCGCTGAACGACAGCGTGAACGTGCCGGTCGCCGTCGCGTCGAAGCCGCGCGCCGAGAACCGTAGCTGACCGACGCCGCGCAGCTGATCGGTGACCGTGCCCGACCACGAGCCTTCGACCGACGAAGGGCGCGGACCGGGCGCGGTCGGCGACTCGCCGCACCCCGCCACCATCAGGCAACCGAGCAAAGCAGTCCTCGTGACGACGTATCGGATGGTCGGAGGCATGGCGAGTCTCATGGCGAAATCAGTGAGGGAGTGCTGTGGTGGGCGCCACGTCGAGGCCCGTCGCCGGCGGGATGCCCGCCGGCACAAGCGCCATCAAGGTGTCCGCCCCGGCCACGTAGACGGCGTGTCCGTCCGAGGCCGGCGGCCACTCGACACGACGATCCGGTCCGCCGAGCCGCCAGCGTTCTCGACCGGTCGACGCGTCGAGGGCGATGAGGGTGTCGTCGGTGAACGGCGCGTAGACCGTCGTGGCGTCGGCGTGCAGGCGAAGCGTCGCGACGCCATCCGGATGATGGAAGCGCCACGCCTCGCGCCGCGTCCTGACGTCGTAGGCGACGACACGGCCGGTCAGTGAGCCGGCCACGAGAAGGTTGCCGACCCCGGCCATCGCCCGGATCGGCGCGGCAGGCGGCCGCCGCACGTCGGGGCCACCGGGCTCCGGCGACGACAAGGTGCCTCGTGCCAGGCCAGTCCTCGCGTCCCAGCAGGTGAGCGTGCCGTCGGTGCCCGCGAGGACGAGCACCGAGCCGACGGCGACGGGCGGTCCCGCCGCGCCGACGCCAGGCCTCAGCGCTCGCCTCCACAAGCGCCGACCCCGGCCGTCGAACGCCGCGAGACCACCGGCCGGTGTCAGGCCGTGCCGCCGATACGTCGCAACCACCGTGTCGCCGACGGCGATCGGCGCGTAGACCGTCGTCCCCGCCGTGTCGTCGACGCGTCCGGTCCATTGCACCTGCCCGGTCGGCATGTCGATGGCGACGATCCGGCCGTCCGCGGACCCCACATGGACCAGCATCCCGATGGCGGCGCCGAGGAAGGGCCCCAGTGCACCGCCCTCGGGCGCCAGGCCCCACCGCCGTTGTCCCGAGGCGCGATCGAGGGCGACGATCCCGCCGTCGCCCACCACGAGCACCTCGCCCGCGACGCGGATCGCCGATCCCCACGGCGCGTTTCCCGCGCCGCCCGTCGACACCCGCCAGCGCAGCGCGCCGGTGGTGGCGTCGAGCGCCACAACCTCGTGCTGTCGTGTCATGAAGTAGGCGAGCGACCCGGCCGCGGCCGGCTCGCCCCACCCCTCCGCCCGATGCGTCCACCGCAGGGCCGGATCGGTCGGCGCCGCCCCGCCCGTCGCCGACGTGAGCGCGACGACGCCGCAGATGCACGACCACAGGATCCGAAGGCGTGTCCCCATGCCCGCTACGACCCTCCGGTGTTGGTGGACCAGGACGACAGGCCACCGCTCGTGTAGATGACGACGTTGCCGTCGTTGTGGACGACGAGCCGGGCATTGACCTGCCCCGCCGTCTGGCTGGCCCACAGCGGCGTGCCGCTGCTGGCGTAGACGACGAAGTTGCCGTCGACCTGCATCTCGGCGTAGCCGGGGGCGCCGAACGTCTGCGTCGACCAGCGCGGCCCGTTCGGCCCGTAGAGCACAAGATTGCCGTCCGACTGGTAGGTCAACGCGAACCGCTGGTCCGTCGAGCGCACGGCCTGGCCCGGATACAAGCGCGCTCCGGCTGTGAGCGTGTCCTGTGACGGGCTCCCGCCGCCAGGCGTGCCCCCGCCCGGCCCTGGTGTGACGTTCCACGGTGGCTGCGGGCTCGACCAGATGGTGGCGCCGGAACTGCTGACGACGGAGATGGTGCCGCTGTTGTTCAAGAGCATGTAGGCGCCGGCGTTGCCGTAGGTGCCGGCGTGCCAGGCCGCGACGCCGGCGGCGTCGTAGACGACGAAGTTGCCGTCGCTCTGCATCACGGCACGGTTGGTGGATCGGCCGAACGTCAGCGTCGACCACGCGACTACACCGTCGTAGCGATACAGGACGAGATTGCCGTCGGTCTGGTAGGCGAGCCGATAGCGGCCGTCCGGGGACCACAGCTGCTGACCCGGCAGGAGGGCCTGGCCGGCGGTGAGCGCCGTCGGACTGCCCACCGTGCCGCCGGTGCCGCGCGGCGGGATGCCGAGCCGCGTCGACAGCACTTCGTAGAGCACGGAGTTCATGCCCTGCGTCTGCCGGAGGTGCGGCTGCGAATCGCGCTTCAGGATGGACACGCCGCCCGGGAACGCCTGGGTCCAGAACGGCAGGACGGTGTCGTTCTCGTAGCACTGGCCGAGGGCGGTGAACGCATAGAGCGAGGGATCGGAGATGGCGTTGCACCAGAGCCGCTCGTGGTTGTGCAGCCAACCGGCCAGCGACCACATCCAACTGGCGCGCTCCATGTCGCGCGTGTCGCCGGTTGCGGCGATCGTCAGCGCCCAGACGTCGAGCGTCGTCGACGCGACCCAGATCGCGCGATTGATCCCCGGCGCGAGCTCTGGCGCGATCGCCCGGAAGATGCCACCGCTGCCGGAATCGCTGACCACGTTGATGATGCCGATGCGATTCGGCACGGTGCTGGCCTCCCGCGCCAGGTTGTCGCTGGCGTTGAGCGCGCGCACGTAGGGCGAGGTGGTGCGCATCTGCTGGAACACCGGCATGGCCGCATCGACTCCGAGCCGCGACAGGCCGAGGATCCCGTCGCGCGCCGATCCGTCGGCGATCTCGAGGGCGCCGCGGATGACGCCCAGGATCCACCAGGACCCCTCGGTGGGATTCCCGAACGACGACGACAGCCCGCTCACGATGCCGAAGCCGTTCAGGTTCAGTTCGAGCCAGTTGAAGAAGTTGTTGCTCAGCGGCGCACCACCGTGCGGCGAACTGAGCGTGACGATGCCTCCAAGGGGCCGCGCCTTGCTCCATTCGCGGGCGACGACCCCGCCGTTGCTGTGCCCGAGGGCCACTGTCGTCGCGTTCAGGCCGCCATACATCGACTGCAGCTGGGACGCCTGCTCCTCGTATGGCCTCTTCCAGTCCGTGGTCGGCCGGTGGACCTGGACGGCGAGCTGCGTCGAGAGCCGGACGCCGGCGTCGATCCAGGTGTCGCCAGTCGAGGCGAGGCCGTGGTTCAGGACGACGGGACGATCCTGCGCCGCTACCGGCCGCACGCCGACGATCGCCAGCCCGAAGGCGAATGCCGCGATGGCCAGGCGTGTCATCGCACGCCTCCCCGATCGAGGCGGATATTGGTGAACTCGACGTCGGCCGAGGCGCGGTCGCCGCTTTCCACCGACATCAGCTGTTCGCTGCGGATCCGCCGCCGCACCAGACCGGCGCCGGGGTCCTCCTGGTAGCTGACCGCGCTGTGCGATACGAGCCGACCCTCGCGGGCGACGTTGATCTCGACCGGAACCGACCAGGAGGGATCCGTGAGCACCTCGGTGGTGGCGTCGCTCGATGCCGTGACGTAGCGCTCGAGCCCGCGGACCGTTCCCTGCGGCGCCCCCAGCCGGCGCGTCAGGGCGCCGCGGCGGTCGGCCCGGCCGGCGATGTTCGGCAGGATGTGCTCGATCCACTGCCGTGACCGCGGGTCGCGTGACCGATCGGTGGTGTCGAGCGGCGCCGTCAGCCCGACCGCGTCGATCGCGTCCATCGGCCGCACGTTGGTCGCCGATCCCCGGCGAAGGCCGGCCAGCAGGGCGGTCAGCGGATCGGCATCGACCGCCGGCCGTGGCTGCGACGGCAGCATGAACAGCAGCTGCCCGGCCGCGTCGTAGATGCGCGTCGGCGTCCGCGCATCACCGATCTCGATGCGCGACATGGGTGCGTTGGCCGGTACGAGCCTGGCGCCCTGCGCCGTCACGACGGCCCGGGGCGCCACCGACAGCACGGTCATCGTGGTCTTCCAGCCCGTGTCCCCGAGCGTGCGCACCCAGCGGTAGCGCATCTCCGGCGCGTCGGGGCCCGGCGTGCCGTCCCGTTTCACCATCCGCCGGCGGATCGTCACGTCGGCGCTGAAGGTGTCCCAGGACGGGTCGGGCGCGATACCTGGAGTGCGGGACGTCAGGTCGGGCACGGTGGGACCGGGTTCCCTCGATGGAGACGTGCGGAGCTGGGGCAGTCCGTCGGCGGCAGCCGGCCAGGAGACCGGAGCTGCGGCGAGGCTTGCCACGAGAACGGCGACGCGTGCGCGCATGAAGTCCTCCTCGGGACAGCTAGCGCCGGCCCGGGTCGTGACCCCTCACGTCCGGAATCGATGAAGTGCAAGGGGCCGGCCAGCGCCGATGGCGCGCCGTACCGACGGGAATACGAGGAAAACGAGCCGTGGGGCTCAGCGCTGGACGTCGCCAGCGCGCAGGTCCTGCCACGCCGCCGGGCAGCGATGTGGCAGAAACTGCAACGCGGCGACGGGCTGTCGGAGTCGTCGACCTACCAGTGGGTCAATGAACCGTCGGGCCGACGGTAGATGTTCTGGCGGATGTGCTGACCGTCTGCTGCCGTCACTTCGCCGACCAGCTTCACCTTGGACAAGTCCAGCGTGACGCCGAGCCCTGGCCGCTGGTTGGTGTAGGCCTTGCCGTCCTTCCAGTCGAGGCACTCGGGCAGGTAGTCGATCGGGCGGCCGCCGTAGTTGTATTCCATCATCAGCGGGCCGGAGAACGTCGACAGGCAGCCGACCAGCGACGCCGTGGAGATCGGTCCGGTGAAGTGCGGCACGATGCCGACCGCGTGCGTCTCGCACATGCCGGCGATCTTCATCATCTCGGTGATGCCACCGACATTGGGCAGCGTCGCCCGGATGTAGTCGATGTCGTGCTTCTCGACCAGCGTGTTGAAGTCCCAGCGGTGACCCCACTCCTCGCCGTGGGTCAGCGGCACCGAGGTCATCTGCCGCAGCTTCGGGATGTCCATCAGCGCGTGCTGATCGAGCACCGGATCCTCGACGAAATAGGGCTCGAACTCCTCGATGCCGCGGCAGGCGCGCAGCGCGTCGTTGAGGTCGAAACGCTGATGGAAGTCGATGCACCAGTCGCCGTTCGGGCCGACGCCCTGACGGGCCTCGCGGCACTGCTGGATCACCCGGCGCACGGCATCGTGGGTGTTGTAGACGCCGCCGACCGGCAGGTCGCCAGCGCCCATGCGGAAGGCGCGGTACCCGGCGTCCATCGCCGCCTTGGCGCGATCGGCCAGCGGCCGGGGCTTGCCGTCCGGGCCGGGCAGCACCGTCGTCGTGCCGTAGCACTCGCAGAAATTGCGGAGGCTGCCGCCGAGCAGCTCGTGCAGCGGCAGGCCGAGCGCCTTGCCTTTGATGTCCCAGAGCGCCATGTCCATGGCGCCGAGAGCGTGCGTCTTCTCGCGCCCGGGCGGATAGAACCAGGCAATGAACATCTCCTGCCAGATTGCCTCGATCTTGAAGGGGTCCTTGCCGATGAGGGTGCCGGCGCACTGCTCGAGCGTGTCCTTGGCGCCGCCTTCGCCGATGCCGGTGATGCCGAAATCGGTCTCGACGGTACAGAGCATGTTGCTCTGGTTGAACAGCCGATTCGGCGTGGGCGGCTCGTAGATGCGGACGCGGGTGATTTTGCCGCGGGGCAGCCCGCCGGATCGCCCCGCGACCGGAGGGGCGGCTGGTATGCGGGCGACAGGCGGGGTCACCGCCGGCGTCTGTTGGTCGTCGCGAATCGCCGCGACCGCGGGCACTGCCGCGAGCGAAGCGAGAAAGTTCCTGCGGTCCATCGCCGGCCTCCGTGGGGTGCTATCCGTGCAGCAGTTGCTCGATCTCCGCGATCACCGCCGGCGACAGATCGACGTTGCCGGCCGCGACCGTCTCCTGAATCTGCTTCGGGCTGCGGGCGCCGGCGATCGCGCTGGTCATCGCCGGGTCGCGCAGCGCCCAGGCCAGCACCAGCTGCGCGACACTGATCCCGAGCCGCGCGGCGATCGGCCGCAGGCCGTCCACGAGCAGCAGGTTCTGCGAGAGCAGCGGCTCCTGGAAGAACGGGTGCCGGCTGCGCCAATCGTCCGGCCCGAGCGCGGCGGCGCGCTCCCGCGAGAACGTGCCGGTCAGGAGGCCGGCCTGCATCGGGCTGTAGGCGACCACGCCGACGCCGTTGGCCGCGCACCACGGCAGGATCTCGGCTTCGATCTCGCGCCGCAGCATGCTGTAGGGCGGCTGCAGCGACGCGATGGGCCGGATCGCCTGCGCCCGCTGCAGCTGCGACAGGCTGAAGTTGCAGACGCCAGCGTGCCGCACCTTGCCGGCGTCGATCAGCTCGCCGATCGCCGCCCAGCCTTCCTCGACCTGCTCGTCCGGCTCGGGCCAGTGGATCTGGTAGAGATCGATCGTATCGATCTTCAGCCGGCGCAGGCTGGCGTCGCACTCGGCGAGGATGCTCTCGCGGCGCAGCGACTTGCCGATCTCGCGGCTGTCGCCTTCCCAGACGCGGCCGCATTTGGTGGCGACGATCACCTCGTCACGCCGCCCGGCGATCGCCTGCGCGACGGTCTCCTCGGAGTGGCCGTGCCCGTAGATCGCGGCGGTGTCGAGCCAGTTGATGCCGGCGTCGAGGCCGGCCTGGATCGCGCGCACCGACTCGGCGTCGTCCTGCGCGCCCCAGCCGAACTTCCAGTCGCCGCCACCCATCGCCCACGTGCCGAGGCCGATGGTGGTCAGGTGGAGGCCGCTCGCGCCGAGTGGCCGTTGCCGGACAGAGGTGGGCATAGGAGTGTGGTGCGTCGCCGGGGCCGGGTCGTCGCCAGGCCGGCGGGTCTCGAGCCTCGGACGTCCGTCAGGGCGTCGGCGGAGGGGTATCGGTGTCGCGATCGTAGACGACCTTGCCGTCGACGACGGTCGCGATCACGACCGCGTCGAGCAGGTGCGCGGCCGGCAGTTCGAAGAGGTCGGCCGACAGCACCACGAGATCGGCCAGGCGCCCGGGCTCGAGCGTGCCCGACTGGGCCCGCGTGCCGAGGGCCTCAGCGGCGGCCGAGGTGAGCGTCGCGAGCGCCTCGATGACCAGCCCGCGATCGACCGGCGTGGTCTCGGCGTCGGGCTTGGCCGCTTCGCTCGACGGCTCAGCCGACGGCGTGCCGGTGGCCGCTGCCGTCGCGGCCGGGGCCAGCGCCCCACCGACGAGCGCCTGCAGGCCCAGGCGCGGGTCGGCGACGATCTCGCTGCCCATCACCAGGCGGACGCCGGCGGGCAGCGGGAACGAGAAGGGCAGGATGGCTGGATCCGCGATCGGTGCCCGACTCGAGGCCGGCGCCACGCCCAGCGCGGGGTTGGCCGGGTCGGTCGTCAGCGTGGTGGCGACGGCTGGATCCGCCGAGGCCGGGGCAGCCGGGGCGGGCTCGACGGCCACACCGGTCCAGGTGGCCGGGAGCGGCATCGCTACGGTCAAGCCAAGCGTGGCGAGCCGGGCGGTGTCGAGCGGCATCGGATGCGCGAGCACGACGCGATGGCGGCGCGGCGTGGCGACTGCGGTGTTCGTTTCGATCAGCCGGGCCACCACGTCGAGCGCCACCGACAGCTCGCGCTCGTCGTCGACGTGCAGAACGAGCGGCCAGCCGGCGCGGTCGAGGTCGAGCAGGGCATCCTGCTGGTCGTTGGGAAGGAGGGGCGGCGTCACCGGGCGACGCCCCGGTGTGGCCCGCGCCGGCTTGGGACCGGGCAGCGTGACCTCCACGGCCACGGCGTCGAGACGGACCAGCGTGGTCGCATTCTGGGCCCGGCGCGCGTCGATCTCCTGGCGCGTCGCCGCGGCCAGCGGCAGCGAGACCCTCAAGGCGGCGGCGATGCGAATCGGTCGGTCGGCGGTCGTCGCCAGGGCCGACAGGGTGTCGAGCGCCTTCAGGTCGTCGACGACGGCGCCGACGGTGGTCAGCCCGAGCCGGTGGATGCCGGCGATGGCGTCGGCCTGCCCGGGCACGGTCACATACGTATCGGCAAATCCCGGCAGGATCGAGCCGCCATGCGCATCGATGACGGTCGCGGCGTTGCGGCGCAGCCGCTTGATCTCGCGGTTCGAGCCAATCTTGAGGATGCGGTTGCCGCGGATGGCGACCGCTTCGGCGATCGGGGCGTTGGGGTCGCCGGTGTAGACGCGGCCGTTGTAGACCAGGAGGTCGACGGCCGGATCGGCTTCGCGTTGGGCGCCGACGATCAGGCCGGCGACGACGGAGATCCCGACGATGATCGCGACCAGAAACGCGGTGAGGCGCGCAGCCATGGCTGGCGGATGTTAGCACGCCGGTCAGGCCGGGAGGCGGGCCCGGCGGCCCGGCCGGCCGTCGGCGCTCCGTTCGGCCGGCCTCTCAGGACGCTGTCCTGCCGGCGCTGATCTTCTGCACGAAGTAGATGACCAGTCCGACCGCCAGCCAGATTCCGAAGCGTTCCCAGGCCGCGGTCGGCAGGCCGAGCATCGTGTAGACGCAGGCCGCCACCCCCAGTGGCGCCACCAGCCAGACCAGTGGCACCCTGAACGGCCGTTCGACCTCGGGACGGGTGACGCGCAGCACCATCACGCCCACGCACACGAGCAGGAAGGCGAAGAGGGTTCCGATGTTCGTGAGGTCGTAGGTCGCGTCGTCGTCCATCAGCGCCGATCCGAGCGCCACCACCAGGCCCGTGACGATGGTCGTGACGTAGGGCGTGCCGTGCTCGGGGTGCACCTTGGCGAAATAGCGCGGCAGCAGCCCGTCGCGGGCCATCGCGAAGAAGATGCGCGGCTGTCCGAGCTGGAACACCAGCAGCACGGCGGTCATCGAGACGACGGCGCCGATCGAGAGCACGAGCTGCAGCCACCCCAGCCCGACGCCAGCCAGCGCCCGGGCCAGCGGATCCGAGCCGGAGGCGAGCTGCTTGTAGGGGACGAGCCCGGTGGCGACCAGGCCGACCAGCACGTAGATTACCGTGCAGATGGCCAGCGCCCCGAGGATGCCGCGCGGCATGTCGCGCTGCGGGTTGCGGGTTTCTTCGGCCGCCGTCGAGATGGCATCGAAGCCGATGAAGGCGAAGAACACGATGGCCGCACCCTGGTGGATGCCGGTCCAGCCATTGGGCGCGAACGGGTGCCAGTTCTTCGGGTCGATGTAGAACGCGCCGACGCCGAGGAACAGCGCCAGCACGATCAGCTTGACCCAGACCATCAGATTGTTGGCCCTGACGCTCTCCCGCACGCCGCGTACGAGCAGCCACGTGACGAGCATCACGATGGCCACCGCCGGAAGATTGACCAGGAGCGGCTTGCCGAAGAGCGAAGGCGCCGACGCGATCAGCGCCTGCATTTCCGCGACCCTGGCGACGTTGCCGCCCTCGGTGGCGGCGCGCAGCTGCTGCATCACGTCGCCATAGCCGTGCGCGATCCAGCCCGGCAGGTGGATGCCGACGAGCTCCAGGATGCCCTGGAAATAGCCAGACCAGGCGATCGCGACCGCGACGTTGCCCACCGCGTACTCGAGCACCAGGTCCCAGCCGATGATCCAGGCGACGAGCTCGCCGAGCGTGGCGAAGGTGTAGGTGTAGGCGCTGCCCGACACCGGAATCATCGCCGTGAGCTCGGCGTAGCAGACGGCGCAGAGGGCGCAGACGACGCCGAGCAGCAGGAACGAGAGGACCAGTGCCGGTCCGGCACCCTCGCGAACGCCGGGTTCGCCGGCGGCGGCCGTGCCGAGTGTCGAGAAAATGCCGGCGCCGATCACCGCGCCGACGCCGAGGAAGACGAGGTCCTTGGCGCTCAGTGCGCGCGTCAGGCCTTGCCCGGGGGCGTCGGCCTGCGCCCGCAGCTGTTCGATGCTCTTGGTTCGGAACAGTCCCATAGGATAGTGTCCGCTGTCGGCGCGTTCGCGGCATCCTAACGCAGTTCCGCTTCGACGCTCGAGCATCTGATGCACATAGCCGTGGTCGGCGCCGGAGCCGTCGGAGGCTTCTACGCAGCGCGCCTCGCGCGGAGCGGCGAGCGTGTGTCCGTGATTGCCCGCGGTGCCCATCTGCGCGCCATCCACGAGCGCGGGCTGCTGATCTGGAGCCCGCTCGGCGACCACGTCGTCCGCCTCGAGGCCGAGAGCGATCCAGCCCGCGTCGGCCCGGTCGACCTCGTCATCCTCGCCGTGAAGACCTACGCCAACGCGCAGATCCTGCCGCTCCTGCCGTGGCTGTGCGGGCCGGAGACGGCGGTGCTGACGCTGCAGAACAGCGTCGCCAGCGCCGACGCTCTGGCCGACGCCGTCGGGGAGGAACGGGTGCTGGCCGGCACGACCTACGTCGCCACGGCCATCGTCGCGCCCGGTCTGATCGAGCAGACGGGCGTTCACCGCCGGGTGATCCTCGGCGAGGCCTTCGGCGAGCGGCGGGACGTCTCGGCGCGGGCGGCCCGCATCGCCGACGTCCTGGCCCGCGCCGACGTCCATGCCGAGGCCGTCGCCGATGGACGGGTGCCGGTGTGGGAGAAGCTGGTCTACCTCGCCACCTTTGCCGCCTTCACCGGCGTGTCTCGGCGCCCGGCCGGGGCGATTTGGGGCGACCCGATCGGTCGCGAGGCTTTCCTCGCCGTGGCCGCCGAAGTCGAGGCGGTAGCCCTGGCCGAAGGCGTGCCGATTGCCGGCGACGTGATCGCCCGCATGGTCGGCTACCTCGACGCCCTGCCGCCGGACACACGCTCCTCGCTGCTCATCGATCTGCAGCAGGGCAAGCAGACCGAAGTCGAGGCGCTGCAGGGCGAAGTGGTGCGCCGCGGCCGCGAGCTCGGCGTGCCGACGCCGGGGATGACGGCGCTCTACGCCGCGCTCCGCGCCGGCGGCGCCTGAGCGTCATCGCGCGATGGACGCGATACACCTCGTCGTCGTCATCGGGCTCGGCTTCGCGGCCGGCACGGTCGGCGCGCTGCTCGGTCTCGGCGGCGGCATCTTCCTCGTCCCGGCGCTGACCTGGATCTTCGACCTGCCCGTGCGCCAGGCGGCCGGCGTCGGGCTGATGACGGTCATCGCGACGTCGGGCGCGGTGTCGAGCGAGACGGTGGGGCACGGGTTCGTCAACACGCGGCTCGGGATGCTGCTCCTGGTCGGCTCGTCGGTCGGCGGCCTGGCCGGCGGCGTGACGGCGCAGTACCTCTCCGAAGCGACCGTGGCCCTGGTCTTCGCGATCACCACCGCCGCCATCGCCGCCCTCACCGTGCTGCACCTCGATCACGCCAACGTCGTCGATGACGCCCAGGCGCAGCCGAGCGCCTACGGCGGCCGCTTCTTCGATCCGGATCGCGGTCGCGAGGTCGTCTATCACACGGTCCGCCTGCCGCTGGCGGTCGCCGCATCGGTGGTCGCCGGCAACGTCTCGGGGCTGCTCGGCCTGGGCGGGGGCGTGCTGCAGGTGCCGGTGCTGAACCTGTGGTGCGGCGTGCCGATCCGCGTCGCCACCGCGACGAGCGCCTTCCTGATCGGGCTCACCGCGCTATCGAGCGCGCCGATCTATTTCGCGCATGGCAATGTCGACGCGCACTACGCGGCGGCCTCGGTGATCGGCGTCCTCGGCGGCGCCAGATGGGGCGTGCGATTCGGCACCGCCCGGCCCAAGCGCCACCTGAAAGTGCTGCTCGCGGCGGTGCTGATCGCGGTCTCGGGGCTGATGTTCCTGCGCTGGTGGCGGGTGTCGTGACGTTCGACGCCGTGAACCGGAGCGCCGTGGTCACGACCACCGTACTGCTCGCAGCCGGGCTGGCGACGTGGCTGGCGCGCGGCCCGGCGGCGGCCGATCCCTGGCTCGACGCCGGGCTGATCGCGCTGATGATGACGCCGGTGCTACGGCTGGTGACGACGCTGACCGCCGACGTCCGGCGCCGCGACACGGTGGCTGTCGCTACGAGTCTGGCCGTCTGCGTCATCCTCGGCGTCGGCCTGGCGCTGGCCCTGGGCCGCTAGACGCAGGTCAGCGCGCCGGCTTGAGGTAGTCGGCGGTGACGTTCGTCGAGATGCCGCCACGCGCGGTGAACGCGCCGACCACGCGCATCCGCCGCGGCTCGCAGGCCTTGACG